>JAEIOF010000008.1 GCA_016342445.1 Verrucomicrobiota bacterium | reverse complement strand
TTGGAAGTCAACAGCGTTGGATGTTCTGATTTTTTCCAGGCATTGGAAAACCTTGGTGGCTTGGCGGTATGAGCGGTTCTTTCGTAAATTATTTATCCCTGCGCTTTCAGGTGCGAGAAGATCTTTCGTGCGGGGCGGGAAGGGGGGGTGTCTGTTTTACCAATAATAAAGGCTCGAAAGCGGGATGGGAGTTCGGCATAAATGAGCCTCATTTACATTCACTTGGAGAACGATCTATGAAAGCTCTGCTGCTGACCAATGAGTACCCGCCGAATGTCTACGGCGGCGCCGGGGTGCATGTGGAATATCTCAGCCGCGAGCTGGCCAAGCTGATTGATGTGGAGGTGCGGTGCTTTGGAGAGCAGCACGACGATAATCCCTCGCTGACGGTTCACGGAACAACCGTGGATTCCGCCCGCTTTGAAAACGCGGATCCGCGGATCAAGCCGGTATTGAATGCATTGGCTCACGGGGTGGACTTCAATATCAAACCGTCGGGCGCCGATGTGGTGCATTGCCACACGTGGTACGCCCATTTCGGAGGCATCGCCGCGAAGCTGGCCTACGGCATTCCGCTGGTGATTACCGCCCATTCGCTCGAACCGCTCCGTCCGTGGAAGCGCGAACAGCTCGGCGGCGGCTACGATTTTTCGAGCTGGATCGAAAAGACGGCGTTGGAAATGGCCGATGCGGTGATCGCGGTGTCGAAAGAGACACGCACGGACATTCTGAACCATTTCAACGTGGATCCGGCAAAGATTGAGATGATTTATAACGGGATCGATACGACACAGTATCACAAGGTCACCACGCAGGACTGCTTCCGGAAATACGGAATCGATCCGAACAAACCCTTTGTGCTGTTTGTCGGACGCATCACCCGCCAGAAGGGGATCGTTCATCTGGTGAATGCTGTCCAATACATGGATCCCGCCTGTCAGGTGGTTCTGTGCGCCGGCGCGCCGGACACCAAAGAGATCGCCGAGGAAATGCAGGCGGCGGTTGCCGCAGCGCGCAAGGTGCGCGACGGCATCGTCTGGATTGAGGAGATGGTTTCGAAGGAAACGGCGATTGAGCTGTATTCCCACGCGACGGTCTTTTGCTGTCCTTCCATTTATGAGCCGTTCGGCATCATCAATCTCGAAGCAATGGCGTGCGAAACGCCGGTGGTCGCTTCGGCGGTGGGCGGCATCAAGGAGGTGGTGGTTCACGGCGAGACCGGCCTGCTGGTTCCGGTGGAGCAGTTGCAGGTTGCGCCGTTCGAACCGGTCGATCCCGAAAAGTTTTCGGTCGATCTGGCCGAGGCCGTGAACAGTTTGATCGCCGATCCGGCACTGTGCAAACGGATGGGGGCCGCCAGCCGCGCGCGCGCGGTTGAAACCTTCAGCTGGACCGCGATTGCCGAGCAGACCGCCGAGCTCTATAAACGATTGAAAAAGGATTAACCAAACAGGATTACGGCTCACGCGAAGAGTTCGCCCTGCCTGTCGATTCAAAATGCGAGGTGGGGCGACGCCTCCGGCGGAGCCGAAATAAAGGAAAGAATATGATCCCAAAGGGCAGTTATATCGTGATTCAGAATGTTGAGCCGCAGGTGGATTTCGGGCGCTATGCCGTGAAGCGCGAACTCGGCGACTCCATTCATGTGAAGGCCGAAATTTTCCGGGAAGGGCACGGAATGATTCGGGCCGAGCTGCTGTGGCGCAAGGAAGGTTCCAAGGCTTGGAACCGGATTCCGATGACGCATGTGAATCCCGGGCTGGATCAGTGGGAAGCGGCGTTTGAACCGAAGCAAATCGGGCGGCACGAATACCGGATTGAGGCGTACACGGATCATTTTGCCTCCTGGCTTCACGATACGAAGCGGAAGTATGAAGCCGCGGATACGCTGGAGAGCGAAGCCATCGAAGGTCTTCATCTGATGCAGGATGCCGCCAAACGGGCTCCGAAAGAGGAGGCCAAACAGATTGCCAACTGGATTCGGGAGATTGAGGGGCTGACCTACGCCCGCGAACAGGCCGCCGTAATGTTTTCCGATCCGATCGTGAAGGCGGTCTGCGCCTGGCCGCTGCGCAAGGGGGTGGAGACCGGCGCGAGCGATCCGCATCCGCTGATGATTGACCAGTTGAAGGCGCGCTTTGCCTCGTGGTACGAGGTGTTTCCGCGCTCGACCGGAAGCGATCCCAAACGCAGTGCCACCTGGAAGGATGTGGAAAACTTTCTGCCCTACGTCGCCGACCTCGGTTTCGACGTGCTCTACTTCCCGCCGATCCATCCGATCGGCAAGAGCTTTAAAAAAGGGCGCAACAATTCGCTGACCGCCACCGCGGACGATCCGGGTTGCCCGTACGCCATCGGCAATGAGCACGGCGGGCACTTTGATGTCTGCGAACAGCTCGGGACGATGGAAGAGTTTGAGCAGGTGGTGAAAAAAGCGGCGGAGATGAAAATCGACATTGCGATCGACTTCGCCATCAACTGCTCCTACGACCACCCGTACCTTAAAGAGCATCCTGACTGGTTTTTCCGCCGGCCCGACGGCACGATCAAATATGCAGAGAACCCGCCGAAAAAATACGAGGATATCTATCCGCTTAATTTTGACTGCAAAGACCGCGACGCGCTCTGGAACGAGATGAGGCGCTACTTCCTCTTCTGGGCTGAAAAGGGCGTCCGTATTTTCCGCGTCGACAACCCCCACACCAAGCCGATCATTTTCTGGGAGTGGGTCATTCGCGAAGTGCAGAAAAAATATCCCGACGTTATTTTTCTGGCGGAGGCGTTTACTCGTCCGCGCGTGATGGAAATGCTCGGAAAAGTCGGCTTCACGCAGTCGTACACTTATTTCACCTGGCGCAGCGAAAAGAAGGAGCTGACGGAGTATTTCAGCTATCTGACACAGAGCCCGGTGGCCGATTACATGCGCGGCAATCTCTTCCCGACCACGCCGGACATTCACCCGGCCTACCTGCACAATGCGCCGCACTCGGCTTTCAAAATCCGGCTGGCGCTGGCCACCACGCTCTCGTCGGTCTACGGGATGTATTCCGGTTTTGAGTTTTGCGAAAGCGAACCGTTTCCCGGCAAAGAAGAGCTGAACTTTTCCGAAAAATACGAATTCAAGGTGCGCGACTGGGAACAAACAGGGATTCGTGACTTTGTGCGTGATCTCAATCGGATTCGCCACGCCAATCCGGCTTTACAGGAATACGGCAATCTTCGTTTTTGCGACTGCAACAACGATAAGATTATCGCCTACACCAAGTCGGCCTGCGACGGACGCAACACGCTGCTGATCCTGGTCAATCTGGATGCCTATCAGCAACAGGTTGGCATCGTGACGGTTCCGCTCGAGGTGTGCGGGCTGACGATCGGAAAAGAGTTTACTGCGCACGACCTGCTGAGCGATAAGCGCTACCGCTGGGCGGGCGCGGACAACTATGTCGAGCTCACCCCTGAGCATCCGGTGCACATTTTCCGTATTGAAGCCTGACCCGCCTGCTGTGCGAGGTTTCGGGGCTCCGCCCTGTAAAGGCCGGTGTTTTCCAATCATTGGAAAACACCGGCTTAATTTTTTCCAAGCTTTGGAAAAAATGGTAAGCGGGCATTGTGGCGGCGGCGTTCAGCTCTCTTTTCGTGTGGATTCAACCGCAAATCGTTTTTGCGCCTGCGGTTTATGTCAAAAACAAGTCATGTTTTTGGCTTGGATGGTTTTTGCGCGCGAAAACAGGCTGTGTTTTGGTAATAAAACAAACTAATTACTTGCGGTGATGTGTTTTTGGTGTATTTTTTACATAGTTTTTTAGGTCAAGTTGTTCGGGAGGGTTAAAACAATGGAAAAAATAATGATGGATGGCGGACAGGCCATTATACGAAGTCTGGAAGCGGAAGGGGTCGAGTATATCTTCGGATATTCCGGCGGCTCGGTTATTCCGATCTTTGATGCATTGATCACCACGAAGACCAAAATCAAGTTTGTTCTGGTTCGCCATGAGCAGGGTGCGGCCCATATGGCCGACGGCTATGCCCGCGCCACCGGCAAGCCCGCTGTCGTTCTTGTCACCAGCGGCCCCGGCGCCACCAATATTATCACCGGCGTTATGACCGCCCACATGGACTCCGTTCCGATGATCTGCCTGACCGGACAATCCGTTTCGTGGATGATCGGTAAAGACGCCTTCCAGGAGGCCGACATTTTCGATATCAGCATGCCGGTTGTGAAGCACAGCTATCTGCTGAAATCATCCGACGACATTCCGCGCACCATTCGCGAGGCGTTTCATATCGCCACGACGGGCCGCCCCGGTCCGGTTCTGATCGATATTCCCAAGGACATGAGTGCCGGCCCGATGAGCGTTGATCTGTTTGCCGAAATGGATATTCCCGGCTACAAGACGCATGAAAACGACGAAGTTAATCCGCAGCATATTCAGGATATCGCGGAAGCGCTCAGCAAATCGCACAAGCCGCTGATTCTGGCCGGACACGGCGTTCTTATTTCCGGTGCGCAGGATGCGTTGCTCGAACTCGCTCAAAAGCTGAAGGCTCCGGTCACAACCACCTTGCTCGGCAAGGGAGCCATTCCCGAAACGCATGAGCTGTCGCTCGGCTGGCTCGGGATGCACGGCAGCGCCTACGCCAACAAAGCGGTTTGCGAGTGCGATCTGCTTTTGAACTTCGGCTCGCGCTTCGATGACCGGATTCTGGGCGACCCTGCACAGTTCTGCAAACAGGCGAAAATCATTCACGTGGATATTGATCCGTCCGAAATCGGAAAAATGATCGATCCCGACATTCATTGCATCGGCGACGCGTTGAAAGTCATCGAGGCGCTGATGCCGCATGTGGCCGAGTTGAACACCTCCGCATGGCTCAAAAAGCTCGACGGGTGGAAGCAGCAATATCCGTTCAAATTCAAACGGCAGGGCAACCTGAAAATGCAGCATGTGATCGACGAGTTTTATAAACTCTCCGACGGCAAGGCTATTGTTGTGACGGATGTTGGGCAGCATCAGATGTGGGCGGGACAGTTTTATAAAACCGACCATCCCAACAGCTTCCTCACCTCCGGCGGCGCGGGAACCATGGGTTTCGGTCTGCCTGCGGCCATTGGTGCGCAGTTCGGTAAGCCCGACGAGCTGGTTGTTTGTTTCTGCGGTGACGGCGGTTTCCAGATGACCCTGTTCGAGCTGGCCACTGCCGCGCTCTACAAACTGCCGATCAAGATTGTGGTTCTCAACAACCACTACCTCGGCATGGTTCGCCAGTGGCAGGAGCTATTCTATGACGACCGCACCAGCGGGGTGGATCTGGAGGGCAACCCCGACTTCGTTAAGTTGGCGGAAGCCTACGGCATCAAAGGATTTAATCTGCGGCGTCCCGGCGATGCCAAGCGTATCATTAAGGCTGCGCTCGAATATAACGACGGGCCGTGCCTCATCAACTGCGAGGTTGAAAAAACCGACAATGTGTTCCCGATGATCCCGGCCGGCAAACCGATTGAAGCGATGATTATCGAAGCGCCGAAAGCGGGCAGCAAGAAGCTGGAAAAACCGACGGGATCCACGTAGGCCGGAGACAGGGATCGGAAAAACTTTCAGGAGAATATTATGACCAATAATAAAACTATTCATACTCTCAGCGTTTATGTCACCAACAAGCCCGGCGTGCTGGCGCGCATCGCGCAGACCTTTTCACGGCGCGGCTACAACATCGAATCGCTCGTGGTTTCGTCGGCCATCGACGGGAACTTTTCGCGCATGACCATCGGCGTCAGCGGTGCGGAGGACGGACTCGGGCAGATCATCAAACAGGTCGGGAAGCTGGTTGATGTGCTGCATTGCACGGATCACACGTTTGACGACGCCGTCGTTAAAGAGATGGGGTTGATCAAGATTGCGGTCGCGGCGGAAGACCGCGGCGAAGCGTTGCAGATTGCCGAGCACTTCGGGTGCAAGACCGTCGATCTCACCGACGAGTCGATCATACTTCAGGTGGTTGGCGACCCCGCCAAGATTGATGCACTGATGGAAATGATTCATAAATTCAAGATCATCGAAATTGTTCGCACCGGCAAAGTGCTGATGTCGCGCGGCGTGGAAATCACCTAGGAACGTTTCCAGGCATTGGAACGTTTGGGCCCCGCTTTTCCAACCTTTGGAAAAACGGGGTTTCTTTTTTCCAGACCTTGGAAAAAACAGACCTGCCGGATCATCCGGCTTTCGGCGGAATCATCCGCATGATGTCGGCGCAGGGGCGGTTTTCGCGCAGCAGCTTGGCCATCGTCCGCATATACGGGTCGATGTGGTGCATGAACATTTTGTAGCCTTCGCAGAGCCAGTTGAGACCGGGTTTGCCATCGGGCGTGTAGATGAAGCGGTGCTTGGGGCACTCGCCGTGGCAGACAAACATGACGTCGCACTTTTTGCAGTAGTCGGGAAGCGAATCAAATTTGTCGTCGCCGAATTTTTTCTGCTCGGGTGAACCCGTCAGATCGGTCATGGGTGTTTCAAGGATATTGCCGCGCAGGAAGTCGGGGTAGACGAAATGGTCGCAGGCGTAGATGTCGCCGTTGTGTTCAATAATCAGGGAGTCGCCGCAGCGCTCAGCGAAAATGCAGAGCGGCGGTGGCATGTCCATCCATCCGTTGAGCATCACATCGAACATTTGCACGAAGACGTTGCCGACATCGTGCCGGACCCATTCGTCAAAAATATCGATCAAGAACTGTCCGTACTGCTCCGGCTGAACGCTCCAGGGCATCACGCGGTCGTCGTTATCGTCGGCGGCGAGGTCGGGCGGCAGGGCGAGCTTCAGGCCGAGGCGAGCGGCTTCGTTGTCCGGCTTGCGCTCGATGATCGGAATGAACTGCAGGAACGTGCTGCCCGTTCCTTTCAGGAACTCATAAATCTCTACCGCGAAGGGCGCGTTCTGGCGGGTGACGCAGGTGAGGGTGTTGAATTCCACCCGGTGAGCCTTCATCAGCTTGAGGGCTTTCATCACCCGGTCGAAGGTCGGCTTGCCGCCGCGGTCGACGCGAAACTTGTCGTGAATGTGGCGCGGGCCGTCGAGGCTCAGGCCGATCAGAAAATTCTCCTTTGCCAGAAACTTGCACCAGTCGTTGTTGATCAGTGTGCCGTTGGTCTGGAAGGCGTTTTGCACAGGCCGGCCCGCTGAATATTTTTTTTGAAGCAGAACGGCCTTTTGAAAAAACTCGATGCCCATCAGGGTGGGCTCGCCGCCCTGCCACGCGAAAACGATTTCGGGGGTGTTCTGCGACTCGCAGTATTGCTTGATGTAGGCATCAAGCACCTCGTCGTTCATGCGGTGCACCTTCTGTTCGCCAAAGAGAACCTCTTTTTCGAGGTAGAAGCAGTATTTGCATGCGAGGTTGCAATCAGGACCCGCCGGCTTGGCCATCAGATGAAAGGGGCGTTTTTTATTCAGCATAGTGCGGGGAGAATGCGGCCTGAAACCTGTTGATTCAAGCTCATTGAACAGTTTTGCAATTTTGTGAACGAATCGCTTTAATTCCCGGGAAATAAAAAAGGAGAAACCCCATGATGCGTACCGCCAACCCCGCTTTGAACGCTAAAACCTTTGATGTCGCCTGCGAGGGCGCGCAGGTTATGACTATACAGGGAACGGTCAGCCGTACGGCCATGCTGCTCGCGCTGCTGTTCGCCGCGACTCTGCTCACGTGGAGTCCGGCCGCGACGGAAACAGGTTCTGGCTGGGCCGTAATCGGCGGCATTGCCGGCTTTGTTGTGGCGTTGATTACCATTTTCAACAAAAAGGCGGCTCCGTTCACGGCACCGCTTTATGCGGTTTGTCAGGGCGTTATGCTGGGCGGAATTTCCAGTCTGTTTGAGGCGCGTTTTCCGGGGATCGTCATGCAGGCTGTTCTGCTCACCTTCGGAACGCTCGGCGCGTTGCTTCTGGCCTACACCTCGCGTCTCATCAAAGTGACGGAGAATTTCAAACTCGGGATCGTTGCCGCGACCGGCGGCATCGCGCTGTTTTATCTGGCTTCGATGATTCTCGGTTTCTTCGGCGTGCAGATTCCCATGATCTATGGAAGCGGCCCGATTGGTATCGGCTTCAGCGCGGTGGTGGTTGTGATTGCGGCGCTCAACCTCGTGCTCGACTTCGACTTCATCGAACAGGGCGCCGAGCAGGGCGCGCCGAAGTATATGGAGTGGTACGCAGCCTTCGGACTCATTGTCACCCTCGTCTGGCTCTACCTCGAAATTTTACGCCTGCTCTCCAAGCTTCAGAGCCGCAGATGAGTTTCCAAACCTTGGAATTTTCCTGGCCATTTTTTCCAAACCTTGGAAAAGCCGGTTCAGAATTCTGACAGGGGCAAATCACGGACTCGTATAGGGCGGCCGAGGCGCCGTTGCAGGCGTCCGCAGAGGAACAGGAATGCCTGTGCTGTTGTGAAGGCGTCTCCCTCCGCGGTGTGGCGGGCCGTCGCCGGCAGGTTGAACTGTGCGCAGATTTCGTCGAGCGAGGGGGCTCGCTGGTTCGGGTATCCGGTTTTGTGAAAGGCGGAGAGCTCATGCATTGCCAGGATGGCGGTATCGATGGCCTGCGTTTTAAACCGGACTTTGAAATGACGGTATAAAATTTTGTTGATGCGGGAGAGGTCAAAGCGGATATGGTGGCAGACCACCAGTGCTCCCGCGAGAATGGGAATCAATTCTTTGAGCAGTTCCGGCTCCGGGACTCCCTGTTCCGTTTCGCAGGGCAAAATCCCGTGAATCGCCGTGGCGCGGGTGGGGCGGGTGTCGGGGTGATAGACAATCCATTTCCGTTGCCGGCTTAACTCAATCTGTCCGTTGACAATTTCAAAAAGAGCCAGCGAAAGAATCTCATCGGATTCCAACGGGCGGCCGTTGGTTTCTATATCGAGCACGACAATCCGTTCGTCACTCAGCAGTCTCTTCCCCGACTTTCGCTGCTTCGCGGCGATGAGATAGTCGCGGATAAACTCCGGATGCTCTTTTTTTGAAAAAGGATTTATCATGATCGCGGGTCGATGGCGAAGCGGGCGCGCACGGAGGCCTGCGCCATGCGCTGAACGTCGAATACATTGACGAGCTGCCCTTGCTGGAGTTTGGTCAGTGCGGCGGGGTTGACATAGCGTCCATCGTCGCCGCGTTGCAGGCCGGTCAGGGTGCGGATGCGCAACAGCAGGTCGTACCCCTCGCGCGCAAGAAAAGCCAGTTCGCTCAATTCAGGATGCGCGTGAGCCAGCTCCAGCCAGCGGCCGCCGGTGGAGTAGTGCTGACGCAGGCCGAAGTGCAGCGCGAACAGCCGGGCGGTGTCGCGCAACGGGGTAAGTCCCCGGGCTTTAATGTCGAATTCTCCCTCATTACCGCCTTTTTTCTCGACGATAAACTTTCCGCGGAAGTTCAACGGTGGCGGTGTGGCGACGATCCGTTCCGCCATGGCCAGCTTGATTGAGAGTGAGTTTTTTGCGGTTTCAAACACCGTTTGACGGATGCTCTCACACAGGGCGGCATCGCCGTCGACCAGCCGGAGGTCGTAAAGAATCAGCGCCCGCAGCATATGGGTTCCGCTGATTAGCAGGTCGGTATTTTTCAGTTCGCCGATCCATTCCGCATCCGTTTTGCACCAGTTGGGGTTGGACGCCATCACCGCGCCCTGACAACGGGCAAAACCCGCCGCGACCATCTGGTCAATGACCCGTTTTGCAAGCTCCAGAAAGTAGGCTCGGTTTTGTTCGTCCTGCTTGGCGTCCCCGGTGGCTGCGAAAACAAACGCGTTGTCCATATCGGTTCGCAGGACCTGTTCGCGCCGGCCGTCGCTGCCGACCGCCATCCAGGCCCAGGGAATATCCGGCGGGAAATTCCCCTGATCGGTCAGTTCGGCCATGGCGGCTGAAATCAGATGCCGAACCAGTTCGTCGTAGAGTTCGGCGCAGATTTCGCCCAGCAGCATGCCCGACATGCCTGCCTCCAGATAGGTGAGAGCCATCCGCTCGATGTCGTCGCAGATTTCCCGGTAGCGCGCCGGCGACTGTGCCAGACGGATGTCGTGAATAAATCCGGCAGGATGGCGTCCGCTTTGCGCCAGCAGATCTTTCTGGGTGCAGACATCCATCGCCGGGGATCCGGCCGTGCCGTCGGCCGTGACGCAAACCTGTCCGATTCGTCGGCGCAGCATGGTCAGGGTGGCGGCGGCACTGCTTGAATTCGCTTCTACGGTGACAACCGGCGCGGCCATGATCGTGGAAACCGGCAGTGCCCGGTTGGTGTCGCCAGCCACCACGTTTTTCACCAGATCGCTGCGGGTGACGATCCCGATCGGGTGCCGGTCGGCATTGGTGATCAGAATGGAGGGAACCCGTTTGGCGCTCATCTGTTGTGCCGCTTCGCGGATGGAAGTCTGTGGCGTGCAGCAGAGCAGGCGTTCCGGCGGGCGCGGCGAGATGGTGTGCGCCCCTTTCAGGTGCGCCTCAAGCACGTTTTGTGCGGCGCCGGTGGCCTCCAGCCCGGTGTCCGGCAGGGATCGCCCGACTCGCATGCCCCAGAAGAGATGGCGGCGGACATAATAACGGGCTGCATCATTTTTCTGAAGCAAATCACGAATCATCGGCCAGGTCAGAACGTAGAGGATACAGTCTTCGGCGGCGAGAGCGGTTACCCGGTAGGGTTCGCCTTCATGAAGCGCTGAAAGGCCGAGGGTATCCCCGACATCGCGGATATCAATCAGTTCGCTTCGCTCCGCCACCTGATGAAAGTATTCGACTCGCCCGCGGGCAAGAAACAGCACCTCATTCCCCGGCGGATCGCCCTGTTTCCAGACGGCATCGCCCTGGGTCAATACCTGTACTTTTGCCGTGCGCGACAGCTCCTGAAGATCATCCTCTTCAAACATGGAAAAGGGAGGAAACTGTTTCAGTGCAGAAACAATCCGATCCAGAATGAAGTTTGTGGATGTGAGCATAGGGGCAATTTTTCTATTCGGTATCTTTGAGCGCCGAGAGGATTCTTTCAAGCCATTCCTCTTTTTTGGCCTGCATCATCGGGCTGGGGTGGGCGGTGAGGGCCGGGTTGTCCTCGGCGGGCACAGTGATGACCTTTTCACCTTCGATGCAGTTGAGGCACTGCTTGGCGAGCGGGATGAGTCCGGCGTCCTGACCCCAGCCGAGAATGAAGGGGGCTCCGGATTTCCGCTGGAGCATCTGCTCGCGCTCATTTTTCCGAACCTTGGAAAAAAGGCTGTGCGCCTCACCGCCGGCAATGCCGTCGAGCGCTTTGGTGCGGGCGATAAAGCTCGGGCTTTTCGGGTCGCGGATGTCGGAAATGTTCAGGATGCGGATATGTTTCCAGTGTTTGGAGGCCATGATGCGCATCAGCTGATACTGCGTGTTGTCCGGCTGCGTCAGCACGAGCGGTTTTTTGAAATCGTCGGGCAGGGGCATGGTGAGCAGACTGTCCGTGTCGCCTTCCTCAATCGGGCGCGACGAGCCGGGGTTCATCATAATCACCACGGCATCCGGCAAATCTGGAGCAGACGGTTTAACCATACCTTCCAAGGTGTGGTTTACTTTAGAGCGGTTGAACAGATCGTCGGGGTCGGTTCCGGCACCGACCGCTTCGCGCGGAAGCGAGGTGATCTCCAGCACGCTGCGGCAGAGGAGGGGCTCCTGTCCTGCGATGTTCAGGCGGTAGAAGTGTCCGTAGCACCGGAACGTCTTCTTCAACTCAGCGGCGTAGATGAACTCACTCATAAGCGCGCATTTAACCACGCTGACCAAAAAGTTCCAAACCTCGTAAATTTTTTTTACAGGCATTGGAACTTTTTACCCCAATTATTCCAAACATTGGAAAGCGGGATTTTTTGGCGCAGTGTCGACTTGAGGTTTCAGGGCAATATGGTACAAATTGTCGCAGTAAATCCGGTGATACCCCTATGAAATCAAAGTTTTTAGATAAGTTGATCGACCGGCTGGACCGGATGGACTCGGACAGCGTTCAGACGCAGTTTTTGCATCTGGCGCGAGAGAAGGGTCTGCTGGAGACGATTTTTCAGGCGATTCAGGAGGGCATCGTGGTGGTGGGTCGCGGCGCGCGGATTCGCTATGCCAACCGGACGGCGGAGTCGCTGTTCGGGTTTAAGCTCGATGATGCCGAGGATCAGCCGATTGCCCGCTATATCCGCGATATCGATTGGGAAAAGGTTCTGAACCTCGATGAGGACGAGTGGGAGAAGCTGATCCGCCGCGAAATTGAGGTGACCTATCCGGATCATCGCTTTGTGGAGTTTTATGTGGTGCCGCTTTCGGCGGTGGAGTTGAAGGAACAGGGCGCAGTGGTGATTTTCCGCGATGTGACCCGCGAGCGGGAAACGACGGCGGAGTCGATTGAGTCGGAGCGGTTGAAAGCACTAACGCTGTTGGCGGCGGGCGTGGCCCATGAAATCGGCAATCCGCTCAATGCGGTGACAATTCATCTGCAACTGCTGGAGCGCGAGCTCGAAGAGCTGTCGGATGCGTCGATGCGTGAAAATTTGACGGAGCTGGTGGAGGTTTCCAGACGCGAGGTGCAGCGGTTGGATCGAATTATTACCCAGTTTTTACGGGCGATCCGCCCATCGATTCCCGACCGCCAGCCGGTGGAGATGGAGCGAATTCTCGATGAGACGCTGGAGCTGATGCAACACGAGGTGCTGAACCGCCGGATTCTGGTGGAGCGCGAGCGGGCGAAGGATCTGCCGACGGTTCCGGCCGATGAGACGCAGGTGAAGCAGGCGTTTTTTAACATCATTAAAAACGCGCTGCAGGCGATGGAAGACGGCGGGATTCTGAAAATCAGCACAGAGGTCTCGCCCCGGTTTGTGAGCGTTTGCTTTGCGGATAACGGGCCCGGGATTGCCCCCGAAAATCTGGGCGCGATTTATGAGGCGTATCATACAACCAAAGAAGAGGGGTCGGGGCTCGGGCTGATGATTGTTCAGCGGATTTTGCGCGATCACGGCGGCGAGATTGAAATCTGCAGCACGCCGGAGCGCGGGACGGCCTTTACGCTTCATTTCCCGCGCAACGATGTGCGGATGGCGCTTCTGGAAGCGCCGAAGAGGGCTGTGGACGGTGGGCTGTAGGGTGCGGAATAAATCTTCCAATGTTTGGAGCCAACGACATCGGAGCCGACTCTTTGTTCCGAAGGTTGGAAAAAAACCTTCAAAGGATTGGAAAAACACGGAGTGCGAAAAATGAAACCGACGATTCTCATCGTGGATGACGAAAAGAACTCGCGCGACGGGCTGGCCCGCGCGCTGCGGCGCACCTATGAGGTGCGCGTGGCCGAGAGCGGCGCGGCGGCACTGAAGATTTTGAGCGAGGAGTCGGTGGATGTGATGCTGAGCGATCTGCGGATGCCGGTGATGGACGGAATGACGCTGATGCAACGCGCTCTGGCCGGTTCGCCGGAGCTGACCTGTATTCTACTGACAGCCTACGGAAGTGTGGAGACTGCGGTGGAGGCGATGCGCCATGGCGCGGCCGATTTTTTGACCAAACCGGTCAATCTGGGCGAGTTGGAGCTGGTGTTGCAACGGGTGCTCCGTTCGCGGCAGGCCGAGGCGGAAAACCAGTTGCTTCGGGAGCAACTGGATTCCAAGTTCGGCATGGAGAATATCATCGGCAATTCGCCGGCGATGCAGGAGGTGTTCGATACGGTCCGGCAGGTGGCGGCGTCGCGGGCGACGGTGCTGATTCAGGGCGAGAGCGGAACGGGTAAGGAGCTGATCGCGAAGGCGATTCATCAGCTGAGTACGCGTAAGCACGGCGCGTTTGTTCCGGTGCACTGCGCGGCTCTTTCCTCGACGCTTCTGGAGAGCGAGCTGTTCGGTCACGAAAAGGGATCGTTCACCGGAGCGGCGGAGCGGCGTAAAGGCCGGTTCGAGATGGCCGACGGGGGGTCGCTTTTCCTCGATGAAATCGGCGAGGTGGATCCGACGGTGCAGGTGAAGATTTTGCGCGCGCTGGAGGAGCGGTGCTTCGAACGGGTCGGCGGGCAGGAGACGATTGAGGTGGATGCGCGGCTGATTACCGCTACCAATCGCGATTTGAAGCAGATGGTGGCGGCCGGTACGTTCCGGGAGGATCTCTACTACCGTTTGTATGTGGTGGTGATTCAGCTGCCGCCGCTCCGCGAGCGGACGGGCGATATTCCGCTGCTGCTGAATCATTTTCTAAATGTATTTAACCGGGAGAACGAACGGAGCATCGAAGGGTTTTCTCCGGACGCGCTAGACTTGCTTCGGGCCTATGGGTGGCCGGGCAATGTGCGCGAGTTGCGCAATGTGGTTGAACAGATGGTGGTGCTTTCGCGCGGGCAGCGCATCGGTGTGCGGGAGCTGCCGGCGCATATTCGCGGCGCGGGGGGAGCCATTCAGGCCAGTGATGGAATTTCCGTTCAGGGTGGAACGCTCGATGAGATGGAAAAGCAGGCGATTCTTCAGGCGCTGAAAATCGCCGGCGGCAACCGGACCCGCGCGGCCGAACAGCTGGGTGTCAGCCGTCGGACGCTTCACCGGAAGATTGCTGAATACGGCTTTGCCGAACTAA
This sequence comes from Verrucomicrobiota bacterium, assembly GCA_016342445.1. Lineage (GTDB taxonomy): Bacteria > Verrucomicrobiota > Kiritimatiellia > Kiritimatiellales > Tichowtungiaceae > Tichowtungia. Next base: position 20,921 of record JAEIOF010000008.1, on the reverse strand, counting down.
AATGAGTTTAAGATTGAACCAACCGGTGTGTTTAAGGATGCTTTGAAGGCTTTTTATCGGAGCAGGAGAGACGTATGGCAAAACAACAACATCAACCCTTTGAATCGACCCTGCAGGATCTTGTTTACAGTCTGGACGCGGGTGGCGGTCTTAAGATCATTCGAACCACTCTGTTTTGCCTGTTTGTTGTCGGATTGGTGGTTATTTTTACGGCGCGTCAGTTCCGCGGATTTGAAACTGAAGCCGCTATGGATTACGCGCAGCTGGGGCGCAATATGGCGCAGTCCAACCGGTATGTCACCCAGTGCATCCGTCCGGTGAGCATCGCCACGGTTTCCGCAAACAGCTTCGACGGGGACGCCCGGATCGGATTCCATCCGGAGCTGTTTCGTGCGCCGCTCTATCCGGCGGTTTTGGCGGGCGGTTTCAAGTTTTTTGATTTGATCGGAGTGGATCTTTTCCCGACGAGTGAAGCCTTTCAGGGAATGCGGATTTATCCGGCGGAGCAGTGGGTGATTGTTCCGTTGAACCACTTTTTCACCGGGCTTTCCGGTCTCTTGTTGTATTTGCTGGGGCGACGGCTTTTCTCGCACAGGATTGGGATGCTTGGCGTCACGACCTACTTCCTGACCTTCATGGTCTGGCAGGATAGTCTCGCTGCAACCGGGGTGCCGCTGGTTTCATTTTTTGTTTTAGGAGCCACTTATTTTGCGGTGATGGCAATGATTAACCGGCGGGAACGCAAGCCGCCCTGGAACTGGTTGCTGTTATTTGCCCTGTCGATTGTTTTTTCAGCCGCCGCCTTTCTGACAAATTACGGCGCGGTGGTATTTATTCCCGGTCTGGCTTTGTTTATTTGGATGATGGGCTCCCGAACGCAACGGGGAGGGCACTTGGCTTTTTTCTATATCGCCTTGGTTTTTCTCCTGTTGTCTCCCTGGTTTTTGCGCAACGTTCAGGTCGCGGGCTCACCGCTCGGGCTGGCTCCGCATACCGCGCTGATCGGGTCGAGCAAGTACCCCGGCGATTCATTCATGCGAACGCTGAATCCAACATTCAGCCTGCTTTCTGATTTCAGGGTCGCGAAGGTCAAGTGGGCGAAAAGTTTCAATCAGCTTTATCAAAACGGGTTCACCTCGCTCGGCGGCGGTCTGCTGATCGCGTTCTTTATGGTGACCTATTTCTACCGCTTTGTGCGGGCTCATGTGCACAATCTGCGCTGGGGAATCGGCCTGTCAATTTTGCTCTTCTTCGCCGGAGTCGGATTCTTTGGCGAGGATGCGCTTCCGCTCTATCACCTCTTCTGGCCGTTTGTGATTCTGTACGGACTCTCCTTTTTCTCCATCCTGCTCGACCGGCTCGATTTGAATATTGAGCTCTACAAAATGGGAATGACGGGGCTGGTTATCGGCATGACGGCTCTTCCTTTGCTGGTCACCATTTTCATTGCGCCCCCGACCGCGCTCCCGTATCCGCCGTACTATGCGCCGTTCGTGATGCGCGTGAGTGAGCTGCTGAAACCCGCGGAAGTGATGTGTACGGACATGCCATGGGCGACGGCCTGGTACGGACAGCGAACCTCTATTCTGCTCCCCGCGACGTTGGAAGATTACTTCGAAATCAACGACTACCGTAAATACATCAGCGGGCTCTACATCACCACGCTCACGAAAGATAAACCCTTCGTCAGCTCCCTGCTGGACGGGAAAGAGAAAACCTGGCTGCCCATCATTATGGGGCGTCTGACGCCGGATTTCCCCTTGAAGCACGGCTTCGGACTCAACAAGCAGGATCAGCTGTTCCTCACCGACAGTGTTCGGTGGGGAAGCGATACGGTTAAATCGGCTGAAGAGGGCGAACAGTAATCGGGAGCAAACCCATGCGCGTTCTTTTTTTCGGTTCAGCCGCCATCGGTTTCCAAACCTTGGAAAACCTTTTGGCCAGTTCACGGGATGAACTCGTTGGCGTGCTCACCCAGCCCGACCGGCCCGCCGGGCGCAAGCTCAACCCCGTTCCCTGTCCGGTGAAAACCTTCGCGGAGGAGAGGGGAGTTCCCGTTTTCTCTCCCGAAAAAGTGGGCTCTGCTGAAAGCCTCGAGGTTCTTCGCAAGCTGAGGGCCGATTTGTTCGTTGTGGTTGCCTACGGACAGTATATTCCGCAATCCGTTCTGGCGCTTCCGCCCTGCGGCGCGATCAACCTGCATCCCTCCCTCCTGCCGAAATACCGAGGCTCGTCCCCCATCCAGTGGGCGCTGGCCAACGGCGATTCGATGACGGGCGTCACCATCCTGTACGTCAGCGAAAAAATGGACTCCGGAGACATCCTTTGTCAGCGCGAAGTGCCCATCGGCCCGGAGGATAACGCGCTGACCATGGACCCGGTTCTGGCTCAGACCGGCGCTGATCTTCTGATGGAGGCGGTCGAGCAGATCCGCTCCGGTACGGTCGCCGCGCGGCCGCAGGATGATGCCGCCGCCGTTGAAGTGCGCAAGCTGACGAAAGAGGACGGACGGCTGGACTGGACGCTGCCGGCCCGGATGCTGAACAACCGGATTCGCGGATTTATTTCGTGGCCCGGCTGCTTTTGTGAAGCGGGCTCCGGCCGGTTAAAAGTTTTTCGGGCGCGGGTGGAATCGGGTGCCGGGCGTCCCGGAGAATTGCTGGATGTCTCCGGTGAGGGTCCGCTGGTGGCGACGGGCGAAGACGCCTTGCGCCTGCTGGAGGTTCAGCCCGAGGGAAAACGCGCTATGGACGGGGCGGCGTACCTTCGAGGCCATCCGCTCCAGCCGGGGGACCGTCTTACTGGTTGATAGCGCTCATAACAAGATTAAGCCCTTCGTGCGGATCGATTTCCAGAGCTTTGCAGATCCGAAGGTATTCGACAATATCCAGTCGCCGCTCACTCTGTTCGATTTTCCCGATCCAAGAGTGATGGACATCTAGTTTCTCAGCAACATCACGCATGGTCATTCCCTTTTGTTTGCGTTGGGTGCGCAACCAATCGAGCAACTCAGAATACTCAGGTGAATGAATTGTTTTTAGCATCGTGTACCGATAATAGGTACGGAGTCGTTTGTCTCAAAAATGGAGACATTCTCCCTTGTCCAAGAGGTCTGGGTTTTGGTAGGTTCTTTCGGTGAAATTGAAGGGTGATTATGAAAAGAAAATTGCTTGTTGGAGTTTTTGTTGCGGGGATTGCAGTTTTTCTTTTGGGGGCGGTGGCGATTGAAGCGGTGGATCAGTTAATGATTCAGCCCAGAATTATTTCTTCATGGGGTGAATTGGTTGATGCGTATTATTCAGCACGTGAGGATGTTCCACCGCTTCCGCTTCCGCTGGGCGCAGAAGAAGTGGCCGCGTCGATGGAGAAGGACGACTGGTCTTTTTTGGCAGACAATTGGCAATGGCATCATTCCGGCGGAACCTATTATGTGGCTGATTCATCCAAGCTCGCACAGACTCTTAAGTTGCCACTCCACATTTTGATTTATGAAGACCTGCAACGCGGTGAGATTGTCGTTCTCAGTTCTGCTGATGGTGAACGGTATAAAGGTGAGGCGTTGTTTGATGCGCCGGAGTTTCTCCCACTTGACTTGCTTTCTACACTGAGTGCCGAAGAAAAAGCGGAGGAGGAAAGGGTCTATCTGTTTTGGGAGCTCTCTCCGAGACGTATTGTTTGGGACGTCACATTGAAGGCGGAAGAAAATGCGTGGACAGATTTGGTTGTCCGGCGCGATGCGGCGGTTGCATCGATGAGCCTGTTGGAAAAGGATGAAATTATGGCAATGATGTCGGTTCCCGCCGAACACACCAACGACATTTGGATTTCCGGTGAGGCGGTGAACAATGGACTCAATGTGACAGTTTATTGCCCGTCCGGGGTCAGTAATCTTGAGATTTATGTTTCTGACGATTTGGTTTCTAATGTTTGGATGGTGGCAGTGGACGATCTCTCTCCATCTGGTACCAATGTTGTGACGTGGTTGACCGAAGCAGAAGAAATCACTGGGTTTTTCCGGGCGGGGAATATGGATGTGGATAGCGATTTTGACACTATTTGCGATGCTCGCGAAAAGTTTGTTCATAAAACCGATCCAGAGGATTCAGATAGTGATGACGATCAGCTTTCTGATTATCAGGAACTGTATGTTGATTCAACGGATCCGAATAATGCCGATATTCTTCCTCCTGATATTTGGATATGTAAGCCTGTGACTTTTCTAGAAAAGGTGGTGCTGCCGTGAGATCTTGTTTTTTTAAAGTGCTTGTCTTAAAAACAATTCTTTTTCTGTCTGCCCTTTTCTGCTCGGTTAATGCGTTTGCTCTTATGCAGTACGTGTATTTACAAAACCCACTTTCGGAACCTGCAAACTGCACCTATGGTGCGATATACACCAGTTATCATAATGAGGAATGGCATACAGATGTCTATCCGCCGTATATTATCAGTCACAATAATATCATCGCAGGTGACTACACTCCGATCCCCATAGGACATGATACTCTTTCTTCATCAGTGTCATTGTCGATAAAGTGGGTTCCAGTTGATGGGAGTTCTACAAATGATTCTATCTACTACGAAACTGGGCCTGTTTTTGGGACTCTTCCGATCAGGGATTATACACCGCGCCCAGATCCTATTGACCCACAACCTGGTGAGGCAAACACAGAAGAACCCATCAATTTTATCACAGCAAATAATCATTTTCCCGTGGCAGATATCGCTATCCCGACCCCCAACGTATCATTGGATTTCATCCGATATTATAACAGCGTTTCAACAAACAATTCCCCGCTAGGCCAAGGTTGGCGGCATTCTTATGATTGGGAATTTCATGGGGAAGATCACAACGCAACCGTTGTCTCAGGGGATGCAAGGCGGTTTTCATTTCTAAAATATGATTCTGGTGAATATTCTTCGAATTTGGACAATAACTGGAAGTTGACCGAAGAAACTAATGGGATGCATGTTTTGTCCTTCCCTGCTGGTGTCAGCTATTTATTCGATACAAACGGGACACTCCAGTCCATATCAGACGAATGGGGAAGCGGAGTCTCTCTGATCTACAGCAACCAGTTGCTGAGTTGTGCGGAACACAGTAATGGAAGCACGCTGAATTTTGCCTACTCAAACGGAATGTTAACTTCCGTAATAGCGGCAACGAATTTGTCGATATCGTTTAAGTACGCTCCGGAAGGGGTTTTGACACAGGCCGTTCGACAAGTGGATTCAGATCAGTATTTGGAAGCCTATGCCTATGACACATCGCTTCTTTTGACGCAGAGGGTGGATGCGGTTGGAAATGACTATTATTACAGCTATTCCGGGGGTAAGGCCTCTGGGATGTATTTAACGGATGATCACTTGTACGGGCACTCCGTGAGCTATGATTCGTCGAATAATCAAAGTGTGGTTACCTATGAGAACAGCAGCAACAGTTTTGCACACGTTTACACCATTGATCCGAACAGCAGTCGCGTACAGGAAGAGTGGTTCGACGCGGTGACTGGAAAGGTAACCTTTGTGTACGATGGCGGAAAAAATGTTCAGCAGAAAACAACGTATGATGCGGATACCAACAACTGGATAAAAATTTATCGATTTTATGATGAATTTCACAACGTAACCGAGGAGGCCTTTGGTCTTTCAGCAGAACCTGATCATGTGACTGAAACCACTTGGCATTCGGATTGGCAGCTGGTGACGTCCGTTGTCGATCCAGAGGGGTTTAAAACCGAGTATGAATATACGAACGGGATGCCTTCAGCAGAACGGCTTTATCTTTCCGGTAACGAAACGGCAGAGACCAGATACAGCTATACAACCAATGGGTTGCTCGCCGCAGTGACTAATGCCAACGGGCATTCAACGATTTTTGCCTACGATGCCCTTGGCTATCCGCAAACGGTGGTTCCGCAGACTGGGCCAACGATAACCCTCGGGTATGACACCCTCGGCCATCTGACCAACAGCGCACTGCCCGGCGGACGCGAAACGGATTATACCGTTACCCCGTTGGGCTGGATTGAGCGAGTTGATTATGCCGACAGCTTGTACGAAACTTTTGACTACAATGCGCTGGGCAAAGTGACCAATCACGTTGACCGCGCCGGACGAATAAGTAGCTACACCTATGCCCCTAACGGAAAGCTTACAGCGATTTCCCGACAGCTTGGCAACACCAACGTGACGGTGTCGTATGACTTTGACCAGCAGTTCAATACGCTCAACATTAGAGACGAACTGAGCCGCCCCGTTGAAAGCTATGTGCTCGATCCGCTCGCCCGTCCGACAACCGTAACCAACGTTGAAAATCAGACGATGTCCATCCGCTATCTCGTCGGAGATTTTGTGGACTCCATCACCCGTTTTGACGGAACCATCGTCAGCAACGAATACACTGGCGACGGGCGGCTTGCCGCTGTCTATTATCCCGATGAAACCAACCGCTACACTTACCTTAAAAACGGACTTGTCCAAACCCTGGAAAATTCCGCCGTCATGGTTTCCAATGATTGGAATTCCGCTTCATGGCTCACCTCGGTTTCATCTTCTAGTTCCGTGTTTTCGGTGTCTTCCGTGGCGAACTATTCCTATGATCCCGTCGGCAACGTCACGAATTCTTCCGTTGATTTCGGAGGGCCGCGCTCCATCACGACTGCTTATGAATATGATGCCGCAGAGCGGGTGACTTTGATTTCAACGCCTCCAACGAATTGTATGTTTCAGTATTTCTACAATCCCGATAACGGTTTGATTTCCACAGTCAGCAACGCCAGCCTCCGCGCGGAATACCAGTGCGACATCATGGATCGTATCACCTCCATCGACTGGAGAAATAGCGGAGGCGCAAGCATCCTTTCCTTTAATTACCAGTACAATGCCGCCGGAATGATCACAAATCGTCTAGTTGGAGGGTCGAGTTCTATCTCGACCGCCTATCAATATGACGACCTCGACCGTCTGACTTCCGAAGTTCGTACTGCAGGTGTCTCGCCTGCCAAGTTCGCAATGTATAGCTATGACCTTGCTGGCAACCGCCTGACTAAACAAAATCCCGGCAGCTCGGTTAATTACAGTCTCGGCGCTGGAAATCGCCTTGCCTCATGGACTGCAACCTCGACCAACGGATTTGAAAGTTTCCGAACATTGGAAGTTCAAGGGTACTCCTCTGAGACCATCGGCACCGACAACCGCTGGGGCCAGCTAACCGTCAGCAATTCAGTGGCGGTCACGCCTGAAACTGACAGTACGAACTTCTGGCTCGACGCCTTCGTCACCGGCATGGGAACCCAGCGGGTCGTTGCCGCCATCCGCGATCAGGCCGGAAACATGGGGTATGCAACGAATGAAATATTCCTGACCGTCGTCACCAATGCGCAGTACGGATACAGCGCGGCAGGTTGTCTGACGAATGTTTCGTATTTCGGAACCGAGTACGCTGAATCACTCTCCCTTGACTGGAACAGCCAATACCAGCTCACATCCATTTCATCCGCGACATCCGCGGTTGAATATTCTTATGACGTGCTGGGGCGTCGCGCTTCGCGCACCGAAGGAACGAATGTTGAGCAATACGTCTACGATGGCAATCAGATCGTGGCCGATCTCGACGAAAGCGGAACTATTCTTCGCTCGTACATTTGGGGGCCGGGTATCGATAATCTGCTCGCCATCACGATTTATAACGCGACCGGAACGAACACCTGCTACGCTCTCAAAGACCATCTAAATACCGTTTGTGCCCTAATTGACTCTTTTGGAAATATCGTTGAATCCTATTCGTACGATGCATGGGGGTGCCCGACGATTCTCAATTCGACAGGCACCGAACTGACTGAATCCGCAATCGGCAATCGCTATATGTTCCAAGGCCGCGAGCATGATTCCGCAACTGGGCTCTACTACTTCCGTGCCCGTTGGTATGACCCCGTCACCGGTCGTTGGCTCTCTAAAGACCCCATTGGGATTTCAGGCGGCTTGAATCAATATGTGTTCTGTGGAAATAACCCCGTCAACTTTGTTGATCCTATGGGGCTTTATTGGTTTCGGCAACCTTGGCAAGAATCTGGCGTTGTCGGACGTCCAGATACCATAGTGCCGCCACGCGGCCCAATCAGTGAGTTCATTGAGCGGTATCTGCCGGCAGGTTATACGTTTGGCCAGATGCATGACAGCTTTGTGGGTTGGGCAACAATGGCCGGATTCCCAGACTGGCGGGTTAATAAGCCTTCGATGTATCCGATGTACTGGGCGGCGGTAGCTGTAGAAATGTTGCGAGCTTTTGAAAAACTTCCGCAGCCAAGTCCTCCGGAGGAGGCAACGCCATGCAAATGAAAAAGTTTAATTATGCAATAGTCTGTACTGGAATCATGCTTGCGCTTTTCATTGCGCTTAGCGTCATCTCCTCTAACTCAAGTTGTCCAGAAGAGCTACAATATGGGAATCGGTACAAAATAATCCAGCCCGTGTATTTGGAGGCTGCATATTATAATCTTAATGATAGGAGAGTCAGCAGAGAGACGGCGCGTGCATATTTGGAATCAGAAAGGATCCCCCAGAGGTCTTGGATGGCATTTCAATGTGAAGTACCAAAAGGAACGATCATGACCATCGTTGGCTCGGCACCAAAGGTTTGGCACCTTCCTTTTCTTGCCAGCCGATATTTTGTCCGATTGGATCCTGATCTGTCGCAAGGACTTGACGTTATTCTGGAGCTTAATCGCGGGATTGATGGAGTTTTAGATGGGTTGAATCCGGAATTATTTGAACGGCAGGAAAAAGAAGACGGGAAAGGTGGCAACCTGACCCCATGAAGCTGGACGGATTTCGTGAGAAGAAATGCAAGAGTCTATTTTTGGCTTTTCAGGGACTGTCTGGGCTGATTTTGTTTTCCAGCCGCTTTAGGAGTTGCCTGTCCGGCGCGAGATCGAGTGCTTTTTTCCAATGTTTGGAAGCTTCATTCCGGTCGCCCAGTTTTTGATAGGTGTCGCCCAGATGCTCCCAAATAGTCGGGTCACCGTCCATCAGTCCATTGGCCGTTTTCAGCTGTTCGAGCGCCTCCTCGTAGCGGCCCTGCATGTAGTAGATCCAACCAAGCGTGTCGAGGAATGCGGCGTTGTCCGGCTCGCCGGCCAGCGCTTTTTCGATGAGAGCAAGACTCCGCTCGAGCTTTTCGCCGCGTTCGGCCCACATATAGGCAATGTAGTTCTGCGCGGCGGCGACGGTCTCCGGGTCGCCCGTTTCGATGGCCTTAAAAAACTGTTTTTCAGCCTCTTCGAACTGACCTGTCCGTTCATAGAGTGAGCCGTATTGATAATAGAAAAATCCGTTCAGCAGATTGGTTGTTCCCTGATCCCGCGCCAGCACCTCGAAGCGCCGGGCATTTTCCAGCGCCGTTTCGTAGTCTTCCTCTTCGGCCTGAAGAAGGGTCAAATAATAGACGGCTTCGACCGCTTCCGGGCTCATGCGGTGGAAGGCGTTCAGCAGATCAATTGCCGCCTGATGAGAAACCGGCGACTCTCCGGTGAGCAGAGAGTGCATGTACTCGTTCAGCACCACCGGGTTGTTGGTGTGGGTGGCTGCCAGGGTTGTGGCGGCCTCTTCCAGATGCCCACTTTTTTGCGCCGCCACCATGAAGTTGTATGCGAAGAAGGGATTCTGCGCCCATTCATCCTCCGGTGCTTCGGTTCGGATTTGGTTGAAATCCGCGTAGGCTTCGTCGAATTTTTCCTGCCGGAGGCGGAGGTAGCCCAGCACCGTGCGCAGACGGTTGTCTTCCGGGCGGGTGTCCAGCGCCTTGAGCAGAGTGCTCTCCGCTTCGGCGTAGCGTTCGTGATCCAGATAGATCGAACTGAGTTGAGCGTAATAAAAAACAGGCGGATTTTTTTGCAGAAGTTGTTCTTCAAGATAGGCAATCAGCTCGTCGAGGTGTTCGTCGGTCGTTTGATCTGCGAGATATTGAAGCCAAAGATCGGGATCGGCTCCTGTTTGCGCGGGCAGGGTGTCGCAGAGTTCCAGCGCCCGGTCATAGTCTCCAGTCTGGAGTGCCAGATCCAGAATTTGTCGAGCCAGTTCCAGATCGGACGGCATCAGGCTTCGCGCCTTTTCGAGAGCCTCCTGCGCCGGTTCAATCTGTTTGATCGAGAGGTAAACATAGCCTAGTTGTTGCCACCGTTTCGGATCAGACGGGTCGATCTCGAGCGCTTTTTCCAGAAGAACCATCCCTTGCCGGATCGTTTTCTGCGCCTGTTGCGGATCGGTTTGTTCGCGGGCGCTTTCAATAATCAGTGTTCCGAGCAGATGAAGAAGATCGACAGGTTCGTTCAGCTGCTCCATAGCGGATTCGAGAGTCTGGATGGCTTCCGGCATTCGCTTCTGCGAGAGGAAAAGTTGGGCAAGACCCAGATGGGTTTCCGGATCATCCGGAAAATTTAAGACCGCCTGCTTAAAGAGAACTTCAGCCTCAGCGGGCTGAACGCTTAATGCCGCGACCCGGGCGAGAAGCAAAATGGAATCGATCGATTGCGGATGCTGTTTTTTGAGCTGCCGTGCGATTCGGAGTGCCTTGTCCGGCTGGCCCGTTTTCAGTGCGACCGCGGCGGCGGGGGCATACAGGGTTTTCTCGCCGGGATCCAGCTGGATCGCGGCTTCCAACTCCCGCAGCGCGGCGATAGAATCGCCGCTGGCTTCTGCCAGCAACCCGAGACTGAAATGAGACAAAGCCCCCGCTTGAGCACTGATGCTCAGCAGAGGCTTTGAGGAAGGGGCCGCACATCCGCCGATACACAGGGCAAGGAGCCCAGTGGCGCCAAAGACCCATGCGTTGCGGGATGCGGAGTGAAAAGGAGCAGTGGAGTGATGGAGAGTTGGAGTAATGGAGGGGAGTTTAATAAGCCCCAATACTCCAGCACTCCAATGTCTCATGACTCCAGTCCTTTTTATTTCTTTTTATGGCGAACCGCGCGACGGCGTTTGCGCCGCTTGTGGTTGGACATCTTTGTTTTACGCCACTTCTTAATGGTACCCATGTTTCTGTTCCTTTTGTGCGCTTACGCTACCACTTTGTTTAAGCCGATTTCAATAATTCCTTCAGCACCGGCGGCTTTCAGTTCGGGAATAATCTCCCGCACCACCGATTCGTTCACGACCGTTTCGACGGCATACCAGCCGTCATCGGAAAGACTGCTCACCGTCGGCGCATGCAGCGAGGGGAGCAGTTCTTTCACCTGCGGAAGATCGTTTTTGCTCACATTCATCTTGAGCAGCACCTTGTCCGCCGCATTCAGGGCGGCCTTCAACAGCAGGGAGATTTTCTCGAGCTTCGCCCGTTTCCAGTCGTCGGCCCACGCCTCTTTGCTGCAGAAAAATTGTGTGTAGGACTCCATCAGCGTTTCGACAATGCGCAGATTGTGCGCACGCAGCGAGGAGCCGGTTTCGGTGATATCGACGATGGCGTCGACAAACTCGGGGACTTTCACCTCGGTGGCACCCCATGAAAATTCGACTTCGGCTTTAACGCCGTTTTTGGCCAGCCAGCGCTCGACCAGAGCGACGCCTTCGGTGGCGATCCGTTTGCCCTCGAGATCTTTGACCGACTGAATGGGCGAGTCTTGCGGCACGGCCAACACCCAGCGAACCGGGCGTTTGCTCACCTTGGAGTAGACCATGTCGCAGATAATCTGTACATCGGAGTCGTTGGCGGCAATCCAGTCCAGTCCGGAAATCCCGGCATCGAGCATGCCCAGTTCAACGTAGCGGCTCATTTCCTGCGAGCGCAGGAGGCGAAGTTCGACTTCGTCATCGTCGATCGAGGGAAAATAGGAACGCGAGCTGCCGGAGATATTAAAGCCGGCCTTCGCGAACAGGGAGTAGGTGGACTCCTGCAGGCTCCCTTTCGGTAATCCTATAATCAGTTTATTCATGTGCGTAAAAAGCCTTCCGTTTCTCAAATCGAAGGGGTGGACTATATGGAAAAGCCTCCGGAGCGTCTACCGCTATTTCGACCTTTTTTTCCGCCGCCGGGGGCGGACAGGGTTTCCTCGTTTCCAAGCATTGGAAGCCGGATGATCCGGCGGGCCTTTTAGTTTGCCGCTACGCTTCTTTTTGGGGATACAAAAAGCATTTTCGGAATACCTCAGGTCCGAACATTGGAAAAAACCACCTCGTTTTTTCCAAGCCCTGGAAAACATCTGCGCTTATCTGTGTAATCTGCGGATAAAAATCTTCTACTTCACAAAGCGGTTGATGGCTTGGAAGTAGTTGGGGTGCTCGTTGATGTCGTTGTGGCCTGTCGGCAAAAGGATCATTTCTTTTGGCCCGCCCCACGCTTCGCCGAGTTTCAGCCCGCTCTCAACGGGGATCACCTCGTCGGATTCCGCGAGCAGGATCAGCGCGGGCATGTTTAGATCCGGCGCGTGGTCGATGGCGAGGAACGGGTGGCGGAGCATCCGGTCGAGCGGAAGCCACGGGTATTGGAATTTGGCAATTGCGGCGATGCTCTCGTAGGGCGTCACCAGGATCACTCCTGCGATTTGCGGGCGCGCGGCGGCCACCTGTACCGTGATGCCGCTTCCGAGGCTGCGCCCCATCAGGAAAATATTCGCCGGCGACACATTTTTCTCATGGCAGAACAGGTCAAGGATCGCGATGCAGTCGGCGACCATTTCTTTTTCGCCGGGGGTTCCTTCACTTTCGCCGTAGCCGCGGTAGTTGACGAGCAGGGCGTTGGCGTTGTTGAGTCCGTCGAAGAGCACCTCGCAGTGGCCTGCGAGATCTTCGGCGTTGCCGCCGTGGTAGATCACGGTTTTTTCAGCGCCTTTGTCGAGAAACCAGCCCTGAAGCCGCACGCCGTTGACGGTTTGATCCCAGCGGTAGCGCTCAAACTCCGGGAGCACTTCGTAGTGTTTGGGAACAAAGAGATAGGCTTCCTGCCGGATCCACATCCAGAGCGTGGCTCCGCTGTACGCCACGAGAAGCAGCAGGGCAATTCGTAAAAGCATCATTCCCATTTCACGCCTTGTTGTTATTCCAATTTTCATAGCGAACCAGGTTTTCAATCGGCAGGCGGGTTTTGGGGCGGCCTTTTTCGTTCGGGTGGCCGAGCGTCAGCAGAATCAGCGGTTCCACATTGCGCGGAACCCCGAGCGCTTTTCGGACAATTTTCGGATCGAACGCGCCGATCCAGCAGGTGCCGAGTCCGAGTTCGGCGGCGGCCAGCGTCATATGGTCGGCCGCAATCGCCCCGTCGACATCGACGAGGCAGCGGTCGTCCTGTTTCCGTTTCCAGGCCTTGGCCGACTGGGTACAGATGGCGATCACCACCGGGGCCTCGGCGAACCACGGGGCGGGGTAGCCCGCGGCCAGCGCGGCGAGATTCTCTTTTTCCTTCACCACAATGAACTGGAACGGTTGGAGGTTGCAGGCGGTCGGGGCCAGTCGGCCCGCTTCGAGCACTTCGGCGAGCATTTTCTTGCTGACCGGTCGTGAGGTGTAGGATCGAATGCTGACGCGCTGTTTTGCCAGTTCAATAAATTTCATGATAGGCTCCTCGAAGTTCAGAGGGAATGTAGGCCATGCAGGATGGATTGAAAATACTATTTGTCTTTGTGGACGGGCTGGGTCTCGGATCGAATGACCCGGCTGTTAATCCGCTGGCCGACCGCGACCGCTTCCCGAACATTGGAAAGCTGCTCGAAAATTCTGTGCCGCTCGACGCCGCGCTCGGCGTTCCGGGCCTCCCGCAGAGCGCGACGGGGCAGGCGGCGCTACTGACCGGACTCAATGCCGCGAAGCTGATGGGTCGTCATATCGAAGGGTTTCCGCCGCCGCGTCTCAAAGCACTGGTGCAGGAGCACAATATTTTTTCAAAATTGTTGGCCACCGGCAAAACCTGCACCTTTGCCAACGACTACTGGCTCGACGATGTGGCGCATATTCCGCGCCGCCGCGAATCGGTGACCACGGTGGCGACGCTCGCCGCATTTGGCGGCGTGCGCGGCAAGGCCGAGCTGGCGGCCAACCGCGCGGTCTACCACGACCTCACTCGCGAGAAGTTGCGTGATCGCGGCTACACCGGCCCGCTGATCACCCCCAAAGAGGCGGCGGAGCATCTGATCGCCATCGCCGACGATCACGACTTCACGCTGTTCGAGTTTTTCGAAACCGACCACGCCGGGCACAGCGGCGATAAAGAGCAGGTTTTCCAAACCTTGGAAAAACTCGACCGTTTCTTTGCAACTGCGTTGCTTTTCAACGGGCTGTTGATCGTAACGAGTGATCACGGCAACATTGAAGACCTTTCCGTCCGCACTCACACAATGAATCCGGTCCCGCTTTTTGCCTCTCAACCCGAAAAGTTCCAACCATTGGAAAATATTTCACAGCTCGCCCCGGCTATAATACAGGTTCTGGTGTAGGTGTTTTCATTTGTGGAATACGATCATTCGCAGTATTTTACGGCGTTGATTTGGACTTAATTGGGAAATTGGCGAGTCACAAAACAAGGGTTCGTGGTTTCCGATAAAGGAGCGTTATGAAATTAGTAAAAGTATCGGGTGCGTTGGTCGCGGGTTTTCTTTTGATGGCGGTTGCCTCTTCTGCATGGGCAGATATCCCCACCAGCGACAATTTTGATGACGGGGTTAAAAGTCCTGCGTGGGGCGATGATATGCTCGTCGGAGACGGCCTCAATGCAGTTCTGAGCGAAACCAATGGGCATCTGGAGTTTGCTGGGAGTTCCTCTGAAATAGAAGACATAGTGATTCTCCGCCCGTGGGTTGCCGGGATGGGCAGTTACACTCAGAATTGGGAGGTCGCGACGGATGTCAATGTGGGTGCGCTCAATCTTCCGCAGTATGTGGGAATTGAAATGTTTCTGGTTGTTGCCAGTGCCGACAACGAAACGCTGGGCGATCGTTTGGTCATCACGCTCTGTTTGGAGGAAATGGAACGCGGGTTTGAGGTAGTACCGGCTGTCAACAATACGGAATTATTTGCCGTGCCGAACTATGGCTACAACTCGACGGCAGAGACGAATGGACGTTTGCGAGTCGCTTTTGATGCTTCAACCAAAATATTGACCGCCTCCTATGACGCCATCCCTCTGGGTTTGCTGGATGTCGATGATGCCTTAACAGACTGGGGAATGGACGCGAGCTCTGGCTTTTCTTTTGCATTGGGCGGGAGTATGTGGGGCGATTATACCAATAGCAGTAGCGAGGTTTCTGCCGACAACTTTGAATTCAGATCCGGTGATGATCTTGAATATGTTCTCGCAATTAATAGTGGAACCGGCGGCGGAAATTACACAAATAACGCCGAGGTAATCATTGCGGCTTCCGCCGCCCCGTCCGGCCAGATATTCGACCATTGGGTCGGCTCGACACAGTATTTGGCGAGCGTTACGGCGGCAACGACGACCGTTACCATGCCTGCGCAGGCCATCACGCTCACCGCAACCTATACGCTTAGAGGAACCGCTTCCGGCGATGATTTTGATGACAACTCAAAAGACATGGCCAGGTGGGGCGATGATATACATTTTTCAACCACTAATATTTTCTTGAACGAGATCAATGGACGGTTAGAGGTTCTCAAATCCGCAGGGCTCGACGCATCCGGCGTATTTAGACCCTGGGTTGAAAGTACCGGCAGCTATACGCAGGACTGGGAAACCGAAGCGGATGTCCATTTGAGTGGTATTTCGCTGGATTCCGGTACGTCGGTAAATGTGAACTTGGCTGTGGCGAATCAGGATGATGCAACGTTTGGGGATACACTGTCGATTGCGCTAGATCTACATAACGACGATGATGACACGTATCGCGGCTATGAAATGAATTCAAAAGTTAACGGAAGCGACCTTGCCGCTGTGCCGAACTATGGCTATGTCGCGACTGGCGATACCGATGGCCGGGTAAAAATAGCTTTTGATGCCGATAGCAAAATCCTGACCGCTTCTTTCAATGGCAACGTGCTGGGATGGATCGATGTGGATGATCCCGCCAGCAACTGGGAAATGACAACAAACTCCCTCTTTGCTGTTGCTATAGCGGGTTCGGTCCACGGGGCCTCCGTTGGTCTTGCCTCTGGCGATCTATATGCCGACAACTTTTCAATCACATTTCCGTCAGTTCCTGAATTTCTTTACACCACCAACGCGGGTCAAATCACTATCACTGCATACATCGGTTCCGGTGGTGCCGTTGATGTGCCCGACACACTGGATGGCCTTCCGGTTGTCGCCATCGGCGACGGCGCTTTCAGTTCCTGCTCCAATGTGACCAGTGTTGCAATCGCAACCAATGTAACCTCCGTCGGAAATCTTGTTTTCAGCGATTGCACGGCGTTAAAGGCCG
Source organism: Verrucomicrobiota bacterium (assembly GCA_016342445.1). Taxonomy (GTDB): domain Bacteria; phylum Verrucomicrobiota; class Kiritimatiellia; order Kiritimatiellales; family Tichowtungiaceae; genus Tichowtungia. The sequence goes on along the minus strand of JAEIOF010000008.1, from coordinate 4,563 downwards.
TCTGTTTTGATGGCGATTCGCCGGTATTTGGCGCATCGATTTTTTCCGGGACCTCCGGCGTGTCCGTTTATCATCTGGCTGGCACGTCCGGTTGGGCCGAGACCCTCGATGGAGCTGAAGTAAAAACAGTTTATCCTGTGGCGGAACAGGGGTTGGCGATGAGCGCCGCTTTCGACGGAACAAACTGGCTTATTGGTATTGAAAATCATAATGCGGAACCGACGACGCTGGAAGCACAACTCCTTTCGGCGGATGGAACGAAAATCGATACTCCCATCTTAACCGGTCGAACGGGAATGTCGACCGCGCTCGCCTTCGACGGCACCAACTATCTGATGGTCTGGGAAGACGACGGGCTCGGCACACTGACCAACGGGAGCTATCAGATCTACGGACAGTTCATCAGTCCATCAGGAACAACGAACGGCGAGCCGTTTGCAATCAGTTCCACTGGCATTTGGTACGACGGCATCCGGGTCATGGCCTACGGCGGAGGAAAATATCTTGTCACCTATACCCGGCTCATTAATCCTGCGTTAGGTGAAGACTCAACCAATCGTTACATTGCCGGGCGCCTCGTCGATCCATCCGGGAGTGTTGGTGCTGAGTTTCGCATCAGTACTGGTTATGGACAGGAAAGCGATGTCGCCTTTGACGGAAGAAACTTTTTCGTCGTTTGGTGTGAGGATTTTAACGACGAAGAGATTCGCGGCCGCTTCGTCAGCCCATCCGGCGTGCCCGGAACAGAAATTTCCGTGAATGCCAGTGCCGTGCCGAGTGATAATCCGAAATCGGTCGTCTTTGATGGACAAAACTATCTGGTCGTTTGGAACGACGAAACCGGCGGCTATGAATCGGAAATCTGGGGTGCTTTCGGGCAATTGGTCAGCACCAACGGCCTTTTGGTCGGCGATGTCATTACCATTGTGGACGATCCGGGCGCTCAGATGGTCACCAGTCTTGCCTTCGATGGCTTCAATTATCTGGCGGTTTGGTCCGACATGCAGACCGACGGAGACTGGGATATGTACGGACAGCACATCAGCGCCTCCGGCGCATTGGTTGGCAGCCGATTCCCGCTCATGGCCTGCGGCGACAACCAGATCGGTGGTGTCGGATTTGCCAACGGAAAATACATCGTGCTGATTAATGATGATGTCATCATGTCGGATGATGGCGTGGATGAAGTCGACGGCTCCTACGTCATGTTCATCACGCCGGCCGCAGACAGCGACGGCGATGAGCTGCCCGACACATGGGAACAGGACTACTTCGGAAGTGCTGGAGCTTCACCAGCCAACCTTTGTTCCAACGGAGTGAACACAGTGCTCGAAGCCTATATCGCCGGGATCGATCCAAACGATCCGCAAAGTGAATTTCTGACATCGATTCTTCCCGACAGAATTTTGCAGTGGAACGCTGTCTCCGGGCGCGTTTGCAGTGTGTACTGGACGACTAATCTTCTGAGCGGTTTCCAATGTTTGGAAAGCAATATCCCGTGGTCGCAATGCAGTTTCACCAATCAAGTTGCCGATCCGCGCGGTTACTACAAAGTTGAAATCCGGATGGAAGAATAACCCCGGGATTCGGATAAATCTCGCATCCCGCATCCCGCATCCCGTATCATGCGCGGCATGAATGAAATCAAACGTCCCGGCTGGGATGAGTACTTTATGGACATTGCCCATGTGGTGGCGCGGCGCGGTAACTGCTGCCGGCGTCAGGTGGCGGCGGTGATTGTGCGCGATCGGCGGATTATTTCGACCGGCTATAACGGTACGCCGCGCGGGATTGCCAACTGCCACGAGGGGGGGTGCGCGCGCTGTAATTCGGATGCGCCGTCGGGCCATTCGCTGGGCGATTGCGTCTGCTGCCATGCTGAGGAGAACGCGATTGTGCAGGCGGCCTATCATGGGATTGCGGTGAAGGACGGAATGCTCTACTGCACGATCAGCCCCTGTCTGATGTGTACGAAGATGATTATCAACGCCGGAATTTCGGAAGTGGTCTACGAGAAGGAGTACCACTTTAATGATCAGGCGCGCGCGCTGTTCGCAGAGGCGGGCGTGATCTGTCGTCAGTTTGTGCGGGAGGAATAGTTCCGTGAGACGCATTGTTTTGATCTGTCTGGCACTGGCGTTTTGCAGCGCCTTCGGCGAATTGCCGTTTCCGATCGGTGAGGTGCTGACGTATACCATCAGCTGGAACGGGATTCCGGTGGCGTGGGCGGAGTCCTCGGCGCAGATGGAAACCTTCGAGGGGCGCGATGTGCTGGCGCTTCGGGTGCGCGCGCAGACCTATTCTTTTTTTAATCACATCTTCAAGGTGGACGATGTGAATGAAAGTCTGATTGATCCGGTGACCTTTCTGCCGATCCGCTATACAAAAAATCTGCAGGAGGGGAGCTATCGCTGTCACGAGATCACAACCTTCGATTATGAGAAGGGCATGGCGCATTACGAGCAGCAGACCGGTAAAAAGGTGACCAAAAGCTATGAGATCGGGCCCGACACCCGCGATTTGATCAGCTTTATGTATTTCCTGCGTTCGGAGTTGTTGGAGGAGAATCAGAAGGCAACGTATCGCGTGATGTCGGATGAGAAAATTTACGAGCTGATTTTGAGCGCCGAGGGAGTGGAGGGGGTTGACCTGCCGCGATATGAGCACGATGTGCCCAGTTTGAAAATGGAGCCGGAAGCGAAGTTTGACGGCTTGTTTGTGCGCAAAGGAAAAGCTACGGTTTGGATCTCGCGTGACTCGCGCCGGCTGTTGACCTTTGCCAAAATCAAGGTTCCGTTTGGTCGGGCACGCGTTACGCTCCGGTCCGTCAGCGGGCCGGGAGAGGATTTCTGGATTACCGAGAAGAAGGACGGAGATGACGAAAAGTAAAACCAGCCGTGTGATCGGCGTGATTCCGGCGCGCTGGGCTTCGACCCGCCTGCCGGGCAAGCCGCTGGCGATGATCGCGGGCAAACCGATGATTCAGCGTGTGGCGGAGCAGGTGGTGAAAGCCAAGTTGCTCGACGCCGTGCTGATCGCCACCGACGACCAGCGCATTGTCGATGCGGTGGCTTCGTTTGGTATCCCGGGAGTCGACGCGGTGATGACCCGGGCCGATCATCCGTCGGGCACCGACCGCATTGCCGAAGCCGTTGCGGGTCGGGATTGCGATGTGCTGATCAACATACAGGGCGACGAGCCGCTGATGGAGCCGGAGCTGATCGACCGGCTTGCCGAGGTGATGCTTTCCGGCGACTGGGATATGGCCACCGCCGCGGCGCCGATTCAAACGGAGGCCGATTTAAATAACCCTTCTGTTGTTAAAGCTGTTTTCAGCCGCGACGGGCAGGCGCTCTATTTTTCGCGTGCGCCGATTCCGTTTGTTCGCGACGCGGGCACCGACGCGACGGGTGCGCACTGGCGGCACATCGGCATCTATGCCTATCGCCGCGATTATCTCTTGAAGCTGGTGGCGGAGCCGCCGTGTCAGCTGGAGAACCTCGAAAAGCTCGAGCAGCTGCGTGCGTTGCATATCGGTTGCCGTATGAATGTTTTGCAGGTGGACGATGTCGGCATCGGCGTCGATACGCCGGAGGATATCGAAAAGGTTGAACGAATTTTAAAGGAGCAGGGCGATGACTAAGACGATTAATGTGAAGGGTGTGAAGTTCGGGGGGAATAATCCGCTGGCGCTGATTGCGGGGCCGTGTGTGATCGAAAGCCGCGAAGGGTGCATGGAAATCGCCGACAAGCTGGTGAAAATGGCGAAACGCCAGAATATCCCGCTGGTGTTTAAGGCCTCCTACGACAAAGCCAACCGCACGTCGATCAACTCCTACCGAGGGCCGGGCATCGCCAAGGGGCTCGAAATTCTCGCGGAGATCAAAGAGAAGTACAACGTGCCGGTTCTAACCGATGTACATAGCGTTGAAGAAATCCACATTGCCTCCAAGGTGGTGGATATTATCCAGCTGCCCGCCTTCATGATTCGACAGACCGATTTCGTGGTGGCCGCCGGCGAAAGCGGCGCCGTGGTGAACGTGAAGAAGGCGCAGTTCGCCGCCCCGTGGGATATGGCCAATGTCGTGAAGAAAATCGAGTCCACCGGCAATACGAAAATTATGCTGACCGAGCGCGGCGCGAGTTTCGGCTACAACACGCTGGTGGCCGATATGCGCAGTCTGATTATTATGCGGGAGCTGGGCTATCCGGTGATTTTCGATGCAACTCACTCCGTACAATCTCCGGGCGGGCAGGGCGATACATCCGGCGGCGACGGACGGTTCGCTCCCTATCTCGCGAAGGCCGCCGCGGCGGTCGGCGTGGACGGAATGTTTATTGAAACGCATCCCGATCCGTCGAAGGCGCTTTCCGATGGCCCGAATATGATTCCGACGAGCGAACTTTCCAAGCTTTGGAAAAAGCTGAACGCAATTGATGAGGTGAAATGATGGATTTTTCCAATCATTGGAAGCCGGTAGCACCGGCGGGCCTGTTGTTTTCCAACCCTTGGAAAAACATATTTTTGATTTTGTCGGTAGCGGCACTTTCTTCTGTCGCTCA
>JAEIOF010000007.1 GCA_016342445.1 Verrucomicrobiota bacterium | reverse complement strand
CGCACCGCCACCAGCTCCAGGGAAAGCTCTACCGCGTGAGTGTTGACCTGACTGTGCCTGGCGGTGAGATCGTCGCCAGCCGTGTATCGGATGAGCACCACGCCCATGAAGACGCCTTTGTGGCGTCCCGTGATGCCTTCGATGCGGTGGGGCGCCGTCTGGAGGATTATGTGCGGCGACGGAAGCACAGGGTGAAGATGCACGAGGCACCGCCGCACGGCCGTGTGGCCAAGGTGATGAAGGAGGAGGGCTACGGCTTTATCGACAGGTCTGACGGCACCGAGGTCTATTTCCATCGCAACAGTGTGCTCCACGATGCCTTTGAAACGCTGGAGGTCGGCCAAGAGGTGCGCTTTGCAGAAGAGATGGGCGACAAGGGGTCGCAGGCGAGCAGTGTTGCTCTTGTCGGCAAGCACCATATTGTCGAATAAGTTGTTGTGAGTGCCCACAGGAGCGGCCAAGGCGGGCGGAGTGAGTATGAGAATTAAGACCAAGCTGGTGGGTTTTGTCGCAGGGGCTTTAGTTGTTCCGTTGCTTCTCGGTGTTTTCTACGTCCGTCATTTCGGCCGGTTGTATTATCTGGAACAGCAGGGACTGGTTCATCGGATGATTGCCGAGGAGCTGGCGGGCACGTTGCATGAAGGAGTTCAGCAGAAATTTGAGCAGGTTTTAAATTGGGTCGCCCTAAGTTCGATTCCTTCTCTGGCTGCCGAGGTTCCGGGTTCACCGTTCAGTCTGGCCAACATTGAGCAGGTGGAGTCGACGTGGCTTGTTTCGGCGGAAGTTGATGGGGTTCTGAAGACGATTTTGTCAAACCCGCTCGCGGGCTCCATCGGTGCTTTTCAGCGGGTGAATCCGGAGTTTGCTGAAATTCTGATGACGGATCGGCACGGGCGGGTGATCGGGGCGACCAATCCGACAACCGATTATTGGCAGGCGGATGAGGCTTGGTGGAAAACGGCTTCTGCCCTTCCGTCGGGAACCGGGGTGATTGAAGGACTTCTTTATGATGAGAGCGCCGGGGTGCTGGCCATTGATATGGCCTTTCCGGTCTACCGTTTTGAAAAGCCCGCTAGCTTTATCGGCGTGCTGAAAGTCAGTCTGGATGCAACCCGTTTTTTACAACGGGCCGCGCCTTTTCCCTGGAATAAAGCAATTTCCAGGGATCTAATTTTCTCGGACGGGCGGGTGTTCGTTCATATTGATTCCGGGCGTGCTTCCGGAATTCAGCAGATTTTGGGAGGGGTTCTCCGGAAATTGCTGGCGGAGCCGGACGGGTGGGCGACGGTTGAACTTCGGCCCGGTACTTTGTCGTTGGCGGCTGCGGTTCCGGTAAAGATTATGACTCGGCTCTCGGTTTCCGGCGAGGGGTCGAAGGACCCCCGCGAGCTGTATGCCGTTGTTTCCCGCGATTTGAACGAAGCCATGATGCCGGTTCGGGATGTGCTCCGCCAGTTGACCTTCTGGGGCGTCGTGGCGGCGCTTCTGGTTGCTTCGATCAGCTATTGGTTGGCAACGTGCTGGTTTGCCCGACCGATTAAAAAACTGAGGAATGCTTCACAGAGTTTCGTGAACTATATTCAGCAGGGCGAGCAGGGGCGGTTTGAAAATTTATGGGAAAGCCGGAAACAAGCCAGGCAGCGGTTGAACGATCTGGAAACCATTCAAAGCCAAGATGAATTGCAGGATTTGTCCCGCGACTTTATTCGAATGGGTGAGCGAATGTTAACATTCCTCCGTCTTCTCGAAAAGAAGCAGCCGGACGATAAGAAGGAATAAAAGTCAGGCCCGACACGTCAATGGGCGGGGTTTCTCCCTCCGGCATTCAATGATCCGGCACGCCGGCATTCCATTCTCAAACAATATATTTGCCGCGCGGGGTGTATCCGGTGTGCAGGAGCTTGTGGCTGATGTGGCCGCACGGCCCGTCGGTCAGGAATTCGGTGTAGAGTTTGACTACCGCCGGGTTTTCGTGCGATTTGCGGATTTCGTACGAAGCGTCTTCGCTGTAGATGGCTTTGGCGCGCGCCGCCCGGATGGACGGACTGGTGGGGATGGGCTGTCCGCCGCCGCCGAGGCATCCGCCGGGACAGGCCATGAATTCAATGAAATGACATTCGCTGCAGCGTCCGCCCGCTTTGATATCTTCCATAACCAGCTTGGCGTTGGCGGTGCCGTGCGCGGCGGCGACTTTGAGGGTGGCGCCTTCGAGCCATTTCCAGTCGGGAATCAGATTTTTGAGCAGATCCGGCACGGGGCCGACTTTTTTGATGGGCAGTTCGAGGAAGCGGATGCCTTCGAAGCCGCGCACGGGGATGATGTCGGCGTGCTCGAAGAGGTCTTCCACTTTGATCCCGCAGACGAGTTCGATGACGGTGCGCAGAGCGGCTTCCATAACGCCGCCGGTGGCTCCGAAGATGACGCCGGAGCCGGTGGCGGTTCCGAACGGGTCGTCGAAGTCCGATTTGGGCATGGCCGGCAGGTCGATCCCGGCTTCGCTGATCATCTGAGCCATTTCGCGGGTGGTGAGGCCGTAGTCGACATCTTTCCATCCGCTGTCGCACATTTCCGGACGGTTGCATTCGAATTTTTTGGCGGAGCAGGGCATGAGCGCGACGGTGACGATGTCTTTGGGGTCAATTTTGTTGAGTTGGGCGTAGTAGGTTTTGATGACGGCACCAAACATTTGCTGCGGGCTTTTGGCCGAGGAGAGGTTGGGGATGTATTCCGGATAGAAGTGTTCGAGGTATTTGACCCAGCCGGGTGAGCAGCTGGTGAACTGCGGCAGAGCGACCGCTTTTTTTTCGACCAGCGCCTTGTGCAGGCGGAGAAGCAGTTCGGTGCCTTCTTCGATGATGGTGAGGTCGGCGCTGAAGTTGGTGTCGAATATTTTATCGAAACCGCATTCGCGCAGAGCGGTGTTGAGTTCGAAGGTGAGCGGATGGCCCGGTTCGAGTCCGAAGCATTCGCCGATGCCTGCTCGCGGGCTGGGCGCGGTCTGGATGACGACGTGTTTGGTTGGGTCGTCGATGGCCGCCCAGACTTCTTCGGTCGGGTCGTTGGCGCGCAGGGCGCCGGTGGGACAGCGGTTGATGCATTGGCCACAGTTGATGCAGACGACTTCGCCGAGCGGTTTGTCGCCGAAGGTGATGACTTTTGACTGGTCGGAGCGTTTGTCCACTTCCAGCACACCGACTTCCTGCAGGTCGATGCAGGTGCGGATGCACCGGCGGCAGAGGATGCATTTGTCCATGTCGCGCACGAGGCTGTGGCTGGAGCGGTCGACTTTGAAGCGCGGTTTTTCAGGATGGCCGAAGCGGAAGAAGTCGACGCCGTATTCTTTAGCCAGCGCCTGCAGTTCACAGTTGTTGTTGCGGAAGCAGGCGTAGCATTCGCCGTAGTGTTTGGAGAGCATGAGGTCGAGAATGTGGCGGCGCGCCTGACGCACTTTTCGCGTGTGGGTCCGGACGGTGATCGGCTCGGTGACGGGGTAGGCACAGGCGGTTTGCAGGGTGCGTTGTCCTTCGACTTCCACCACGCAGATGCGGCAGACCCCGGCGACGCAGAGGTCTTCGTGGTAGCAGAGGGTCGGGATACGGATGCCGATCTGTTTGGCGACTTCAAGGATGGTGGTTCCGGATGGAACGGTGACCTCTTTGTCGTCGATGGTGACGGTCACCAGTTTGTCGGTGATTTCCAGTCCCGGGATGCCCATGGGCTGAATTCGCTGGCTCAGCGGGGAGCGCGAGGTGTTTTTGTTCAGTTCGATCGACATGGGGATCCTTCCTATAGGGCGGTTTCGGTGCGGCCCATAATTTCATCTTTAAATTTCGTGACGATGGAGAGAAATGCGTTCGGGCTGGATTGCCCGAGCCCGCATTTGGAGGCGAGCTGCATGGTTTCGCCCAGCTTGCAGAGTTCGCGCAGATATTTCATGGAACAGCGGCCTTGCTGCAGAAGTTTGATGCCTTCGAGCAGCTTGGCGTTGCCTTCGCGGCAGGGCGTGCATTGGCCGCACGACTCATCGAGGAAAAATTCCATGAAGTTTTCGGCCACTTTGAGCATGTCGCGATCCGGTCCGATAACAATGATGGAACCGCCGGTCGGCACATCTTCGAAGGCGATGGTGCGGCCGAAGCTGCAGGCCGGTATGCAGCGTCCGGACGCGCCGCCCGCCTGTACGGCTTTTGCGCCGGTTCCGTCCACTTTTTCGAGCAGTTCCTGAATGGTGATGCCCATCGGGAATTCAAACACGCCGTGTTTGCCGCAGTCGCCGGAGACGCTGAACATTTTCAACCCGGTCGATCGTTCCGTGCCGATATCAAAAAACCATTTTGCTCCCTTGGTGACGATACAGGGAACCCAGGTGAAGGTTTCGACATTGTTGACGATGGTGGGATGACCCATGAAGCCGGTGTTGACGGGGAAGGGCGGGCGGTTGCGCGGTTCACCGCGCTGTCCTTCGAGCGATTCAATCAGGGCGGTTTCCTCGCCGCAGATATAGGCGCCGGCCCCCATGCGGATTTCGACGTCGAAATCGAAGCCGGCGATACCCAGCACGTTTTTTCCCAGCAGTCCGTCGTTGCGCCGCTCCGCGAGTTTTCCTTTCAGGAAGCTCCGCAGATAGGCGTATTCGCCGCGCAGATAGATGATGCCTTTGCAGGCTCCGATGGCGCGGGCGCCGATGGTCATGCCGTCGAACATCAGGTCGGCAAAGTCGGTCAGGATGACGCGGTCCTTAAAGGTTCCCGGCTCTCCTTCGTCGGCATTGCAGACCACATATTTCAGGTCGTCTTTGACCGCGGCTGCCAGCTTCCATTTTAAATCGGTGGGAAAGCCCGCCCCGCCGCGGCCCTTCAGGCCGGATGCGGTTATGAGGTCGATGATTTCCTCCGGGGTCATCTTCAGCGCTTTTTTAAGGCCCTCGCCGGGACTCACTCTGGAGAACGTCATTTTACTGGTGTCGGTAGTTCGCATAGCGTCTCCTTTTCCTGAAGTGCATAGACTCCGAACAGGGTGCGGCACTCTTCGAGAATGTCGTGCACGGTTTCCGGGGTGACTTTGGTGTAGATCCGTTCATTGACGAGCAGGGCGGGGCCCTGATCGCACATGCCGAGGCAGTTGGCCCATTCCAGTGTGAAGTTGCCGTCCGGTGTGGTTTCTCCGAATTGAATGCCGAGATCGTTTTCGAGCTGACGGGCGACCCGGTCTTTGCCCTGCATGTCGCAGGAGATGGTGCGGCAGAGGCGGATGATGAAGCGGCCTTTTTGTTTGTGGCCGATAAAGCTGTAGAAGGAGGCAACCCCGTAGACTTCAACCGGGTGGATGTGGAGAATATCCGCCACCACCTGCATCACATATTCCGAGACATGCCCGTATTTGTGCTGCACGTCCTGCAGGACCGGAATCAGGGCGCTGCGGTCGTTGCCGAATTCCTTCACCTGTCGCTCGATGTTCGCGCGCAGTTGTTCGCGTTCTGATACAAGCATCTCCGGCCTCCTTTCGATGGATGGCGCAGTTCATGCAACGGCTCTCGTGCAGTCGTTGGAATTTCACTGGTCACCCAATGTGTTTCGCCTGCTGAAGCGAAGGTATCGTAACGAAGATTATTTGTTTCTGCGCCAAAAAACAGACGGAATTTTAGCTTGGATCTCATCTGGACAAATCCGAAATTTACCAATAACTCTTTTCTGGTCAATCGTCCGGATGGAAATTAGGATTTGCGCGTCAAAAGGGGAGGCCGTTATGGATAAGCATATTGTGGTTGGGGTTCATGTCACGGAACGGGTGAAGCACGCGGGTGAAGTTCAGAAGGTGTTCACTGAGTTCGGCTGTCAGATTCGCACGCGGCTCGGCCTGCACGAGGCCGAGACAGGCGTCTGTTCTCCGAACGGATTGATCATCCTCGACATGGTGGATGATGATGCTCAGGTTGCCTCTCTGAAGGCTAAGTTGACGGCTATTGACGGCGTGGAAGTGCAGTCGATGGTGTTCGATCATCCGTAAACTTCCAGACATTGGAATTTTTGAGGGCTGATTTTCCAATCATTGGAACCGGCTGCGCCGGGGTTCAGGGTTTGGATTCGTTTCGCCGGAACTTTTGAAAGTTCCAGCTCCGGTTACTGATTGTCGACGCGGAGGATGTGCTGTTCGCCCTGATATTCAATCGCGACTTCATTTTTACCGATCTGAAGAATACGGGCTCCTTCAATTCGGCTTCCGGTTGAAAGAGTTTTCCCGTTGATGATAACCAGACGTTCGGTGCCGCCGGAGGCGAAACCCGTCAGGTTCAGTTCAGGCCACTGCACGCCGGGCGGCGGCGCGGGTTCTTTTTCGACTGCAGGCGGAGCGGCCTCGACCGGCTTTTCAACCGCTTTGACTTCCTCGATGACCGGCTGAACCGCAACCGGTTCCGACCGGGCGGGTTCCGCGGATCGGGTTCCGGCGGCCGGGCGGAGAAGCAGATAGACGCCGAGGCCGATCAGGAGCAGTACGATAATTGCCACCAGAAGCAGCAGGAGTTTGGTGGAGTCGGGCGCGGGTTTTTGTGCGGGAGCGGGCGTCGGATCCGGGGCGGCTGCAGGCGGGGTCGCCGGTTTTTCCTTCGGCGGAAGAAACTGCTCCTCTTCGAGTTTTCGTTTCAGTGCGTCTTGAATCAAACTCATAGAGAGCTCCCTTGAATCACCGAGGCCAGCTCGGTGATGGCGTTTTGCGCATCGGTGCCAATCACCTGATGGTCGCGGCGGACATAGGCGGAGAGCAGGGAGCGGTCACACAGGGTGTTGATCTGGCGGGGAATTCCCTGCGCCCGCTGATGAATCTGCTGAACCGCCGCATTGTTGAAAGCGATTCGTCCGCTTGCCCCGGCCACGTTGAGGCGGTGCTGGATGTAAAGTGCGGTTTCCACTTCGGAGAGCTGTTCCAGATCGCAGTGAACCATCACGCGCTGGCGGAGCTGGCGCAGGTCGGACTGCTGCAGGCGTTCTTTGAGCTCGGGCTGTCCGGAAAGGACAATCTGCATCAGCTTGTGCTGGTCGGTCTCCAGATTGGAGAGCATACGCACCTGTTCCATCAGCTCGGGGTCAAGGTTTTGCGATTCGTCGATGATGACGGCCACATTTTCGTTCTTCTCAAGGCAGGCGAGCAGGAAGCGGTTGAGCTGGGCGATGTGAACGAGTTTGTCGCGGCCCTTCGGTTCCAGACCGAGGTCGAGCAGGATGGCGCGCACCAGTTGCGAGGTGGTCAGCGACGGATTTAAAATCAGTGCGGAATGGGTGGCGCTGGGCAGGTTGTTGAGGACGGAGCGGCAGATGGTGGTTTTTCCGCAACCAACTTCGCCGGTCAGTACAATAAAGCCTTTGCGCCGTTCAATGCCGTAGAGCAGGGAGTCGTAGGCTTCCCGGTGGCGCTCTGAAAAGAAGAGAAAGCGCGGGTCGGGCGTCACGTTAAACGGGAACTCGTTCAGTTGGAAGAAATCGAGATACATAGACAATGGGGAGGTTTATACCTGAAGGGGCTGGGGCAAGCAACTCAGGATGGATTCTTGTTTTTCCATTTGGGTTTGGGCAGGTGCTCTTTCACATGCTTAAACCAGTGTCTCTGTTCCGCCCAGCCATGGAAGCGTTTAAACCAGCGTTTCCGGCTCATCCAGTCATTGAAGCGCGGCGAACAGCGGATGAAACAGAAGATGGAAACAATAAAAAACGGGAGCTGCGGAATCACCGGCAATAAAAGGCCGATCAGGAAAAGCAGAAAAAAAACCACTCCGCCGGCCAGCCAGGCTGTTTTATGGATGGTTTTAAGTATCATCACGCTCCCCAGATCTCGGAGAAAGTATAACGCAGTTACCTGAATTGAATCAGGAAAATTTTCCAACCATTGGAAAAAGTGCAGGGAAATGTTCCAACCCTTGGAAAACCACCACTCCGGCAATCCCGTATTTTATCATGTCGGTTTTTTACGGGCATCGGCCCGGAAAATTCAAACCCAGCATCGGGTCGAGCCCGAACATGAGGTTCATGTTCTGGAGCGCATTGCCCGCCTGGCCCTTCATGAGGTTGTCGATATGCGAGATCACCCGCAGCCGGTTGTTCCGCTCGTCGACATCGACAATCAGATTGCAGAAGTTGGTTCCACTGACCTGCGCGGTGCCGACGGTTGCGGTGTTGTCAAAAACCCGCACAAACGGTTTGTCGGCGTAGAAGGCTTTGTAGACGTCCAGCAACTGGGCCGCGCTCGTGGTTTCGTGCAAGTCGGCGTAGAGGCAGGAGATGATTCCCCGGCAGATCGGCACCACCTGTGTGGTGAGGGTGATTTGTACCGTCTCGCCTGCGAGCTGGCTGAGCTCCTGTTCAACTTCCACCATGTGCTGATGCCCGCCCAGTTTGTAGGCGTTGACCTGCTCGTATCGCGCGGGGTAGTGGAAGGTGGCGGCCGGTTTTTTTCCGGCTCCGGACACTCCCGTTTTGCTGTCGCAGATAACGCTTTTGGGGTTGATTAATTTCCCGGCGGCGGCGGGGGCTAAACCGAGAATGCAGCTGACCGCAAAACAGCCGGGGTTTCCAGCCAGTGTTTGCGATTCGTTAATTGCATGCAGTTCCGAAAGACCATAAACCGTTTTTGGTAGAAGCTCCGGCGCGGCGTGGACGGGGTTTTTCCCGATAAAATTCGCATACGCCCTGTATTTTTCGGGAGTGGTGAAGCGGAAGTCGCCGCTGTAGTCGACCACCCGGGCGCCCTTGGCCAGTTCGTCCGCCGCGGTTTGCATACCGACGCCGTCGGGCGTGGCGAAAAAGACCGCATCGAACGGTTTCTGTGTGGCGGGATCGTCTGTTGTCCGGATCAGTTCATCGCAGAATCCGGTCAGGTGGGGATACAAATCACTGATTTTCATGCCGGTTTCGGTTGCAGCCACCAGACATTCAATTTTGAATTCGGGGTGTCGGAGTAACAGTTCGATGATTCCAACTCCGCCGTATCCGCCTGCGCCAACAACTTTCACATTCTTCATTATTAAATTCTCCGCTAGTAATGCGTTAAAAACGAGGTACTATAGACTGTTTATTCAGAGAACTCATCATGAAAATCGGCATCATATCAGACACGCACGGGCAGGTGGATTTGGCTCTCAGTGCCGCCCGCGAATTTATCTTCCGAGGCGTAGAGGCGGTTCTGCATTGCGGCGATATCGGCTGTGATATGGTGCTGACGGAGATGGCCGCGATGTTTCATACCCTTGGAATTCGTCTCTACGCTGTGCTAGGAAACTGCGATATCGCCGAGCGGTGGGATTTTTATCCGGAAGACATCGGCGTGGAGGTTTTGGGTCGTTTTGGCGAACTCGAACTGGCCGGCAAGAAGATCGCCATCGTGCACAGTGATGATGAGAGGGCTTTTGCCGATGCGGCGGTCGCCGATTGCTACGACTACCTCTTTTCCGGACATTCACATGTCCGGCACGATAAACAGATTTGTCGCACCCGCCTCATCAACCCCGGTGCGGCCGGGCGCGGAATGCATCCCTCCTGCGCGGTGCTCGATCTGGTTGAAGACCAGCTTGATTTTTTCACGATCCGCCGAAGCGAATAAGCTCTTCTGCGATCATTTCCGCGCCGCTGCGACGGATAAACCCTGTGGGTTCCGCCGCGGTTTTAATTTTTTCCAGTGCCTGGAAAAAGTCTCCGGCATACAATTGTTCCGACGGAAGATGGACATTTTTCAGGTGTTTTTCGATGCCCTCGACCAGATAGGGATATTCGGCAAAGTTGCCGCGGTCGGAATAGATCAGGGGTTTGTTGTTCACAATGCACTCGGAGACCAGCCCGAAACCCGGTTTGCTGATGATGATGTCGCACGACGCCAGAATATCGGCAAAGCAGACCTGATGGCGGTCAATCGAGTGGATGCAGGAGCAGGGGAACTCCATCGGCTGGACGCAGAAAAACTCGTAGTCATCGTGCGCGCGAATATTTTCCAATGCTTGGAAACTCAGATCCAGCGAGGTGAAGGAGAGTAGCACCCATGGTTTTTCGAGACATATATCACTCTGTGATATATCGATTATTTTTTTGCGCTGCGGGATCCCGGGCGAGGCGAGCAGGGGAATCTCTTTTTGATTTGGGAACTGCTCCATCGGCGGAGCAAAGGGCAGACGCAGCAGCAGATCGGTTTCTTCATAGACCGCGCGGAATTTTTCGACAAAGAACTCCCAGTGAAGATCCGTTTTCGCATAGTCGGCATATATCCAGTCCCACGAAAAGTTTCCGATGGCGATGTTGGCGATGTTCGAGCGCTGGGCGGCGGCCAGCGGGATCGCCGGAATATCGGCGACCACGAGGGCGACGTTGTTTTCCCGCAAAAAATTCTGCTCCTGCACAATCAGCTCCTCTTCGCGGGCGTAGAGTGCTTCGAGTTTTTCCAGAGTTTGGAAAAGATCGCTCTGGATGGAGTCTTTCTGCACGAGGCCCACATCAAACGCGCCCCGCCGGAATGTCAGGTTGTCGCAACCCTCGAGACGGCTGTCGAGAAAGCTGTTGGGCAGGTCGGTGGTGACAATCACGGGCTGTTTCGGCGCCAGGCGATGCAACGCGCGCAGGACATCGCCCGAGCGCGTTCCGTGACCGTAACCGTGGGCGGTAATGTAATAGGCAATCGGTTTCATCTTTGCTAGTTTTACACCGAACAGGTGACCATTGGAGAATCGAAAATGAAAAATCCGCCGAAAGCCTACGAGAACCTCGAGTTTTTAAAGAGTCCTCACTGCCGCGAAATCCGCCTGCAACTCGAACACCTTCATCCCGAGGTGATGATGCAGGAAAATAAAATCAACTCCACAGTGGTTCTGTTCGGCAGCGCGCGGATTCCATCGCCCGAGAAGGCGGCGAAACACCCCGACTCCAACATTGCCAAATTCACTCCGTTCTATGAAGAGGCGCGCAAGCTGGCGAAGATCGTCAGCAGCACCTGCCAGACCAATCACGAGTGCGAGTATGTCATCATCACCGGCGGGGGCGGGGGCATCATGGAGGCGGGCAACCGCGGGGCGCATGATGTCGGGTGTAAGTCGGTGGCGCTGAATATCACCCTGCCGCACGAACAGAACCCCAACGCCTATGTCACGGAAGAGCTCTGCTTCAATTTTCACTATTTCAGCATGCGAAAAATGCACTTCCTGCAGCGCGCCCGCGCGGTCTGCATTTTCCCCGGCGGCTTCGGCACCTTCGATGAGCTTTTCGAGGCGCTCACGTTGATTCAGACCGGAAAGATCAACCCCATGCCGGTGATTCTATTCGGTTCCGAACATTGGAAACGACTCATCGACTGGGACTATCTGGTGGAGTGCGAGTTGATCGGGCCGAATGACATGGATCTCGTCACCTTCTGTGACACCGCCGAGGATGGCTGGAGCGCCATCGGCGATTTTTACGCCGCCGCAAGAAAAACCCCCTAGTCGGGCAGATCGGGCCTGCCTGATGCAACTGCCCGTTTTTCGTTGCTTACATCCAGTTCATGATCATATTCACGCGATGAAATTTTCAAAATTCGGCGAAAAATTTACGCGCAAGGCGGGAATCACCCAGTTGATGGACGATCTCGGCGATGCGCTGGCGAATGATGACATCCTGATGTTGGGCGGCGGAAATCCGGCGCATATTCCGGAGGTGCAGGCGCGCTTCCGAAAACGCATGGAATCGATTCTTTCGGAACCCGGCGAGTTCGAATCGATGATCGGCAACTACGACGGTTCGCGCGGCAACGCCGCCTTCATTGAGGCGCTGGCGGAAATGCTGTGCGAAACCTTCGGATGGAATATTTCCCCGGAAAACATCGCGCTGACCAATGGCAGTCAGAACGCTTTTTTCTGCCTCTTCAATCTGTTCGCCGGTGACATGCCGGATGGTTCAAAACGGAAAATCCTCTTTCCGCTGACCCCGGAATATATCGGCTATGCCGATACGGGATTGACCGATGATTTTTTCGTGTCGAAGCGCCCCTCCATTGAGTTGTTGGACGACGGGCTGTTCAAATATCATGTGGATTTCCAAGGGTTGGAAATCGGCGATGACATCGGTGCGATTTGTGTGTCGCGGCCCACCAATCCGACGGGCAATGTGCTGACCGATGAGGAGATGAGGCATCTCGATGAACTGGCGCGCGAGAAGGGTGTTCCGTTCATTATCGATAACGCCTACGGCACTCCGTTTCCGGATATTATTTATACCGAGGCCTCGCCGATCTGGAATTCCAATACGGTCGTCTGCATGAGCCTCTCAAAATTCGGCTTGCCGAACTTTCGCACCGGGATTGTGATTGCGAGCAAGGAGATTGCCTCGGCGATCGCCGACATCAACGGCGTGATGTGTCTGGCGCCCGGCGGACTCGGTGCGCGTATGGCGATTGATCTGATCCGTGACGGGGAAATCATGCGGATCAGTCAGGAAATCATTCAGCCGTATTATCAGCGCAAAGCGTTCCAAACTCTGGAATGGTTCCGGGAAGAGCTTGGCGAGGTTCCGTACCGTATCCACAAGCCCGAAGGGGCGCTGTTCCTCTGGCTGTGGCTCAAGGATCTGCCGTGCACCAGTGCAGAGCTTTACGAACGTCTCAAGGCGCGTAATACGCTCGTCATACCGGGGCATCACTTCTTCCCGGGCTTGGAGGCCGACGACTGGCCGCACAAGCACGAATGCATTCGCGTCACCTACGCGCAGGACGACGAAACCGTCCATGCCGGCGTCAAAATCATCGCCGACGAAATCAAAAAGATTTACGGCTGATTGAGAAACCGTTTATCGAGCAGGGTTTCGGTTCGGACATCACCCATCGAATGGAGCATGGATTTTCCAAGGTTTGGAAACTTTTCTTCCAAGGTCTGGAAAATCCGCTCAAGGGTTGCCCGGTCGCCGGTTTGGTCGAGCTGTTCGGAATAGTCGCAGGTTCCAATGGCTGGAAACTCAAACGCGGTGGCGCTTTCTTCGATCAGCTTTTTCGGGGCGTAGCACAGGGGGCGGATCAGCCGTTTGGTTCCGCCATCTGCCGCGATATTCGGCGACATGGTTTTGATGCCTTTGCCGCGAAACAGGCTCATCAGCAAACTGACGCACAGATCGTCGCGGTGGTGCCCGAGCACCAGCTTGTTGCAGTTTAACTCGTCGGCGTACCCATGAATAAACCCGCGCCGCAGGCGGGCGCACAGGCCGCATGGGTTGTCTTCCGTCTTTTTTTCAATAATCAGTTCAGCGATCGGCGTTTTGATAATTTTCAGATTCCAGCCCTGCTGTTCCGCATAGGCGGCGAGGGGGGCGTGTTTGATTCCGTCGAAGCCTTCGTCGATGGTGACCGCGAACAGATCAAACTTAATCGGGGCCCGCTTTTGAAACCGGCTCAGCACATGCATCAGCATCAGGCTGTCCACGCCGCCGCTGATTCCAACGAGAAGACGATCTCCTTCTTCAATCATGTTGAAGTCGACAATGGCTTTGCCTGCCAGCCGTCCGAGTTCTAAAAGCGGGTCGGTTCGTTTTTTCATAACTCAGCTTTTCCAAACATTGGAAAAAAAGAAAGCCCCGTTTTCCAAGCATTGGAAAATCGGGGCCTTCATTGCACAGGGCGGAGGGTTTATCCGCACAGAGCCAGCAAAACCCCGGCGGCGACGGCGGAGCCGATCACACCCGCAACATTCGGGCCCATGGCGTGCATGAGCAGGAAGTTGTGCGGGTTGGCTTCGAGCCCAACTTTGTTGGCGACGCGCGCGGCCATCGGCACAGCCGATACGCCGGCAGAGCCGATCAGCGGATTCACTTTGTCCTTGCAGAACTTATTCATCAGCTTGGCGAGCAACACGCCGGAGGCGGTGCCGATCATGAAGGCGATCAGGCCGAGGGCAAGAATGCCGAGGGTGTTCGCGTTCAGGAATTTGTCGGCCGCCAGTTTGGAGCCGACCGCCAGCCCGAGCATGATGGTGACAATGTTGATGAGTGCGTTCTGGGCGGTATCGGACAGACGATCAACCACACAGGATTCCTTCATCAGGTTACCGAGCATCAGCATCCCGATCAGCGGGGTGGCCGACGGAAGCAACAGAATACAGAGAATCAGCACCATCAGCGGGAAGACAATTTTTTCGGTCTTGCTGACGTGACGCAACTGTTTCATTTCAATCGCGCGCTCTTGCTTGGTGGTGAGCAGTCGCATAATCGGCGGCTGAATGATCGGCACGAGTGCCATATAGGAGTAAGCCGCCACGGCGATGGCGCCGAGCAGGTTGGGCGAGAGTCGCGAGGAGAGGAAAATCGCAGTCGGACCATCCGCCCCGCCAATGATCCCGATGGAGGCCGCATCCTGCAGTGAGAAGTTCACTACCCCATTGGTCCAGCCGGTCAGAGCCAATGCGCCGAGCAGGGCAATGAAAATGCCGAACTGTGCGGCGGCGCCGAGCAGGGCGGTTTTCGGGTTGGCGAGCAGGGGGCCGAAGTCGGTCATCGCTCCCACACCCATAAAGATGAGCAGCGGGAAGACTCCGGATTGCACACCGACGGTGTAGAAATAATAGAGGAAACCAGCCGGCTGTCCGGGCATCGGGCCCATAGCAATTCCGGCGGCCGGAATGTTGGTGAGGATGGCTCCGAAACCAATCGGCAAAAGCAACAGAGGCTCGAAGCCCTTGGCGATGGCCAGATAGATCAAAAGCAGCCCGATCAGGATCATTACAAACTGACCCGCGCCTTCCGGCAGCAAGCCGTGTGGTGTGTAGCCCTCTGCTTCGGCGACAGTTAGTTTTGCGCTCAGATCTGCGATAACGGCTTGTTCCACGCCATGTTGCACCGATTTTTCAATCACGGTGTGCGCATTGGCGAAGTGACCGACCGAGATTTCCGCTTCAACGGTTTTGATGCAGGCATCCTGATAGGCGATATGTTTTTCCGCCGGTGTTTCAGGATTCATGAACCGATAGATTCCGGTCGATTGCCAAAGGGTATAAAACCCCTTGCTAATCGAAATGCCATCTTTAGGTGCTGTTTCGGTTTGCGGGAGCGTGCAGGCTTCGCTTCCGCAACTTGTGTCCGCAACGGCAAAACCGGCCATCAGCGCGGCGACGAGGGCGATCAGCCCGAGTGTCTTCTTCATTTTAAACATGGGAAAGATCTCCTTAATTGATCGAGGCGAGGTCCTGGCCGCCAACGGCTTGGTCGCCGACTTTGACCGCGATGGAGGAAACCGTTCCGCTGACCGGAGCCTTGATTTCAACTTCCATTTTCATGGCTTCCATGACGAGCAGTACGTCGCCGGTATTGACGTGATCGCCGGCGGCAACGTTGACTTTCATCACTTTGCCGGGCATCTGCGCCTTGACGATGGTGGAGTCGGCGGACTCGTGGGCAACGCCGGGCGCGGCGGCTTCAACGCCGTCAGCCACATTCACGTCGTAGGCTTTGCCGTTGACGGTTGCTTTGTCGCCTTTAACTTCAACCGCGAATTTCTTGCCGTCAACGGTGACCGTATAGGCACCGTCGCCTCCCGGAGCGGCCTCGGCGGCAGGGGTGAGGGCTCCTTTGCGAACGCCGTTGACCTTGGCGTTGCCGAGCAGGAAGTCGATGCCCTTCTGCTTGCAGGTTGCGGCAATGAACACGTTTTCATCGCACTGATCGGTGATGCCCGCGTCGGTGAGAAGTTTTTTGGCGGCGTCCACTCCCTTGTTCGGGTCGCGGTCATTGATGTCGACCGGGTTTTCGGTGGTCGGCTCGAGTCCGAGCTTCTCGGCGGAGAGCTTGACAATTTCCGGATCGGGTTCGCACGGGGTTTTACCGAAGTAGCCGAGAACCATTTTGCCGTAGCCTTCCGCAATTTTTTCCCACGGGCCGAACATGACGTTGTTAAAGGCCTGCTGGAAGTAGAACTGGGAAACCGGTGTTACGGAGGTTCCGAATCCACCGCGGCGGACGACTTCGCCCATGGCGTGGATGCAGTCTTCGTATTTGTCCATGATGCCGTTGTCGCGCAACATCTGGGTGTTGGCGGTCAGCGCGCCACCGGGCATCGGCGACCACGGGATCATCGGTTCCACCGCGAGTGCTTCCGGCGGAACGAAGTAATCGGCCATGCATCCTTTGAAGACATTGGCGGCGTGCATCATTTTGTCGATATCGATATCGAGTTCGTAGTCTTCACCGCGCAGGGCGTGCCAGAGGGTGGCGACGTCGGGTTGGCAGGTTCCGCCGGAGGCCGGGGCGAGGGAGCAGTCGACCTGATCCGCACCGGCTTTGATCGCGGCGATATAGCCGACGGTTCCGACACCGGCGGTTTCGTGGGAGTGGAAAACCAGCTTGGTTTCAGACGGGAGCATCTTGCGAGCCATCGCGATGGTCTCGTAGACTTTTTTCGGGGTGGAGGTTCCGGAGGCATCCTTGAAGCAGACGCTATCAAACGGAACGCCGGCTTTCATGATTTGCTCAAGGGTTCTCTGGTAGAACGCGACATCGTGCGCGCCGGAGCAGCCGGGCGGCAGTTCCATCATCGTGACAACCACTTCGTGTTTCAGGCCGTGCGCGTTGATCGATTTGCCGGAGTCGAACAGATTGTTGACATCGTTGAGGGCGTCGAAGTTGCGAATGGTGGTGATGCCGTGCTTTTTGAACATCTTGGCATGCAGGTCGATGATGTCGCGCGACTGGGAGTCGAGACCTACCACATTGATTCCGCGGCCGAGCGTTTGCAGGTCGGCATCAGGCCCTGCGACCTCACGAAAACGATCCATCATATGGAATGCGCTTTCGTTGCAGTAGAAAAAGGGAGCCTGGAAACGTGCGCCGCCGCCCGCTTCAAAGTGAGTTTGTCCCGCTTCCACACAGGCTTTGACAGCCGGCAGAAAGTCTTCGGTGAGTACGCGTGCACCGTAGACCGATTGAAAGCCGTCGCGGAATGCGGTGTTCATAATGTGAATCGTTTTTTTAGCCATGAGGTTCTCCTTATATATCTTTTAATAAAATAAATTAGCCGCGTTTAGCGCGGATTGCTGCCAGTGCGACGGCGATCGCGGCGACGGGGCTCGTCGCCGGTGCGGCGGTCGTCGCTACCGCTTCGGGAAAGAGGTGAGCGAATTTTTTGAAGAAAACAGCTGAAAGCTGCATCGCGACAACCAGTAGCACCAGAAAGCTAAAAACGGTGACCATTCCGATTACTAATAAAACAAGACCTTGTGCCATAACGTTTCCTTTATCTTAGTCCATGAAAAAAGTAGCCTGCTTTTGTACGTAAATAAGGCCCCCGGAACCAGTCAAAACGGGTGGAAAATAGATTCAGGCGCAGTATGAAATTTAAAATTCAGTGGTACGACCGGCTTCCCTCCACCAATACGTTCCTGAAGGAGCGGCTGGCGCTGGAGCCGGAACTCCCGTCGGGGACGGTGGTTGCAACGCGCGAGCAGACGCAGGGGCGGGGTCGGCGCGGGCGCGATTGGCTCTCCGCCGCCAACGAAAACCTCACGTTTTCGATTCTTTTGCGCGGCGGCTATGAGCCGCGATGGCTTCCTTCCGCCACGATGGCGGCGGCTATTGCGGTGGCTGACCTGCTCGGAGCGGAGGGGGTGAAGGCCGACCTCAAGTGGCCGAACGACGTTCTGGTGAACGGTAAAAAAATCTGCGGCATTCTTTCGGAAGGGATTCCCGGCGGCATCATCATCGGAATCGGATTAAATGTGAACATGGCGGATGCCGGAGAGATCGACCAGCCTGCGACCTCGCTTTTGATCGAAACCGGCGCGCGCCGGAATATGGATCAACTGCTTGAAAGGCTTTTATCCATTCTTTCGATCCGGATTGAAGAATGGGCGGAGGGCGGTTTTTCCAGAGTTCGGAAAAAATGGGAGGCAAACGTTCCAACCCTTGGAAAAACCGTCACCGTGCGCGACGGCGACGCGGAGCGAACCGGCCAGCTCGCAGGTTTCGGCGACGATGGCGAACTTCTTCTTCGCGTTGAGGGTGGCGAGGTGATCCCCGTCTGGGCCGGTGATCTTTCTGTATAGGCAGAAACGAGACACAAAAAAGCGGAGGGGGAAATCCCCTCCGCTTAGTGAGCCGGTGCTGTCGACGGTTAGTAAATCGTCGTCGCTTATGTTTCCATGACCGGTCTGGAGAGCTGGGCGCTATCCATCTGCAGTTCGCAGGCAACTGATCAAAAGTCATTTGACCGGAGGGTGGCTTGCTATACCTTTTTCAATGCACTTCATAATGTTTTATCCAGTGGGGAGTGCGAACTCATTTTACAGTTAGCGCGATGCTTTATGTATCAAAAGTGAACCACGTTATGTCCACAGACATCGTGCGATTAGACCGCCAACACGAACGTTATTTTTTAAAGCCTTAGCGCAGGGTAAACACTGCGGTTTTTACATCCCGACTGTTAGTTCCGATGAAGACCTTGAAATCGCCGGGTTCTGTGCCCCAGGTCATATCGCGCCGTAAGAATGTAAGCTCCTTTTCGCCGATGCGAAATTCAACGGTCTGGCTTCCGCCTTTCTTCAGCAGGATTTTTTTAAAGCCCTTCAACTCCTTGACCGGGCGCGTGACGCTGCCGACGAGATCTTGGATATACAGCTGCACCACTTCTTCCCCGTCAACGTCCCCAACATTGGAAACCGTTACCGATGCCGTCAGTGTTTCGCCCGGTTTGAGTTCGGCTTTATCGAGCCTGATCTCTGAATAGCGGAATTCCGTGTAGCTGAGGCCAAACCCGAAGGGGTAGAGCGGGTCATTGGGGCAGTCCATGTAGCGCGATACATACGGAAACGGATCAACGGGGTTCTGGGGTCTCCCGGTATTCTTCATATTGTAGTGGATCGGCACCTGACCCAAGCTGCGCGGAAAGGTGACGGGTAATTTTGCGGAAGGCACCAGCTTGCCAAATAGCATGTCGGCAGCGGCTTTGCCGCCCTCCGTGCCCGGATGCCAGGCTTCTAAAATTGCATCGGCAAAGGCCTGTTCTTTTTCCAGTGCGAGCGGGCGGCCATTCAGAAGGAGCACCACGATTGGCTTTCCGGTCTGGGCAACGGCCTCGAGCAGCTCACTCTGTACGCCCGGCAGACCAATGCGGCTTCGGCTGGATGCTTCGCCGCTCATTCCTGCGGTCTCCCCCAGTACCATAACGACCACGTCATTTTTTGCGGCCAGTGCAACGGCTTCGGCAAAGCCGGAGATGTCGGTTCCTTCGACTCCGCATCCTTGCGCATAATCCACTCGGTCGTGCCCGTTAAGCTGACTCATCGCGTCGAGGACAGAGGTTGCCATTTCCCAATTGCCGCGAGCGCCCCAGGTGCCGAGCAGATCGCCTCGCGCAGTGGCTAACGGGCCGATGAGTGCAATGCGCGTTCCTTCATCCAGCGGGAGAAGTTGGTTGCTGTTCTTGAGCAGCACCATGGATTTTCCCGCAATCTCATACGACGCGTCCAGGTGCTCCTTGGCATATTGCTTTTCTTGCTCGCGCTGTTCATCGCAATAGCGATACGGGTCATCAAAAAGGCCAAGCTTTTCCTTCAGCCGCAGCACATTTCGAACGGACTCATCAATCTGATCCATCGTGACGCGCCCCTCTGTCAGCAACTGTTTTAGATGATAGACATAGGCTGAGCTCATCATATCCATATCCACGCCGGCAACCAGCGCCTGCGCCGCGGCATCCGCCTGATCTGCGGCCGAGCCATGATTGAGCATTTCATTAATCGAGGAGTAATCCGTCACCACCACGCCGTCAAAGTTCCATTCATCGCGCAGAACGGTTTTAAGCAGGAACGGATTTGCCGTGGCTGGAATTCCGTCGAGTTCATTAAAGGCCGTCATCACGCTAACACACCCGGCATCGAGTGCCGCTTTGAAGGGCGGCAGATAGGTTTCGCGCAGCATGCGCTCTGACATGTCAACGGTGTGATAATCCCGTCCGGCCTGTGCCGCACCATAAGCGGCAAAGTGCTTCACACAGGCGGCAATGGTGGAAATCTCAGCGAGGTCGTCACCTTGGAATCCACGGACGTTGGCTTTCGCCACTTCACACGCCAGAAACGTGTCTTCCCCGGCTCCCTCCGCAATACGCCCCCAGCGCGGGTCGCGGGCAATATCCACCATTGGGGCATACGTCCAGTTGATACCGCTGGCCGCCGCCTCAACTGCCGCGATGCGGGCCGCTTTTTCGATCGCGCCCATATCCCAGGACGACGCCAAACCCAGCGGAATCGGGAAGATCGTTTTATAGCCATGAATCACGTCATAGCCGAACAGCAGGGGAATTCCCAGTCGGCTTTCTTCTACAGCCAGTCGTTGCATCTGACGGACATGACCCACATTGATCAGATTTAAAATGTTGCCGCACAGACCGGAACGCACCTCAGAAACATAGCTTCTGCCCTCAATCGGTCCCGTATTTTCCCAAGGGCTCGAGTAAAGATTCAGCTGACCTATTTTTTCATCCAGCGTCATTTTCTCGAGCAAGCGCTCAACCGTATCGGCTTGCACAGAAAAACAGAACGATACAGCGAGTAAAAAAAGATAGATGATTTGGTTCATTTTAATTCCTTGGGTATAGGCAGAAGTCGTCACTTACTCAATCAGTGCTTCGAGCCTGTAAAATCCAGTTAGTTCATTTGAGATAGAGAGCTCGCGCAAGAGAATTCCTTCGCCACGGATTGAGGTCTCATTCGTCGTCCATTCAATCAGATTCGTTGATTGAAGCAAATTGTAGCCTCGGCCTGCTTTGCCGCTCCACTCAATCCGTAGCATGTCCGCTGTCGGATGGGTAACCATCATAAACTCAAACTTTGAGTCAATGTCTCTCGGATTCGTTAGGCAAATAAATTCGGCTTTATTGCTCATGCCGTCCCCATCCGCATCCCCATCCGCATCGGCCGCATCATTCGTGTTAAACGCGTTTGCGGTTTCCCATTCGTCAGACATGCCATCGCCGTCAGAATCCGTCATCTCGGTGGTGGCAGAAGCGCCTGTTGACGGAGCTGTTGCATTCTGGTTTGCACTCAGGTCTCGAGCTGTAACCGTGTATGTGTACTGTGTAAGTGGGGTCAAGCCAGTATCTGTATATGATGCGCTAGCCTGCCATCCGCTGTCATGACCACCGCCTGCAGTACAGGTGAAATAGTATTCAACTCCATTGGCATCAGATGCTGTTGAAGCAACCATCGCTATCGAACTAGTGCCTGTCGCATAAGGAGCAATTGCAAACGTCATCTGATCTGGCGTTGGAGGTGTTGTTTCACTGGGGGGAGGGGCCAGATATATTCTAATGGCAGCCGGAAGGTTTGTGAAAGAAACTTCCGTCGTTGTAAAATCGACCCATTCCTCTCCGTTAACTCTAACATATCCGATTGACTGCCCTACGATTGGGTATTTAAACACAAACCCATTAGGCGGGGTGGCTGTTCCTGTGACATCGACCGCTATAACATCATTAATTTTCGTGATCGTATAACTAACGTTGCCGTAATAACTCGGTGAATTCGCAACCGTTACAGGTTGTGTATCAAGCCAAAGCTCGTCGATCCCAGCACCGAGAATAAGCGCATCATTCTTTGGATAGATAAATAGATTCAGTACTGCGTTGTTATAGATTCCACCTATCCATGCATGAGGCATTTCGGCTAAATACCGAGGATCCCGGTAAATTGGCTCCACGGATTCAGCCCAATGATTCCACTCTAGAGGACGACGATCCTGAAGGAAGTAGTTCAGCATCCTCAACGACTTCTCTTTATGACCTAACATGGTATAAACTGAGGCTGTCCTCAATTCGTATGGGGTATAGCCATATATCGCACCATTTACATCACGAGGAATGAATATTTCATTATAGTATTTATCAAGCGTGAACATCATGTCATCGGCGTCGAGTAAATGATCCTGTTCCGTTGGCCATACGCATATCGCCGTAGAAGTGGCATCAAAATCATACGTATCAGCACATCCCGGGATGTATGAGATTCCACCCATCTGCATCGCCAGTGCGGTTGAATCTGTAAGACACTTCCTGAAACCAGTTACACTGTTATCCAGTTCGTTTTCCATCCAGGCAACGTCCGTTGGATGATTCAGAAGTTGCGCGATCTTGATCGCTTCTTCCCAGCCTCTAATGACCCAGTAATCATCCCAGTAACTGTGCATTCCAGGTTCGGGATAACCTTCATGACTGATGGATTCCGGCAAGATGCCATAAAACCGGGTTCCTTCATACCCTGCCAACCGTGTGCTTCTGCGTTCTTCGGCATACTGCAACGCCTTGATAATGGCAGGATACACCTCTTCCAAAAATGCCTGATCGCCAGTATATCTGTAATATTCTGCAATTAAATAGATGTATTCCCCCTGTGCATCATACTCATTGATCACCTTATCCCTGTCGGCTTCAAACCCTTCTGAATGCAGTACAGGCGGAATACGGCCATCGGCGTACTGGAACGGTGTATACCAATTGATAAAATCTTTAATTATTTGCGGGTCTTGTCCTGCTTTTAGTAGAGAGATGCCCATCACGGCAGCATCTCTTATCCAGGATCGATCATAGTTTCTTGAACCAGGCTGGAGAGTCGGCCCATCTTTACTGATTAGAATATAGGCAATATTACTCTTAAGCGCATTGATAAGGTCCGTGTTGGGGATGTCAATATCAACCTGGTTTAGAAGGGTTACCCATGACGCCTTAGATGAGGTATAAGTGGTATTAAAACTCGCATCGTCTAACGGTAAGCTGAAGCTGTTGATATCATCCTCGAAGGATGGAATTATAAATTTGTATTCCGCCGTAGCACCCGCACCGATGTTTAGATCGTAGGATAATGCTGCACTTGCAAATCCCACTGCACTGGTAATGTTTGTTTCTGCGGGAACGTTGCCGACCCGGATAGAATCCATTACATCGCCATTTTCATAGGACAAGGCGCCAAAGCTATCCGGCGCAGTCAGCGCGGCGAAACCATGAGTCCCATTAACCTTAACAATATTGCCGGAGCCTTCAATGGAATTGATCGCGTCCACATATCCGCCATACATCCAGTCGGGAGTTACTTGAAAAGGTCTGACGGTCAAAAACAACTTGCCTGTAATACTAGAGCCGCTTGTGTTCTCTAAGGTGTACCAGATGTTATTATATGCCTTATCGTTATCACTGGACGAGAAGAGCTTCTGATCAAACGTAATGCCGCCCGGCCAAGCCCATCGAACAGTCGGTATGGGCAAATAGCCATCTTCCAGCGGAAGAATTACAACATTCACATCGGTTGGTTTAATTAGGTTGTCATCAATATACAGGTAGGGGATTAGGGCAAAATCATTTTGGTAATTACCAATTACGCCTTCATCCGATATTAGACTCTCAAACTCGGTATCCGGATCCCCAACGACAGTCCAATATGAAAACTCATCATAGAACCATCTTGGGAATTCTCCCCGTGGGTCTAATTGCGCCTTTAGATCATACCACGAACTCGGAGTGCCTTTGACAAGAGGCAAAACTGAGTACTCATCAAAAACGGGGTAGGTTGACAGTGGAACAGGTGAATTAGCCGTTTCAAACACTTCAAATTCCCATAGAGACATCCCCCACTGTGTTGCCCTCGATATCCCATACATCCTGACATAACTAACAGAAAGGGGAGAAAATCTTATTGTTTTCACCCCGGGCGTACCACTCAGGGTTTCATAGACGGTATACCATGTGTCACCGTCTTCTGAAACCTGGACCTGATAGCGCTGGGCACAAGCTGTTTCCCAATTTAACACAACCTTGTTAATGGTTTTGGGTCCCCCCACGCCCATATATTTCGTAATCCATTCCGGCTCAGAAAACCCGCTGCTCCACCTCGTTAGAGAATTCCCGTCCACGGCATTTTTTGCAGGGGTATCGTTTTCTTCTGAAGATGCACTGATCCAATCCGGATCCTCTGGAATAGTTTCGCCACCATCGGGACCAAGAAACTCTGCGTCATCGAATTTGCCAGTAACATCCACGTTGGAAAATCTAACCAGAACGCGTGCTGCGGTAGCATTTGCTGGAGAGGTGACATTTATTGTCTTTTGGGCCCAATCCTCTGAGATGTCAGAAAGAATTAATGAATCTGTCGAAAGATAGGTCGCCCCATCATACCAATCAATCTCCATGAAGTACTGACCGGTCAGGGTTCCTGTATCCTTCGACGCCCACAGATTGTAGGTGTACGATGAATTTCCTGCTACGGAAACATTCTGGGAGAAATAGCCAGTTCCGTCACCACGCCACGGAGCCACGCTCATCCCCCAGTCACCCGTATGTGCAGCCCAGTTTTCCGTGGCTAGCTCTTCCGTGGATGTCCAATTCTCAGCGGCACTTCCACCATTGGCATTGCTCTCAAAGTTGGAATTCTGTAATAAGTTTGGGTTGCCGAGAGCGTAAGCGTCGTCAACAAATTCGAAATCGTCAAGATTGCCAACGGTGCTGCCGATCAAAAAGCTGACCTTCACTCTCGCCGAATTCGCCGTCGCCGGGGAGGTGACGCTCATCGTTCTTTTATCCCAGCTTGGTGACGTATCTGTTAAGGCAAGCGAGTCGGTTGAAAGATAAGTCGCCCCGTTATACCACTCAACCTCCATGGTGTACTGACCCGATAGCGCTTCAATCCAAAGGTTGTAGGTGTACGACAAATTCCCTTCGACAGAAACATCCTGATAAAAAGAACCGATTCCGGAGCCACTCCAGGAAGCAATGCACATGGCCGAGGTGCCGGTATGTTGGCTCCAAGTTTCTGCACTCGCCTCTCCCGTGGATGTCCAGTTATCAGCAATACCTCCTGCGTTGATCTCAAAGCCGGGGTTCTGCAGTAAGTTTGCCTGAACACCCACAGCCATCGCCATCAGCATCAGGAATGAAAACGCGGCCGACCTTTTAACTACCCTGTTAAAGATTTGTTTAAAAAAAAGATAGATCACTTGGTTCACTTTAACCCCTTGGAATATATAGACAGACATAGCCGCCACTTACTCAATCAGTGCTTCGAGCCTATAAAATTCGGTTGGTTTGTTTGAGATGGAGAGCTCGCGCAAGAGAGTTCCCTCGCCACGGATTGAGGTCTCATTCGTCGTCCATTCAGTCAGATTGGTAGATTGAAGCAAGTTGTAGCCGCGGCCCATTTTTCCACTCCACTCAATCTGCAGTGTTTGCTCTGTCGGATGGGCAACCATCATAAACTCAAACGTTGAGTCAATGTTTCTTGGATCCGTTAGGCAGATATACTCGGCTTTATTGCTCATGCCGTCCCCATCCGCATCCCCATCCGCATCGGCCGCATCATTCGGGTTAAACTCGTTTGCGGTTTCCCAAACATCGGGCATGCCATCGCTGTCGGAATCGAACGCAATAAACTTAATCCAATTGAAGTTAAAAGCACCCGAATCGATGGAAACGCGCATCACGTGCTGGCCAGCGCTGAGACTCACACCACTTTTAGTTATGGTCGTCCAGTTTTGCCAACCGCCTGTATCAGGAATGTTGATCGTGCCTGTCACATCTACATCATCAAACTCAACGTGGATGGTAGCACCGCTACCGCCAGAAGCACTGCGAACCTCAATGCTATACGCACCTGCAGTTTGGACATCAACCGTATATTCAAGCCATTCGCCCGCACTAACCCAACCAATGTTGTACCCACCACCCGTGTCAAGGCAGACTCCGATATCCACATCGTCGGTGCGATATTCGCTGCCAGTATTACCTGTATCAGTATCATGGTAAGCGATGCCTTCACCGCCCGTGTCGTAGTCTTCAGCCTCAATGGCGCCTGAAATCGCCCGAGGGGTTCCACCATAAGGGCTCTGAACCGTCCAGCCAATAGCCTGTAAAGCTGCGTCTATTTCTGTGTTGGCCATAAAATTATTCCAACACAACTGCGAACGGTAGTTTTCAATCATGATCAACATCGGACCTTGATCGATCGCTAAACAATTGTCCGCAAACCAGTTTTCTCCAAGATGAAAAGCATCGTAGAAACCAAATGGACCCCATAGGTCAGCACCATACGTATTATAGAAATGCTTCAACGTGGCTAAAGACTCCGTAGGCGTATAGGGCATCGAACTGATAGCAGCGGTTGGGGTAATCGTGCCATTATCCGAATCTCCCGGTGCGTGTGCATTATAACCCCATGGATTAAAGCTGGCGGTCAAGCCCCATACCAAATCACTGTACCCCACAAAGGAACCTGGGTTGGCGGCGCAATATGCGCGATTAATTAAGGCAATATTTCTGCTGTTATCAAAGTAATTAGCATACCCATCTCTCTTGTCGCGGGGGTCAAAACCTAAATATGAATAATGAGTGAAGAACATCGGGCCACCATAGCTGGCATCTGCTCCAACCCATAATCGATAACCATAATAGGTGCCACTACTTCTGTAATCGGCAAGAGTTGCCCAGCTATTATTGTAGCAACTGGCTGGTATTGGATGTGTCGGTGAGGCAATCGCCAATAGATAAGTAATCAGGCATTCGTTATAGCCCTGAACCAGAAGCTCAAAGCCGGTCGTCGGCGACCAGAGCCAGTGAAGAGTATTGCCTCCGTTTAGATACCAGTCCCATTCGATACTTTCCGACAAGCTGGTGGCCAAGTTGCGAATATCGGTCTCAACTTGACTCGCACCGTCAAAATATTTCCGCACAGTTAATAACCCCTGTGCCACGAAAGAACTTTCGACCAAGTCACCTCCATCCTGTGAGCCAAATTGAATCAATTCACCGGTGGTGCCATTAAACCAATGCGGCCATGCACCGTGAAAACGGGGCACATCCGTATTCAGAAATGTCAAAATCGTTTTAATACGGTCAGCCGCTTCAGTTCGGGTGACAAATCCACGTTCTGCACCAACACAAATGGCCATCAAGCCCATACCCGTGCCGCCAGTAGTGCATGTTTCAGTCCCGTGGGATATATACCCCTCTCGTATGGCGCCACTAACCGGATGAGCGAAATCCCAGAAGTATCTAAATGTTGCTTCCTGAAAAGAGGTGAGAAATTGCTCGTCGGTCATCGCATAGGACGTGGCAGAAACCGTTGTCGACGGTTCGGATTCCCGCGCATCAATCACAGCGGTGGTATAATAATAACAAGTCTGATCATTGGTGCCAAAAAAATCACTATAGACACCAACCGTGTGCAGGCTGGTATTCAGCTTGCTAAAGAGGCCACCTGAAGAAGTAGAGCGGTAGATATTGTAGCCACTTGCGTCCGCATCAAGATCCCATTTCAAATCGATTCGACTGTCATGGCCAGTGGCTACCACACCTTCAGGGACGTTTAATGGAGGAATGGCGCCAATAAATTCAAGGTCGTCAAACTTAACGATAATGTTTATGCCTGAAAAGCTGACCGTAACTCTCGCAAGATTGGCGTTTGCAGGAGAGGTGGCGCTGATCGTCTTTTGGCTCCAGACCTCTGAGATCTCACTGATAGGAAGAGAGTCTGTTGATAGAAGAGTAACGCCATTATACCACTCAATTTTCATGATATACTGGCCTGTTGATGTGCCAGAATTCTTTGATACCCATAGATTATAGGTGTACGGAGAATTTCCTATAATGGCGACGTCCTGATAAACAGTACCGGTTCCACTGCTATAGCCAATATCAATGGAGAGCCCGAAATCGCCGGTATGTTTGGCCCAGGTGTAAACCCATGGATCTATTGTGCAAGTCCATTCAGAAGGGGACCCCCAGCCATTTTCAAAACCGGGATTCTTCAATAAATTTACCTGTGCGTTGGCGGATATCGTGGTCATCAACAGGAATGTAAAAGCGGTCAGTTTTTTAACTCTTACTTTTTTTATCATACTTCAGTCTCCAGTTCATTTTTACGAACCGCCGGTGCGCATAAAAGAAGGCAAGCTTTTTGTCGGACAAGCCTTGCGAAGTGTGCGGTCGCACTCCCTGATCTTCAATATTCTATCGGCGTAGTAAGGGGTTACATTTGTTGGGCCATCGTGCTGCATTTTGCATCTCAACGCCAGTTTTCTTGTGAAATTCCGATCATTATTTTGCCGGAAGCGGTTATGGGCACCGTCCATGACGGGTTTGGCCGTTGACTTTTCTGTTTAAGCTTTCCCCCGAAGACGACCCCCGATAAGGTGCTGGCTTTCACGACAACAGAATTTAACCAAATAAGGATCAAGTCATGGGCGGTTTTTTTGGTGTGGCATCAAAGAAGGATTGTGTTTCAGATGTTTTTTACGGAACGGATTATCACTCGCACCTCGGAACCCAGCGCGGCGGCTTGGCGACGTTGAGCGACGACGGAAGCTTTACGCACTACATTCACGACATCCGTAACGCGCAGTTTCGCTCCAAGTTTGAGGATGATCTTTATAAAATGAGCGGCAAAACCGCGATTGGCGTTATCAGCGACTATGAAGACCAGCCCCTGATTATTAACTCCCGACACGGGCGGTACGCCATCGTGACGGTCGGGGTGGTTCAAAATGCGGCGGCTCTCGAGGCGGAGGCCTGCGCGTCCGGGGTTCATTTTTCGGAAATGAGCGGCAACGAGGTCAACCCGACGGAGCTGATCGCCCACCTGATCAATCAGGGTAAAGATTTCGTGGACGGACTTGTGAGAGCGCAGGCGGCGGTCGAAGGTTCCGCTTCGATTTTACTGCTCACCAAGGATGGAATTTATGCCGCGCGCGATAAAGTGGGGCGCACTCCCGTGATTGTCGGAAAAGGGGAGGATGGCTATTCCGTGACGCTTGAGAGCTGTGCCTTGCCGAACCTGCAATACACCATCGAGCGGGAGCTCGGGCCGGGCGAGATTGTGCGGATTACTGCGGACGGCGCGGAGCGGATGAGATGTCCCGGCGACTGCATGAAAATCTGTTCGTTTATGTGGGTCTATTACGGATACCCCGCATCTTCCTATGAGGGACGCAATACCGAAGATGTCCGCAACGAGTGCGGCAAGAAACTGGCGCAGGCCGATACGGTTGATGCGGACTGCGTTTGCGGAATCCCCGACTCCGGCACCGCGCATGCCATCGGCTATGCGCAGGAGTCCGGCATGCCGTACCGCCGCTCGTTCGTAAAATATACTCCGACCTGGCCGCGCAGCTTCATGCCGCAAAACCAGCAGGAGCGTAACCGCGTGGCAAAAATGAAGCTCATCCCGGTACGCGAACTGATTGAAGGAAAGCGTCTGATGTTCTGCGAAGATTCCATCGTGCGCGGCACACAGCTGCAGGACACCATTGAGCGGCTGTACAGCGAGTACGGCGCCAAAGAAATCCACATGCGACCCGCCTGTCCGCCGTTGGTTTACGGATGCAAATTCCTCAACTTCTCCCGCTCGCGCTCGGTCGATGAACTCGCGACACGCATCGCCATCAAAGAGCTGGAGGGAGACTATGTCCACCTCGACGAATACGCCGACGCCAGCACCGAACGTTATCGGGCCATGGTCGACAAAATCCGAGAGCGGCTCAATCTGACCTCCTTGCAGTTCCAGACCTTGGAAGATTTGATCGATGCGATCGGCTTGCCCAAAGAAAAACTCTGTACCTACTGCTGGGACGGGCAGGGGTAGGCCCGCGGGCAGTTGTTCGTCATTCGCAGTTGGTTGTTTTTTGATGAGCAACCCGCCCCGGCTGTCGTCACCTCGTTCCATCCACCCCTCCGCGGAGGGGTGCCCGGCGGGCGGGGTGGGTCTGTTTTCCAAGGGTTGAAAAAAACCGCCTGAAAAGTTCCAGGGGTTGGAAGATCAGCCTGCGCGGGTGAAGGCGGCAAAGCGCATGTCGACTTCTTTAATGTGCTTGATCAGCCAGTTTCCGAGAAAGGTTTCGACGGACTCCGCCAGCAGATCGGTCGCGCCGTCTTCGATGAATTCCCCCGTCATGGCGGCCAGCGTTTTGCGCAGGGCATCGTGCTTGGCTTTGTGTTCTTCGAGTTCAGGATAATGGCTTTCAGTCATCACCTGTTCTTCGGTTGCGAAGTGGGTTTCCGTGTAGTCGGAGAGGAAATCCAGTGAGCGGGCGATCTGCGCCACTTCATGCTTCGCCTGAATGGCCTCTACGGCATGGTTGTAGTGTTCGATCCATTGTTTGTGCTGATCGTCGATAAGATCGATTCCAACGGACAGGCCGTCCACCCATTCGATTTTCTTCATAATAAACGCCTTGGTTATTTCTCGTTCTGCATAATCAAAACCCGCTTCGGTTTTGTGTACTGACTATTTTTTCTTTTTTTCCGCTTTGGCGGCTTTTTTCTCTTTCGGCGTCAGTGCAGGTTTCTTTTTAACTTCTTTTTTTGCGTCCTGTGATTTTCCCATGGTGGTTCTCCGGTTTGAATGTTAACGGTTCTGAAATTTTTCGACGAGCAGGTCGTAGGTGTCGAGCAGGCTTTCGGGAATGACCCGAGGTCCGCTGAGGACCGGCATGAAATTGGTGTCGCCGACCCAGCGCGGAACAATGTGCCGGTGAAGATGATCTTCAAGCCCCGCGCCGGCCGCCGCGCCAAGATTGATGCCAACATTGAATCCCTGTGGAGCCATCACCTCGCGCAACACGGCAATCGCCCGCGCGGTCAGTGTCTCCATGTCGAGGATCTCTTCGGGTGTGCGGTCTTCAAGCCCTGAAATATGACGAACCGGCGCGACCATCAGGTGGCCGCTGTTGTAAGGAAAGCGGTTCATCAGTACGACGCAGGTGACTCCTCGAAAGAGGATCAGATTGTCCCGATCCATGCTCTCAGCGAACATCCGGCACAGGAAGCAACCCGTTTCTTTTTCGCCGCGAATGTATTCAATTCGCCAGGGTGCCCAGAGGGGTCGGCTGATTCCGGTTTCCTGTGTGTTGCTCATGGGTGGAGATTATGATTAAGATGACTCTGCAACGCAAATAAGGAATTCTGCCAGTGGCAATAAAACTGATACATGGAACCGATGAATACATGGTGAGTCACCATGCCCGCAACGCGGTTAACGCGCTCTGTCCGGAAACGGAGCAGGCGCTGGGGCTCGAAGTCGTGAACGGGGATGTCAAAACCATCGACGAAGCGGTGACCGCACTCAAAACCTGTCTCGGAGCCCTGCGCACGGTGGGTCTTTTCGGCGGGCAGAAGACGGTCTGGCTTCGCGACGTTTCAATTTTCAAGGATAAGAATCTTCCGAAAAATGAGGCCGTCAAGGGTCTCCTCGGCAATCTGGCCGATGAAATCACAAAAGGATTGCCGGACGGGCATCATCTGGTCATTTCCACAGCGGGCGTGGATAAGCGATCCGGCTTTTATAAAACCTGCGTGGCCGTCGCCGAGGTCGAAGCCTACGACCTGCCCGAACAGGACTACAACAAGCGTCCCATCATTAAAGACCGCGCGCAAAAACTCTTCGCCAAGGCCGGGCTGCGGGTACAGGGCGGCGCACTGGATCTTTTTCTCGAAAAAGTGGGAATGGATACCCGCCAGTTGGTGATGGAAGCCGAAAAACTGATTCTCTATATCGGGGATCGCGGCGAGATCATCGTCGATGATGTGAAAGCGATCACCTCCTCGTCGGCCGAGGCCATCACCTGGGACTTCACCGATGCGCTCGGCGAGCGGCGGCTTGATGAAGCGCTGAAAATTCTGCGCCAGCTTCTGTTTCAGGGCGAAAGCCCGGTCGGGGTCATGTTCGCCATCGAAAACCTGTTTCAGAGCCTTACGCAATTCCGGGCCTATATCGATCAGGACTGGCTTCGTGTCGGTAGCGGCTACGGCGCGCAGGCCGTTCAGTGGAGCAACGATCCGGACATGAAGGATCTCTTTGATAACTTCCCGACAGATCCGCGTAAAATGCACTGGTTTCGCGTCTCAAAAATCGGGCAACAGGCAAAAAAATACAGTGCCGAAGAGCTCGGTGTTTGCCGAAAGCGGCTTTTGGAAACCCACGAGCAGCTCGTTTCCAGTGGAGTTCCGCAACAGCTGATTCTTGAAATGCTGGTCATCAAGCTGATTGCCAAGGTGTAGGGGCGACATGAATGTCGCCCGTACGGGAGAAACAGGGTGAGCGTAAAAGAAAATTTAGAAAAAATCGAACAGCGCATTGTTGCGGCTTGTGAAAAGGCGGGACGTTCGCGTGACAACGTCAGGCTGGTTGCGGTTTCAAAAACCCGGCCGGTGGATGCGGTTCTTGAAGCGGCGGAGGCCGGGCAGATCCTGTTTGGTGAAAACCGGGTGCAGGAGGCGCAGAACAAAATCTCTCAATGCCCGCCCAGTTTGCACTGGCATCTGATCGGCCATTTGCAGACGAATAAAGCCAAGCTTGCCGCCTCAGGGCTCTTCCGGATGATCCACTCGGTCGATTCTGAAAAACTGCTTCTCGCGCTCGACGAATATGCCGCCGTGCCGCTGCCTATTCTGATTCAGGTCAACGTCTCAGGCGAAGGCTCCAAATCCGGCTGCGCCCCGGAGGAGGCCGCCGCACTGGTCGAAGCCGCCAACGCCTGTTCGCAGGTGGAGATCCATGGATTGATGACCATTCCGCCGTTCACGCCCGACCCCGAAAAGGCCCGTATTCATTTTTCCAACCTTCGGAAACTCCGCGACGAACTGCAGGCGGCCACCGGCACGCCGCTCCCCGAGCTCTCGATGGGAATGTCGCACGACTTTGAAATTGCCATTGAAGAAGGTGCGACCTTCGTTAGAGTGGGGTCGGATATTTTCGGGGGACGTTAGGGGCGACATGCATGTCGCCCGTACAGGAGGAAAAATGATGATCATGGAATCAAAGGTAGTATTCGTTGGTGCAG
This sequence comes from Verrucomicrobiota bacterium, assembly GCA_016342445.1. GTDB lineage: Bacteria > Verrucomicrobiota > Kiritimatiellia > Kiritimatiellales > Tichowtungiaceae > Tichowtungia. The sequence goes on along the minus strand of JAEIOF010000007.1, from coordinate 2,942 downwards.
GTAATATGGCGGAAGCCATTGTCAGCGGAATGGTCGCGGCCGAATTCTGCGAGCCGGAAAAAATCATCATGACGGATGTTCGCCCCGAGCGGCTGAAGGATCTGGAGGCGGAGTACGGGGTTTCTGTTTCGACGGATAACGGCGTTATCCAAAACGCCGAAATCGTCGTGCTCTCCGTAAAGCCTCAGGTGATGGATGCGGTTCTTCGGGAAATCGCCCCGTTCCTGCGCGAAGAAACACTGGTCGTCAGTATTGCCGCCGGCATTTCCTGCGCAAAAATTGAAGCATCGCTCAAGGGCGAACGGCGCGTGGTTCGGGTGATGCCCAACACGCCCGCGCTGGTCGGGCAGGGGGCCGCCGCGCTGGCCGCCGGTGCACACGCCGATGAAGCCGATCTGGAAGTGGCTGAAGCCATTCTGCAGTGCGTTGGACTCACGGTGCGCGTTGAAGAAAACGAGCTGGATGCGGTCACCGCCCTAAGCGGTTCCGGCCCCGCCTATGTATTTTATCTGATCGAAGCCATGCTCGCCGCCGCCGAGCAGATGGGTCTGAGCCCGAACGTTTCCCGGACGCTGGCCGTCCAGACGGTCGAAGGCGTCGCGCGCCTCATGAGAGACTCCGGCGAAAGCGCAACCGTGCTTCGTGAACGGGTCACCTCGAAGGGCGGAACCACCGAAGCCGCCATCCGTTCGCTCGACGCATCGGGAGTGAAAGCCGCCATCGTCAAGGCTTTGCACGCGGCGAAAACGCGTTCCGAAGAGCTTTCGAACGGCTGAACTTGACTCGCGCAAAAAGCTTTGACTTAATACGCGCTCTTTTTTGACGCCAATGTAGCTCAGCTGGTAGAGCAGCTCATTCGTAATGAGCAGGTCAGCGGTTCGAATCCGCTCATTGGCTCCAACTTTCCAATCATTGGAAGCCGGAGGATCCGGCTAGCCTTTTATTTTCCAATGTTTGGAAAAAATCAGAACAGCCAGCGCCGTTGGTTCCAATGCTTGGAAAAAATGTCCCGAAAGTTTCCAGACATTGGAAAAATTATTCTTCGATTACAACCGGGATTCCTTCGGGGGCAACGTCCGTCCCTTCGTCTTTGGGGACGAAGATGCTTCGGAGGAAACCTTTGGATTCCGGCTTGGCATCTTTTTCCGGCTCGTCGTTGGCGAGCGGGCTTTCTGACCAGCCGCGCGGCCACTCGGTGTTTTTCGCATCAGATGCGTTCAGGCGGCGTTCCGCTTCGCGCTGTGCCTGTTCCGGATTGGTCAGTACATAGGGGGTGAGCAGAACAACGAGTTCACTGCGGTTGTCCGTGTTGTTGTGCGAACTGAAGAACCAGCCGATCAGCGGGATGTCGCCGAGAATCGGAATTTTGGTGGCGCTTTGGGAGGTGGACTTGCGAACCAGTCCGCCCAGTACGATGGTGGAGCGGTCCTGCACGGCGACGGTGGCGCTGATCTCGCGTTTCGAAATAATCGGAACATCGTTCCCGTCGATCTGGGTCGTATCGAGAATGTCATCCGCCGTCTGCTTGATTTCCATCACAACAAACCCCTGCGGGTTGATGTTGGGCGTGACGGTCAGCGTGAGGCCGATGGTGCGGTATTCATAGGTGGCGCGGGCGCTGTAGCTGTCGCTGCTGCTGTTGATGGAGGAGGAGACCACCGGGCGCTCTTCACCCACGGTGATGGTGGCTTCGGTGTTATCGGTGGTCATCACAACCGGCGTGGAGAGAATCCGGGCGTCGCCATCCGTTTTCGCCGCGCGGATCAATGCCTTTACATTCAGTGCAGGGAAGACCCCGTAGTAGCTGAGCGCTCCGCCAATCATATTGGATGCAAGACCTGCGGCATCAAAGCCGGCTCGGCTGAGATTTTTAGCAACGACATTTGTTTTAGAAGAAACAGCTACGTTGTTCGTGTCGTATTTATAAGTGTCTATCCATTCCGACTCTTCCTCAACGTTTTGATAAACCCACTGGATGCCGGTCTGGAGGGAGTCGTTGAGGCCGACGCTGAGGATGACGGCTTCGATCATGACCTGTTCGAGCATGACGTCGAGGCTGGCGATGACAGTTTTGAGCGCTTCGATGTCGGATTTGCGGCCCATCAGAAGCAGGGAGTTGGACCGTTCGTCGGAAATGATTTTGGTGTCGGCGGAGAGGCGGCCGATGGCGCTTTTGGTTTCCGGGGCAATGTCGCGCCCTGTGGGTTCAATCGTTCTCTGGATGATTTCGTCGACGGTTTTGCTCCCTTCCGCATTGCCCGTGCCGCTGGCTTTGGTTTTTTCCGTCGCCTTGGCCGCGCCGACAAATTCGTTGAGGATGCCGGAGATTTCTTTGGCTTTGGCGTATTCAAGGTTTACGACTTCGGTGATGACGGCGGGATCGACGGGGACGTCGAGCACTTTGATGATGTTGTCGAAGAAGTCAAAATTGGCGGCTTTGGAGAAGATGATGAGAATGTTGGTCCGTTCGTCGGAGACGAATTTGACTTCGCCCTGAACGATCTGGGTTTCATCGGCGTAGGAGTCGCCGCCCGAGGTGGTGGTGGTGGTGACGGGCGCGCGGATGACGCCGGGAACGGACCGCGGTGAGGCGATGACGGCTTGGCTGCTTTTTTCGGTTTTGGCGGCTTCCACCAGTTCCTTGAGTTTTCCGGCGACGCTCCCGGCCTCGGCGTGTTTGAGCTGATAGATGCGCGGTTCGATTTTTTCGAGCGGCTGGTCGATCATGGCGATCACTTCAACAATCCGGGCGATGTTGGCGGAGGTGTCGGTGACGAGGATGCTGTTGACGCGATCCATTTTGATGACTTTTCCGTAGCCGTGGATGAGGTGCTGGACGAGTTCCTGCACATCGGAATAGACCACGTAGCGCAGGGGGATGACCTGGGTCATGAGCTGGTCGGCGGCGGTATATTTTTTGTCGGGGTCAAACGGTTGAATCG
>JAEIOF010000180.1 GCA_016342445.1 Verrucomicrobiota bacterium | reverse complement strand
ACAACAGCGAAGTCGCCTTTGTTGGCGAAAAGGCGTTCATATTTCGATACAAGCGAGGCGTCGGCATTGGCCGCCATCCGCCTGCGGTCTTCAATCAGAGAATCGACATCTTCCTGCACTTCGGTGAGACGCTCCAACAGCATTTCCTGCTCTTCGCGAATGCCTTCCTCTTCTTCCTTAAGTTCCGCATCGCGCTCATCGATCACTTTTTTGGAGGCTTCGAGTTGCTCCATGAAGACAATTTCGCGGTCTTCGAGTTCGGAAATGGCTTTTTCTTCGGCGGCCACTTCGTGGAGCAGTGCGCGATACTGATCGTTGGTTTTGGCTTCGAGCTGCTGGTTTTTGTAGCGGTCGATTTTTTCGCGGTGAGCCGCAACTTCAACTTCAAGCTGCTTGAGATCGGAGGTGACTTTCATCTGAGCCGCGCGGGCCTCAGCCAGACGGATCTTGGCATGCTCAAGCTGGGTTTCGATTTCAGCCTTACGGGAGGGAATATCTCGGATCTCGCGCCGAAGTTTTGAGATCTTTCGGTCTTTTTCCTGAAGGACAAGCAACGCTTCGAGCGGATGGGCCATAACAATTCTCCAAATGTCTAAAAAAACGAACCGGGAGCATACGACTCCACATCCAGTTCGACAACCGAAATTGCTCGCTAACTGCCCGGATGCACCAGCGGCAGTTTTTCCTTACAAAGCGGACATTCAGAGGGTTCCCACGCGACCGGCTCCATCTCAAGCAAGCTGACCAACGGGGCCTTGAACCGGGCCTTGCCGCCACTCCGGTTCACCAGCACGCCAATGGCCTGCACGATTCCACCGTGTTGCTCAACAATATCAACGGTTTCCTGCACGCGTCCGCCACGGGTGATCACATCCTCCGCCACCAGAAAACGCTCGCCCTTTTCGATTTTAAAGCGGCGCATCATCAGCGCGCCTCCGGCATCTTTTTCGGCAAAAATAAAACGGACACCCAGCGCCCGCCCGACTTCGTGCCCGACGGAAATCCCGCCGAGAGCCGGCGCAATGACGGTGTCGATCTCCAGCTCGCCGAGATCCTGTTTGATTTTCTCAACAAGCGCCTCGCAAACCTCTCCCGCGATCCGGGGATATTGCAACAGGAGCGCGCACTGGAAAAAGCGGTTGGAATGAAGTCCGGAACGAAGCTCGAAATGTCCGTTAAGTAGCGCGCCGGTTTCTTCAAAGCGCGTCAGCAAGTTGTTCATACGTTTTCCTCTGACACTTCAGCGGCTCCGAAAAGAAGCTCGCGTACGGCGGCCCGAAGTTCCGCTGTATTAAATGGTTTTTCAAACACCCGGGCGGCACCCAGTTTTTCCGCCAGATTCAGGTAATGATCGGCCCGGACACGTCCGCCGCCGGACATAACGATGACTTTAATGTCGGGGAGCTTTTTGCGAACCGTCATAACGAGTTCAATGCCGTCGCAGTCGGGCATAATCACATCCGTAACAATCAGATCAAACGTCTCGGACTCCAATATTTCCAAGGCGGCTTTTCCGTCGGAGGCCTCCTGAAATGTGTATTCCCCTTCGTCCAGCACCGCACGCACCATCTTGCGAATGGACGATTCATCATCAACCAGTAAAATCTTTTTCATTCGGTTCAGAGCCCCTCCAATTGTTCACAATTGGACACGATAACTCTGTCCGCCGCCAAACTCAAGGATACGCTGAACATGTTTTCCGAGAATGTCGGCCTCCAGGTTCACTTTGGTTCCCGGCTTAAACTCCGATATATCGGTTTCCTGCATCGTGTGAGGAATAATATGCACCACAAACCCGTCGTCCAAGAGCTCCGCCACCGTCAGGGAAATTCCATCGATCGAAATGGAACCTTTGTAGACCATCAGCATCAACATATCCTTCGAGCATTCGATCTCAAACTTGAAATCCCGATCCACCGGCGTGATCTTCCGCACAGTTCCGGCCCCGTCGACGTGGCCGGTGACAATGTGCCCGCCCAGCATATCGCCGAGAGCCAGCGCGCGCTCCATATTCACAATGGACCCCGCGCTCTTTTCCCCCAGATTGGTCTTGTTGAAGGTTTCGGCCAACACATCAAAACTCAGCTTTTCGCCATCCATCGCGGCGACGGTCAGGCAGGCGCCGTTGATGGCAATGCTGTCGCCCAACCCGACCGGTTCGTCCCAGGGACGATCCGGCACCACGGTAATCCGACCCGAAGCGCCCTGCATTTCAATTGAACTCACCCGACCCAAACGAACAATTCCTGTAAAC
>JAEIOF010000179.1 GCA_016342445.1 Verrucomicrobiota bacterium | reverse complement strand
GCCGGCCAGGGAAACGCCTCGTTTGAATCCACCTCCGGCGGCACCCATATCGGCTCGATCTACATCGACTTTCTGGATGAAAACGAATGCGAGATTCCGCCGTCCGAGGTGGTCGAGCGGATCCGCGCCGCCCTGCCCGTGCTGCCGGGTGCGGAAGTCACCATCGAAAAAGACCGCCGCGGCCCGCCCTCCGGCGCGCCCGTCAGCATCGAGATTTCCGGCGACGACTTTGAGCGGCTGGCCGAGCTGTCCGAAGAAATCCGCTTGAAAATTCAGGGCATTTCCGGTCTGACCGACCTGCGCAGCAACTTTGAAGACGCCCTGCCCGAACTGCAATTTCAGATCGACCGGCAGCGCACCGCGATGCTCGGCCTGGACACCGCTACCGTCGGCAACTTCCTGCGCACCTCCCTCTTCGGGGTGGAAAGCCGCGCCAAATTCCGCGCCGGAGAAGATGAATACGACATCACCGTCCGCTTGCCCGAATCGGGACGCACCCGCTTCAGCACGCTGGGCGAAATCCAGATTCCGGTCAAAGACCAGGGCTCCGTGCCGCTCTCTTCCCTCGGGAAATTCACCTACAGCGCGGGGCTCGGTGAAATCAAACGCAAAAACCTCAAGCGCGTCATCACCCTGCTGGGAAACAACGAAGGCCGCAGCGTTGAAGAAATCCTTGAGGATGTCACTCGGATCACAGCCGAGCTGCAACTGCCCGCGAACTATTCCATCTACTACGCGGGCGACAACGAAGACATGAAAGAGTCGATGGCCTTCCTCGGAAAAGCCTTTCTGGTTGCCGTGGCGGGTGTACTTGTCATCCTCGTCATCCAGTTCAACTCCGTCCTGCTGCCGCTCATCATCGGCATTTCCATCGTCCTCTCCATCATCGGCGTCATGTGGGGGCTTTTGATCACCCGCACCGCGCCCAGCGTCATCATGACCGGCCTCGGGGTGATCAGTCTGGCGGGGATTGTCGTCAACAACGCCATCGTACTGATCGACTGCATCAATCAGCAGAAACGCGCGGGCATGGGCTCCACCGATGCCATTCTCACTGCCGGCCGCCTGCGTCTGCGCCCCGTTCTCCTGACCGCCAGCACCACCATCCTCGGGCTCGTCCCGATGGCGATCGGCTGGAGCATCGACGTGCACAGTTTCCCGTGGAAAATCACAGCGGGCGGGGGCACCAGTGCGTGGTGGGCTCCGATGGCCGTCGCCGTCATCTTCGGGCTGACCGTCTCGACCGTGCTGACCCTCGTGCTGATTCCCGCGATGTACAGCCTCGCCGACTCGCTCGCCGCCCGCCTGCGCCGTCACGTGAGGATCGAAGAGTAGTTTGCGAGACGCTGGAAACCGGCTGCGCCGGATTTCAGGCGCAGGGGCATCATCTTCTTCCAATGCTTGGAACTTTTCGTTCTGATTTTTCCAAGGATTGGAAAAGGCTCTCCAAGCCAACCGGGCTCAGGCGAAACGTCTAGCTCAAGCGGTTTTTGTAGTCCTCGTAGTGAAACTCGCGGACGACTTCAACTTCATCGCCGCGTTGAATGGCGATGGACGGATGCCGGATGCCGTTAAAGAAAGAGGTTTTGACCATGGTGTAGTGCGCCATGTCCTCAAACACCAGTCGGTCACCGGGCTGAAGCGGATGATCGAATGAATAGTCGCCGATCACATCGCCCGCGAGGCAGCTCAATCCGGCCAGCCGGAACGTGCGCGCTTTTTCGCCCGCCGCCCCTGCTCCGACAATTCCCGGACGATACGGCATTTCGAGCACGTCGGGCATATGGCAGGTGCAGGAGGTATCGAGAATGGCGATCGGGCCGTCGTTCTCCACCACATCGAGAACGGTGGAAATCAGCACGCCCGCGTTCAGCGCGACCGCTTCGCCCGGCTCCAAAACAACCTGAACATCATACTTCGCCTTAAAGTCATTGATCAGCTTGCAGAGCAGATCGATGTCATAATCGGCGCGGGTGATGTGGTGCCCGCCGCCGAAATTGACCCACTCCATCTGCGGCAAAAATTCGCCAAACTTCTCTTCGACCGCCTTGAGGGTGATCTCCAGCGCATCCGCATTCTGTTCGCAAAGCGTGTGAAAATGAAGACCGGTGATGCCGGTCAAATCCTCGCCGTCGAACTGAGCCCGCGTGATACCGAGGCGCGACTTCGGCGCGCAGGGGTCGTACATCGGCGTCCGTCCGGTCGAGCATTCAGGGTTGATGCGCAATCCGACTTTCGGTTTTTCCGATGTTTGGAAAAG
>JAEIOF010000178.1 GCA_016342445.1 Verrucomicrobiota bacterium | reverse complement strand
TAGAGCAGATGCAGGATGGCATGCTCTATGCCGCCGATGTACTGGTCAACGGGCAGCCAGTTGTTGCAGGTTTCGCTGTCGATGGCCTGACTGCTGTCCTTGGCGTTGAGGTAGCGCAGAAAGTACCAGCTCGAATCGACGAAGGTGTCCATGGTGTCGGACTCGCGCCGGGCGGGCTCGCCGCATTTGGGGCAGGTGCAGTTCATGAACTCGTCGCTGGCGGCTAGCGGCGATTCGCCGGTTGGTTTGAATTCGACGTTGTCCGGCAGTTTCACAGGGAGTTCATCGTCGTTGACGGGAACCATGCCGCATCGGTCGCAGTAGACGATCGGAATCGGCGCACCCCAGTAGCGCTGGCGGGAGATGAGCCAGTCGCGCAGTCGGAAATTGATGGTGCCTTTGCCAAAGTTGTTTTCTTCGGCGAATTTGACCATGGCATCAATCGCGCCGCGGTTGGGCATGCCGGTGAAGTCGGCGGAGTCGAAGCAGGTGCCGTCTTCGGTGTAGGCATCGGTCATCTCTTCCAGCACTAGCGACTTTTCGTGGTTCTGAATCGAAAGCTTAATCGGCAGATCGTACTTCTTGGCGAAGGCCCAGTCGCGGGTGTCGTGCGCGGGCACGGCCATCACGGCGCCGGTGCCGTACATGAGGACGTAGTCGCCGACCCATAGGGGGACGGTTTCGCCGGTGTAGGGGTTGATGACCGTGCGGCCGGTGAAGACGCCCTTCTTTTCAACCGAATCGGACTCGCGGTCGATGTTGGTCAGCTTGGCGGAGTCGGTAATGAACTGAAGCACCGCTTCTTCCTGCGGGAGTCCAGCGACCATTTCGCGCAGTTGCGGGTATTCCGGAGCCAGCGACATGTAGGTGCAGCCGTAGATGGTGTCGACGCGGGTGGTGAAGCAGGGGACGATGTTCTTGCTGTCTTCCACGCCGTCTTCGCGGGCGACGAGCGGGAAGTCGATTTCCGTTCCTTCGGAGCGGCCGATCCAGTTGCGCTGCATGGTTTTCACGCGCTCGGGCCAGCCGTCGAGGGTGTCGAGATCGTCGAGCAGGCGCTGGGCGTAGTCGGTGATTTTGAAGAACCACTGTTCGAGCGCTTTTTGAATCACGGTCGAGTCGCAGCGGTCGCATTTCCCGTCGATCACCTGCTCGTTGGCGAGCACGGTCGCGCAGTCGGGGCACCAGTTGACGTTGCTTTTCTTCTTATACGCCAGTCCGCGGTTGAACATCTGGATGAAGAGCCACTGCGTCCACTTGTAGTATTCCGGCTCGCAGGAGGCGACTTCCTTGTCCCAGTCGTAGTAGCAGCCCCAGGCGGCGAGCTGTTCTTTCATCACGGCAATATTGGCCAGCGTGCTCTCGCGCGGCGGAGTGCCGGTTTTGATGGCGGCGTTTTCGGCGGGCAGGCCGAACGCGTCCCAGCCCATTGGCGAGAGCACATTGAAGCCGCGCATCTTTTTATAGCGCACGACGGCGTCGCCGATGATGTAGTTACGGCCGTGGCCGACGTGCAGTTTGCCGGACGGATAGGGGAACATCATCAGGCAGTAATATTTGTTTTCCGTGTCGGACAGATCGGTTTTGAACAGGCCGGTGTCGGCCCAGCTCTTCTGCCACTTCGGTTCAATTTCAGAAAAAGGGTATTTCTCGTTCATAGCGGTTTCCTTCTAAACCGCAACAGACTACGGATTTCCGCGGATTTTCCAAGTCTCTTGTGGGAGAGAAGGAGGCTCAGACGATCTGCCGATGGTGGGCGGCGATTTGCTGGACGGTCTGTTCCGGAACGCCGGCTTCGGCGGCGAAGTCCGGCCAGCGGGCGAGGGCGGCGGCGGTTTTTTCGACCACCTGTTCGACCCCGTTTTTTTTGAGGAGGTTGAAGCGCTTGGCGACGGCCCCGAAGTCGGCTTTTTCGAAGTGGTCGTGTTTGCCGTTGACGCTCATCTGGTGCCGGCGCGTCCATGCGCCGGCGGGGTTGTAGCTGTATATGATGTCGTAGGCGGGGGCGAGTTTCCACTCGCCCTGCCGGTTCATAAGAAAGGCGATGTTTTTGGTGTGGTCGTCCTGGTTGCGTGCCATCACGTTGAAGACCATGCGGCGGAAGAGCTGTTCGAGTGCATCGGCACCAAGGCCGAGACGCTGTGCAACATCCAGCGCCTGTTCGTAGCCGTACGCGCCCGCCTGATTAAAGTCCATGTGGGCAATCCCGCAGAGCGATTGCATGAAAATCTTTTTGCCATCGTCGGTGCGGTCGAAGCGGCGGGTCATAAAATGGCTGCGCCCGTTTTCTTCAAAGAGTCGGCATTCACTCATGTTGAGTCCGGCGGCCAGCGCCATGCGGTGATAGGCATATTCGA
>JAEIOF010000177.1 GCA_016342445.1 Verrucomicrobiota bacterium | reverse complement strand
TTCGCCATCGCCGGATTCTTTCTCACGCTGTTTCACAATCACGGGCTGATCCCCGGAACCGAAGTCGTCAAAGACGGAACGGTTGTTGAGCTCTACCGCTCCTACATCTCCGGCGCCATCCTGCTCGGGATTGCCCCCTGCACGGCCATGGTACTCGTTTGGGGCTACCTGTCGCGAGGCAACCAGGGACTGACGCTGATCATGGTGGCCATCAACTCGCTGACTATGCTTCTGCTCTACGGCCTGCTCGGCGGCTGGCTGCTGGGCATCAATAAAATGCCGGTGCCGTGGGAATCGCTGTTGCTGTCGGTCGGAATCTACGTCGCCCTGCCCCTCGTCGCAGGCTATTTTTCCCGCAAATGGATCATCGGCCACAAAGGCGAAGAGTGGTTCAAAGAAAAATTCCTGCACGTGCTCACGCCGGTATCCATCAGTGCGCTGTTGCTGACACTGATCCTCCTGTTCAGCTTCAAGGGCGAGATCATTCTGCAGCAACCGCTGACCATCCTCTGGATTGCCATCCCTCTCTTCATTCAGACGGTGCTGATTTTCGCGCTCGGCTACGGCGCGGCCCGCCTGCTGAAACTGAAGTATGAAGACGCCGCGCCCGCCGCCATGATCGGCGCGTCGAACCACTTCGAAGTGGCCATCGCCACCGCCGTCATGCTCTTCGGCCTCTCCTCCGGCGCGGCACTGGCCACGGTGGTCGGCGTACTGATTGAAGTACCGGTCATGCTGATGCTGGTCAAAATCTGTCTGCGAACAAAAAACTGGTTTCACGCCGACGACAGCGCTTGACACAAAAACAGCCGCCGCCTACGTTTGCCCGCTCACGCAGAAAGTGCCGGGAAAGTGCTGTGAAAATCAGCCGCTGTCGCGCAACCGTAAAGCCGGAACACCGCCTCTCTGCCGAACCGAAACCGTTCCCGCGAAAGGGACAGAAAGGCAATCGATGAAGAAGCTACTCACAGCGGCTCTGCTTACAGGCTGCATCTCCGGCGTCCACGCCGAAACCAACACCGTCACCAATGCCACCCGCATTGTCGTCACCGCAACCCGAACCCCGACCGCGATCGACCAGATCGGAAGCTCCCTGAGCGTCGTAACGGGTGAAGAAATCGAGCGCTATCAGCTACGCACGGTATCGGATGCGATCAACCGGACACCGGGGGTATCCTTCAACCAAAGCGGCGGAGCGGGACAGCCCTCCTCGCTCTACATTCGCGGCTCCAAAGCCGAACACGTGAAAATCTATATCGACGGCATCCCCGTCAACGACCCGACCACCACCGCCCGCCAGCCGGATATGGCCCACCTGAATACGGATCAGATTGAACAGATCGAAGTGCTGCGCGGCTCGCAAAGCACGCTCTACGGATCGGATGCGATTGGCGGGGTCATCAACATCCGCACGAAACGTGGCGCGGGAGACCCGTCGAGCTTTGTTGACATGGAGGCGGGTTCCTTCAACACGATTCGCGCAGCGGTCGGTTCACAGGGCGGCACCGATCTGATCGATTATTCCGTCAGTGTTTCGCGATTCGAAACCGACGGATTTTCCGCACTGAACGGATCGTCCGAAAATGACGGCTACAAAAACACCACGATCCAATCTCGCATCGGCATCACACCGGTTGAAAATGCAGGCATCGACTTCGTATTCCGCCACGTCGATGCCGAAGGCGATTACGATGCCGGCTTTCCCGCCGACCCAAGCGACCGCAGTCGTTTCGACACCGACCAAACCTTTTTCCGCACAGAGGGCTTCCTATCCCTGCTCGACGGCCTCTGGGAGCAAAAAGCCGGAGTTTCCGTCACGAAAACCGACCGCGACTATTCATGGGGCGGCTATGAAGGAAAAATCCTGCACGCCGACTGGCAGAACAATATTCGGATCAGCGAAAAAAACACCCTGACCGCCGGAACCGAATGGGAACGGGAAAACTATAGAGATTCCTTCGGCGGAAAATACCAGGTGGAAACCACCGGGCTCTATCTGCAGGATCAATTCCAATTGGGTGAAAATTTCTTCGGAACCGCAGGCATCCGCCACGAAGAACACGAACAGGCAGGCGGAGCAACCACTTACCGCCTCACCGGTGCTTACCTGATTGACGAAACCGGAACCAAGCTCAAAGCCAGCTGGGGAACCGGCTTCCGCTCGCCGTCGCTCTACCAACTCTACGACCCGTGGAGCGGCAACTCCGCCCTTCAGCCCGAAACCAGCAGGGGCTGGGACATTGGGTTTGAGCAAACTCTGATTGAAGACAAGTTGTCCGGCGGAATCACCTACTTCCAGAGCCAGCTAAAAAACACCATCACCTACCTGTCAACAGGATGGACGGGTTCCTATGTTCAGTCCGAAGA
>JAEIOF010000176.1 GCA_016342445.1 Verrucomicrobiota bacterium | reverse complement strand
GAAAATGGGTATAGTTCGCTGATCGGAGCGAAACCATGCAAAAAAGCCAACTATCGAGCCTGTTAGAGCGGACGAATCTTTTCACACTCAAGCAGGTTGCAGAGCTTCTTCCGGCTGTAGCCGAGGCGGGCGCGGATTTTACCGAAACCGTGGTTGAGAAAAGCGGCGTCAAAGAAGAGCTCTTCCTCGAAAAACTGGCGGAGGCCATGACCCTGCCGTTCATGCGTCTTAAGCAGGCTGAAATTGCTGAAGAGATCCTCAGTAAAGTTCCGCCCAAAGCGGTCTTTCAATACAACATCATGCCGGTCGCGGAAGAAAATGGCGTCTTGGAGATTGCGACGGCCAATCCGCTTCAGCCCGGTCTCATCGATGCCATGCGGCTGGTCACCGGCGGGCGCATCAAACTCGCGCTCAGCCCCGCCTCCGATATCGAAGCCGCCGCCAAACGCCTCTACGGGGTCGGCGCCGAAACCCTCGACCGCATGATGCAGGACGACAACCGCATCGACCTCGACGGCGAAAGCCTGATGAAACAGGACCTCAACGACCTCGATCAGGAGGCTTCGGTCGTGAAATTTGTTAACCAGATCATCTGGGAAGCCCATCAGAACCGCGCTACCGATATTCACATTGAACCGATGGAGATCGATCTGCGCATCCGTTACCGCATCGACGGTGTGCTCCACCAGACCCCCGTCCCAGCCACCCTCAAACGTTTTCAGTCCTCCATCATCTCTCGCATCAAAGTCATGGCCAATATGGACATCGCCGAAAAGCGCCTGCCGCAGGACGGTCGCATCAGCCTGCGGATTCAGGGCGAAGAAATCGACGTCCGCGTCTCCACCATGCCCACCGTCTACGGCGAAAGCGTCAGCCTTCGCCTGTTACTGCGCGGAAGCGGCATGATCGGTATGGATCAGCTCGGCCTTTCCCCCGAAGACGAAAAAGTACTCAAGCGGATGATCACCCGTCCGCACGGCATCCTGCTTTGTACCGGCCCCACCGGTTCGGGGAAATCCACCTCGCTTTATGCGTGGCTCCACACCATCAACTCCGTCGACAAGCGCATCATGTCGGCCGAAGATCCGATCGAGTACGAAATGGCCGGCGTCAACCAGGTGCAGATGAAACCCGAAATCGGACTCACCTTTGCTCACGCCCTGCGCACCTTCCTGCGTCAGGATCCCGATGTCATCATGGTTGGGGAAATCCGTGATCGTGACACCGCCGAGATTGCTATTCGTGCGGCGCTCACCGGACATCTCGTTTTCAGTACGCTCCACACTAACGACTCCGCGGGAAGCATCAACCGACTGCTCGACATGGGCATCGAACCGTTCCTCGTCGCCTCCTCCGTTGAAGGCATCGTCGCCCAGCGCCTCATCCGCCGCTTGTGCCCCGCCTGCCGCAAAGCGGTAGAGATCGATGCAACCAAACGCGAGTTTTTGAAGGGCGAAGGCTTCCCGATGGAAGCGCTTGAGACCCAACCCATCTACGAACCCGTCGGATGCGACGACTGCCGCGGATCCGGATTCAACGGCCGCACCGGCATCTACGAAATTCTCATCATCGACGACCGCATTCGGCCGCTGATCATCAACCGCGCCGCCTCCAGCGAAATCAAGCGCGAAGCGCTCAAGCACGGACTGCGCACCCTGCGCGACGACGGCTGGCGCAAAGTTCTCGCCGGCGTCACCACCGTCGAGGAAATCCTCCGCGTTTCCGAAGAAGACGAAGAAGAAGTCTAGAGACTGATTTGCGGTTCACCGTGAAGGTTCACCATGAACGGCTCGCTGTTTTTCCAATGTTTGGAAAACCAGCTCCAAAAGTTCCAAGCCTTGGAAACCGACTGCGCCGGTTATTTCAAATTTTCCAAGCATTGGAAAAAAATGACCAAAAATGTTCATTAGAGATATGTCATATAATGACATATACGGCTTTGCAGATAAGCGGGGTTTCCAGACATTGGAAAATGTAGACGCGACGCCCTCGTCGCGTTTCGTTCAGGATCAGTAACGCGACGAGATGCGGGCTGTAACGCTTGTGAATGAGTCCATGTTTTAAGAACCGGAAGAGCTGTTCCAGTTTTCTTTCCTGTCTACTAAAGGCTGAAGCAGTAGGTGTGTGGGGCGATAAATTATGGGGATTTTCTGGTGATGGGCGTAGTGTTTTTAAGTAGAGAACTGAAGTTAATCTCATTCATGTTAACAGTGTCTATTGCTGACGATGAAAGAACGAAATCTTTGATCCTGTCGCAACCCTCAAAAAACTCGGCTAAAGTCTCATACCGATGTTCGTGATATTTTTCTGGCTCAAGACTGCGTTCGGCATATTTTTCGACACTTACACTGTCGTCGTGATGGGTGATTAATTCAAAAGGCTTGTCGTGAACGATTCGGTTTCGTTGTGTTGAAAGGTTATTTGCTAGATCGAGTATCTCTTCAGGCGGGTTTGGATGCAAAA
>JAEIOF010000175.1 GCA_016342445.1 Verrucomicrobiota bacterium | reverse complement strand
TAATCGTAAATCTTCCGCCCGCCGCCGACATCACGCGAGGATGACAGCACCCAGCGGTGCGGCCAAAGCCCATACGACCACACGCCGCTGTCTGCGCCGGCAAAGAGCAGGTTACAGGCTTCGATATTGCCGCTTCCATCGGTCGTGCAGGCGGAAAAATCGAACCCTTCCGCAATCAGGATGTCGAGCGCATCGTTCAACAAGAGGCGCCCGCAGCCACCACAATCGACCGATGTGTCATTGTAATAACTTTTCGGCTGCTGCATCCGGACGTAGTAGGTGATGACGTTGTTGTAGCGAAGTTTTCGGGAGGACTGCGTGTAGAAATAATCAAAAACAGACCCGTTATTGCTGTAGCCATTGTAACCGGGCTCATTGAAGTAATCATCAATTTCTGCTGATGCAATACTGGAAGGCTCATCAGGGAAATCGACAAGAATAGTGATGCCCACCTTGCCGCCGGTAGTCTCAGGCGGTGCAAACTCAGCGACCGACTCCCCCGTTGCCGAAGCGTCTCCTTCAGCGTTTTCCGCAACGGACGGCTGCGCCGAATCTTTTTTGGAGTCCTGCTTCTTTTTCAGCCGATGGGCACGCGTCTTGGCTTTCTTTTTTTCCCACGCCTCGGCTTGTTTGACCGTCTTGTCATATTCTTCAAACCGTTTTTTCGCCTTTTCCCGCTGAGCCGATTTGCTGATGCGAATGTGCTTCTTGAAGCCGAAAGACTCAGGATCATCTCCCTCGCGAACCATCACTCCCGACGAAACCGCTTCATCACCGGTTGCAGAGAGCTGCGTATAGTAATAGGCCTTGGTCGCGGGATCAAAAATCAGGACAAAGCCGTCCAACGTTTCGGTGACCGCATAGAATTCGTCCCCGAAAATGCGGAGTTCAATGACGGAACCATCCGGCTGCTTGTAGGACGTCCGCTCCCCCTCTTCTCCATAGGGAGCCGCATAACCGGTGATAGCCGCCAGCCACACCGCTAAAACAAGAAAAACAGCCTTTGCAATCCCCCTTTTCATCAGGGGAATTGTAGCAAAGGACGTGCCGGAATCGACTCCAAAAACGTTTTGCCTCAGGGCCGGTTGAGTTCGCCGATGCGGGCAAGGCCCTTAAGCGTCAGGTTCGGGTCCACCGGAATGGATGTTTCCAACCCTTGGAAAACCCAGTCGGCGAAGCCGCCGGTCGCGCAAACCTTCATCCCGCGCCCCAGCTCTTTTTTGAGTTCAGCGAGGATTTCTTTCACCATGCCGAGGTAGCCCAGGTGCGCGCCGATCCGCATCGCCTCGGCGGTGTTTTTACCGATCACCTGCGTGGTTTTAACCGGCTTGATGTGCGGAAGGAGTTCCGTTTTTTCAGCCAGATAATCGAACATCAGCGGCAGGCCGGGACAGATGATTCCGCCGACGTACCCTTCGCCTTTTTTGACAATGTCAAAGGTGAGCGCGGTGCCGAAATCGCAAACCACCACAGGCGCGCCGTAAGTCGCGGCGGCTTCGCTGGCATTGGCGAGGCGGTCGGCACCGATCGTTTCCGGCTTTGGATAGGAAACCGGAATCCCGAGATTGAGGGTATGATTCACCCACAGGATTTCCTGAACCCCCTGTTTTTTCAGAAACGCTTCCCACTGCGGATTAACACCGGGCTTCACCGAGGCGATCACCGCGCGCACCGGAACCTTTTTGAACTTCAAAGCGGGGACGGCGGAGTCCGTGCGCTGAACAGAAGAAAGCGTTCCAGTGCGGGCAACGGCCAGCGATGTGCTGGTGTTTCCGATATCGACGACAAGCGTTGCGGATTTCGCGTTCATTTCACACAAAGTCGAGGGCCAGATCCGCCGAAGGTGCGGAATGAGTCAGCGCGCCGACTGAAACGGCATCGACACCGGTTTTGGCGATCTCGCGGATCGTGGAAAGATTTACGCCGCCGGAGGCTTCCGTTTTGCAAAGTCCCGCGCACAGCTTGACGCATTCACGCAGCTTGAGCGGCGGCATGTTATCGAGCAGCACCCAGTCCGGCCTCGCCACCAGCACTTCCTTGAGCTGGTCGATCGTGTCCACTTCAACTTCAACGAGCAGGTCTGGATATTTCTTGCGAGATTCGGTAATCGCTCCGGCAAGGGTTCCGCCCTCTTTGACCCAATGCGCGAGGTGGTTGTCTTTAATCAAGACGCGATCAAAAAGCCCGTAGCGGTGGTTCGTTCCGCCGCCGCAAAGCACAGCATATTTTTCGAAGGTGCGCAGGGTCGGCGTGGTTTTGCGCGTATCGAGAACCAGCACATCGGGGTTGTTCACCTCGTCGACATAGCGGCGGGTCATGCTGGCAATGCCGGTCATGCGTTGAATGAAATTCAGCGCGGTGCGCTCGGCGACCAGCATGGCGCGCGCGGAGCCGGAGATCGTCAGTACGATGTCGCCCGGTTTTACCACAGAGCCGTCGGCCTTGTTCTGCGTGACAACCAGCG
>JAEIOF010000174.1 GCA_016342445.1 Verrucomicrobiota bacterium | reverse complement strand
TCGAGCGCGGCGACCGCTATGCCGCAGTTTTCAAGCTGGAAGCTTCCGCCGAGCGGCAGGAGGACGTTGCGATAGGTGTTGCCGCTGGCTTCGATGTCGATGAGCTGGTCGGTGCGGCGACTTTCCAAGGATTGGAAGAAGACGGCCTCTTCGCTTCCAAGGATTGGAACTTTTTTCTCCGCCGCTTCTTTGTAAACAACCGCTTCGGCCTCAACCGGCATCGGCCCGCAAATGACGGGTGCGCCCTCTTTGATGATTCCGGCTTTTTCCCCGGCAATTTTCGCCAGATCGGTGCCTAGATATTCAGCGTGGTCGAGATCAATGCGGGTGATTACGGAAATGATCGGTTGCACGACGTTGGTGGCATCCCACCGGCCGCCCATGCCGGTTTCGATGATGGCGTAGTCTACCTTCTCGCGTTTAAAGTGCTCAAATGCCATTGCGGTGGAGAGCTCGAAGAAGGTCGCCGGGCGGGTGTCGAGGCGTTGCGCAACGGTTTCAACATCGTCAATTAGCTTTTCGAGATCGGTATTGGAGATTTCCTGCCCGTTGATCCGGAAGCGCTCATTGAACCGGAAAAGGTGCGGCGAGGTGTAGAGGCCGGTTTTGAAACCGGAGGCTCGCAGAACCGACTCGATCATGGCGCAGACGGATCCTTTGCCATTGGTTCCGGCAACGTGAATGACTTTGAGACCGCGCTCGGGATTACCGAGCTGTTCGAGCAACGCAGTGATGACGTCGAGCCCCGGCTTGATGCCGTGCGCGGTGCGATTGAACAAGGCCTCTACCGACGTTTTCAGATCGGACATGACTAGTTGTCCATCATGTAGTCGAGAACCAGCGAGAGGCGCTCTTTGAGTTCGCCGCGGGGAACGACCATGTCGATGAGACCGTGTTTTTCGAGGAACTCGGCGCGCTGGAAGCCTTCGGGAAGATCCTGCTGGGTGGTCTCTTTGATGACGCGCGGGCCGGCGAAACCGATGAGCGCGCCGGGTTCAGCAACGATGACATCGCCGAGGGTGGCGTAGCTGGCCATGACACCCGCCATCGTCGGATGCGTGAGGACGGGGATGTAAGGAAGCCCCGCTTTGGCGTGGCGGGCGAGCGCGGCACTGGTTTTCGCCATCTGCATGAGACTGAAGAGTCCTTCGTACATGCGAGCGCCGCCGGATGCACAGACGATGATACAGGGGCGTTTTTCGGCGGTGCAGCGTTCGATCTGGCGGGTGATTTTTTCACCGACTACGCTACCCATACTGGCACCGAGAAATTTGAAGTCCATTACGCTCAGGCCGATCGGACGTCCGTTCATCTCGGCGGCGCCGGAGGTGACGGCATCTTTGTAGCCGGTTTTCTTCTGATTGGCTTCCAGTTTAGCGACGTAGGATTCTTTGCCGGTAAAGCTCAACGGGTCGGCGGATTCCAGACTCGCGTCCCACTCGACGAAGGTTCCTTCGTCGGCGACCATGTCGATGCGCTCCTGACGACCGAGCATGAAGTGGTAGTCGCATTTGGGGCAGACCTGCATATTGTCGACCAGCTCCTTCACGTAGATGATGTCACTGCAGCCGGGGCACTTCTCCCAAAGACCGTTGGGGACATCCCGTTTGCGAACCTGAACGGTGGAATATTTTCTTTTACCAAATCCTAAAGCCATGAGAACTCCTTTTTGGGAAGTACGGGAGTGGTGGAGTGCGGAAGTGGTGGAGTGCGGGGAAAAACGTCAACCCGGCTATCCAATACTCCGCTACACCTCTACGCCCATACGCCCTTACTCCAACTTCTATCCTCTCGCAACCGTCACCACATAAACCGTTTCAGCCCCGCCCCTTTTCAGCGCGGCGGCGCAGGCGTTCGCGGTGGCGCCCGTGGTCATCACATCATCAACCAGTAAAATCTGTTTCCCTTTCAGACGAGTGAAAAGACCAGTCCGAAAAGCGCCGCATACGTTAGCGGCACGCTGGGGGGCTGTCAAACCCGTTTGGCTGGTTGTCGAACGAATGCGCCGGGTTGCTCTCTTCTTAAAGGGACGATGCATCCGTCGGGCCAGTGCCGAGGCCAGCAGTGCGGACTGGTTAAACCCGCGGGCACGGCGGCGCGCGGGATGAAGCGGGATCGCCGAGATCAGATCAAAGTCTATTTCTGAATACTCCGCCTGTATGCAGGCCAAAAGAAGCGCTGCCAGATCCTGAGCCATCCAAACCGCATTGTTATATTTCAGATCGCGGAGCGCCGCGCCGACGGCTCCTTCGTAACGAACGGCGGAGCGGGCAAAATCAAAAGCGGGCGTTTCGCGGGAGCAGGCAAAACAGGTGTAGTCGTGCTGAATATCTCCCGCCACCGGATCGCCGCAACAGACACAGAACGGGGCTTCGATTTTCGGGGTGTCCGACAAACAATCCCAGCACAAGTGGGACAGTGCATCCGGGGAAGACGTTCCGCACTGTACACAGTTGCGGGGGTAAAGGATGTCTAACATGGGAAGAGGATGCCGCGGAACGCGGCATGTTGGAAGTGGAAAGTGGAACCGTCCTGAG
>JAEIOF010000173.1 GCA_016342445.1 Verrucomicrobiota bacterium | reverse complement strand
CATCTGCAGATGGTTGTAATCAAAAAAACCGAGCGGCGGCATCTGCCGAACCCGTTCGTCTAGTTGATGTCCGGCCTCTTCCAACTTCTTCCGAGTGCGGGGATGACAGGAGAAGATGAGCGGCATGTCATAGTTCTCTGCCACTCCGTTTAATGCCTCAACCAGTTTTTTGAGATGGGCGGGATTATCCACATTCTCTTCGCGATGAATGCTGACCGTGAAATACTTTTTCGGCTCCAGCTCAAAACGAGTCAACACATCCGACTTTTTGATCTCGTCCATGTGATGATCTAATATCTCTCTCTGCGGTGAACCGGCCTTGATCACCTGATCCGGAGGAAGCCCTTCATTGAGCAGATAGCGCCGGGCATGCTCAGTATACGGCAGATTGATATCACTAATATGATCCACAATCCGGCGATTGATCTCTTCCGGTACCCGAAAGTCAAAACAGCGGTTGCCCGCCTCCATGTGGAAGATCGGAATTTTACGCCGTTTGGCCGGATAAGCGGCCAGCGCGCTGTTGGTGTCGCCCAGAATCAAAATGGCATCGGGCGCTTCTTTTTCGAGCACCTCATCGGATTTGGCAATTACATTCCCAACCGTCTGCGCCAGCGTATCGCCGACGACATCCAGAAAATAATCGGGCTTGCGCACGCCCATTTCCGTGAAGAACATTTCATTGAGCTCAAAATCATAGTTCTGCCCGGTATGCACCAAAATGTGCTCACAGGTCTGATCCAGCACCGCGATCACCCGGGACAATTTGATGATCTCCGGACGCGTTCCGATTACTGTCATTACTTTCATATCTTCATCTCCTTAATACTTTTTAACCGCGAATTGCGCGAATGAACGCAAATTTAAACATCCTTAAGATTTTTTCCACAACCATTCCCGTTAGTCATTAGAGTAGGTCAGAGCAACTTCCGAGAAAGAGGAAACAAACGGGGAAGATTTAAAGCTGAGAGTCCAAACTCAAATTTATTTGCGAGTGAACTCTCAGTTTTAAGTCAAGCCCTGCTCGCAGGGCTGCGGCAATCCGCCGCATCGTTTGTTTCTGAATATCCAACATTCGTGAAAATTAGTGTTCATTAGCGGTTAAAAACTCCCCCTCCGAAGTTTGCCTTTCCTTTCGTCATTGCCGTTCTGCCTTCGGCAGACCAGCCTCTTTCGACCGCGGGTCTCAGGTCTCTGACTTCCTCTAACGCCTAGCAAGCGCGATAATTTTGTATTTCAAAATAACGACTGAAAGAAGTGGTTCACTGGGTGGTAGAAATCGTTCTTCTCTTCCGCCAACTCTTTCATCATGGACGACCATGACGGAGCAACATACCCCGTGGCCGTCGAAAACTTTTCCGCATTTAAGCTGCGATCAACCGAGAACCCCTCTTCCTTGTGGATCGTCACATCAACTCCGAAACATTCCTTCGCAAGCTTTAAGAGGTCATATTTATTAATCGGCGCAGAGGCCACATTGTACAATCCGGTCAACCGAGGTGTTTTTTCTAAAATCAGTTTCACGACGTTCGCCGTTTCAATTGAGGTAAGGCCTGAATAAATGGCGCGGGTGAATCCTTTTATTTCTTTCCCCTGCTGAAGAAGGAACCATTCCAGCAGTGAACTGCTTCCTTTCAGTTCGCGCCCGATCACCGACCCTCTCAAAACCAATGTATTGTCCGCGACAACTTCACCCAATGATCGGGTTCTCCCGTAGTCATGCGTTGCGTTAGGAACATCTTCTTCCGTGTACATCCCCTTTTTCCCGTCAAACACGCAATCACTGCTGAAATGAATCAGTCGAGCCCCCTGCTCTTTCGTCATCTCGGCCAAACGGTGGGGAAGTAACGAGTTCACGGTGATGCTCTGTAGGGGCGGGGCGGTCTCTTCCCCGTGGGTTGCAACGCGAAGGCAGTTGATTACAATGTCCGGTGAAATCAGTTTGATTATTTTCCCCAACCCTTGGAAGTCCATCGAGTTAACTTCTGGAATCACCTTGTCTGTCTGGAAAAACGGAATATGGTTCAATGGTTCTGCCGAGGCTTTGCAGGAAATTGTTCCGTAGGTTTCGGGATAGACTTCACCCAGCACCTGGAACAGCTTGTGCCCCAGCATCCCGTCTGCGCCTAGAATTAGAAGTTTCATGATGACGCCGTTAAAACGCCCCAAAGGGGCTCATTAAAATCGTTCAAACGCGAAAAATCCGCTCGTTGCAATCGTCTTGTTTTCAGACTGCCGACCCCTGACGTCAGCCCGCCGACATCTATCCTCTGGCTCAAAAGCCTTCATCTGCGGGTTGCCGCCGATCAGCCGCCAGCTCATGCTGGATGTAATCAAGCTTCAGCAACATTTCGATGAGCTCCTGTTGTGTCAGCTGACGAGTATTCCCAGAGGTGTAATCATGTTCCAGCGAAAGCTTAGATTCGCCGACCTCGAAGTATTTTCCATAGTTCAGATCCCGGGTGTCGGACGGAACCCGGAAATACTCCTTGAGATCTTCGGCGTGCACCAGCTCTTCGCGGTTCAGCAACGTTTCAT
>JAEIOF010000172.1 GCA_016342445.1 Verrucomicrobiota bacterium | reverse complement strand
CGATGATGTCGTGAATGAAATTGCCGAGGGTTGTTTCCATAGTGCTGATTCCTTAAAAGACAGGCGTTTTTCTGCCCGATTTTCGGTGGAAATGGAAGATCGGAATCGAGCTTTCTCATTTCTACGGTGGACTGGGGTCGAAAGGTTAAATGTTGACCAACAGGGGGGTATATAGTAAATATAACAAATCCGATAAGCATTTATTGTATTTAGAAAAGGAAAAGCCGTATGAAAATGTCAACTAAAGGTCGTTACGCCGTTCGAATCCTGCTGAGCATTGCCCGTTTTCAGAAAAACGGACCGGTTCCGAAGAAGGTGATCGCGAAAGAAGAGGGCATTTCCCCCGACTATATCGAACAGATCATTGTGCCGCTCAAAAATGACGGGCTGGTGATCGGCATTCGCGGGGTCAAGGGTGGATTCCAGCTCGCCAAGGAGCCGGAAGACATCACGGTATTTCAAATCCTGCGTGCGTCAGAGGGGACGATGACACTGGTGGACTGCGAACACATGGACTGTCAGGGCAAGGATAAGAACAAATGTGTCACCCGTCCCGTCTGGGCCGGCGCCGCCGCGGTTCTCGAGGAGTATTTTTCTAAAATAACACTTAAAGAACTGCTCGAGCGGGTGGACGAGATTGAACGCTCCGCCACCGCCACATACAGCATTTAAACAGACGAAGGCTTTTCAGATGAAAATTTACGACAACATCACTCAAACCGTGGGCCGCACCCCGCTCGTCAAGCTCCAGAAACTGAGCAAGGGACTCACGGCGACCGTCCTTGTTAAAATGGAGTCGCGCAATCCGCTCGGTAGTGTCAAAGACCGTATCGGCGTGGCCATGATTGAGTCGGCCGAAAAAAGCGGCGCGCTGAAACCCGGCGCGACCATCGTTGAGCCGACCAGCGGCAACACCGGAATCGGTTTGGCCTTCACCGCCGCCGCCAAAGGCTACAAGCTGATTCTTACCATGCCCGAAACCATGAGCATGGAACGGCGCAAACTGCTTGCCGCGCTCGGCGCTGAACTGATTCTCACGCCCGGGTCCGAAGGCATGCCCGGTGCCATCCGCAAGGCCGAAGAGATGGTCGGCGGAATTCCAAACGCCTACATGCCACAGCAGTTTGACAACGCCGCCAATCCGGAAATCCATTTTAAAACCACCGGTCCTGAAATCTGGAACGACACCGACGGAGCGGTCGATATTTTCGTGGCGGGTGTCGGAACCGGCGGCACACTGACCGGTGTCGGAAGCGCACTCAAAAAACACAACCCAGCCATCAAAGTGGTCGCGGTTGAGCCGACCGATTCGCCGGTCATCTCCGGCGGGGCTCCCGGCCCGCACCGGATTCAGGGGATTGGTGCCGGATTTATCCCGACCAATCTCGATACGGGGCTCGTGGATGAGGTGATCCAGATTCGCTCCGAGGATGCGGGTTTAACGGCTCGCCGTCTCGCCAAAGAGGAGGGGATCCTTTGCGGAATCTCCGCCGGCGGAAACGTCTGGGCGGCTTTAGAGCTGGCCAAGCGTCCGGAGAACGAAGGCAAAACCATTGTCACCGTCATCTGCGACAGCGGCGAGCGCTACCTCTCCACTTGGCTCTTCGACGAAGCTTGAGTTTTCCAGACATTGGAAAAACCTTTTGCGGCGCGCGGAAACAGGCTAAAACCCCTGCCTATGAGTACACCTTTTGCCAATGTGCCGCTGGAGTGGGTCGGGCCGGTCAGGATCACCGGGCCGGAAATTGATGTCGAAACCGAACTTCCGCTGGCGACCTACGAAACGCCGGTCTTTGCCACGGTCAACCGCGGCGCGCGCGTCGCGACCGCTTCCGGCGGCATTAAAGCCGTCGTCATTGATGAGCGGATGAGCCGCTCGGTTCTGTTTGAAGCGCCGGACGCCATTGTGGCTTTCCAATGTTTGGAAAAAATTAAGGCAGATTTTCCAAGCCTTGGAAAAATGGTCGCAACGACCAGCCGCTTCGCCAGGCTGATCGATCTGCATTCCCAGATCGCGGGCAATTTGCTCTTCATCCGTTTCGAGTTCACCACCGGCGACGCCTCCGGCCACAATATGGTGACACAGGCCAGCGAAGCGCTGATGAACCACATTCTCGAAATGTGCCCCGAGCTGAAATACGAATCGATCTCCGGCAACTTCTGTTCCGACAAGAAGGCGACCGGCGTCAACGGCATCCTCGGGCGAGGAAAATATGTCGTCGCCGAGCTGACCGTTCCGGAAAAGCTGGTGAACAAATATTTGAAGAGCACACCCGGAAAAATTGTACAGCTCAACATTCGTAAAAACCTGGTCGGCACCATGCTGGCGGGCGGGTTGCGTTCGGCCAACGCGCACTATGCCAACATGCTTTTGGCTTTCTACCTCGCGACGGGGCAGGACGCCGCCAATATCATTGAAGGCTCGCAGGGAACCACGCTGGCCGAAGTGCGCGACGGCGACCTCTGGTTTTCGGTCACCATTCCCAACCTGATCGTCGGCACCGTCGGCAACGGAAAAGGGCTTCCCTTTGTCGAAGAG
>JAEIOF010000171.1 GCA_016342445.1 Verrucomicrobiota bacterium | reverse complement strand
GAACAGCAAAGCGAAGATGGCGAGCAACGACGTGAGCGCATCGGCCAGCACATGCAGATAAGCGGCCTTCAAATTATGGTCGTGATGGTGGTCGTGTCCGTGATGATGATGCTCGTGCGGTGTTTTGAGAATAAACGCGCTTGCAATGTTCACCAGCAACCCGAGGACCGCGACACTAAGGGCCTCATTAAACCGGATTTCCTCGGGAGCAACCATCCGGTGAAGCGACTCAATACACATCATCAGCGCCACCAGCGCCAGCGCAACCGCACTTGCGAAACCGCCCAGCACGCTGAACTTACCGGTGCCAAAACTGAACGCCGGATCGTCGGCGTGCTTATGGGCGTAGTGATAGGCCACCAGCACAATGACAAAGGCCACTGCGTGGGTGCTCATGTGCCAACCATCGGCCAGTAGCGCCATAGATCCGAACACGGTTCCCGCAACAATCTCAACAACCATTACAATCAGCGTCAGAATCAGCACCTGCCACGAACGTTTCTTCCCGTGCTCCTGCAGAGTCTGAAACTGATGAGTATGCGTTACATCATTCATAATTGTTTCCCGAAAACCAAATCACCTAGGCCGTTTAACTTATTCCAAGCAGGAATCAAGATAAAGAGCGACGCGCACCATCTTTTTGACCGCATTCACGGAATAGGTCGCCCCACTGATCCCGTCAATTCGCTGATCAAGCGTAGCCCCATCCCCTAACCCGGCACCGGCAAACTGTTCCAGGAAGCGAGGTGTCTCAATCATCCGCCCCCGCTGTTCTTTCGATGAGAGAATCTTGATCTGGATCAGGCGACCTTCTTGAGTGACGAGTCCGGCATGGACAAACCCGTGCTTCCCGCGAGCCCGCAGAGCCCATACCCTCTGACG
Source organism: Verrucomicrobiota bacterium (assembly GCA_016342445.1). GTDB lineage: Bacteria > Verrucomicrobiota > Kiritimatiellia > Kiritimatiellales > Tichowtungiaceae > Tichowtungia. The sequence continues at coordinate 1,679 of JAEIOF010000171.1, read as the reverse complement.
GCTCTGCTGCCAATACGACACAGCAAATCCGGGATAGCGGCCGCCGTATGCTTCCTGCACACCTTTTTGCACACCGCCGCTCAACCGAATCGTCTGTGTTACGGGCAACACGCCGAGAACAGTTTCAGCAAACTGCTCCGGAGACTCCCCCGCCATGCCGAGGCCGACCAGACTCAGCACGGCATAAAATATAAACAGCCGCTTAGAAGTCATATCCCACACCCAGGTTGATACCGTTCTGGTTCTTCCCGTCATCGTTGATCTGCCACTGATAATCCGCTTTTAAGACAACCTGCTCATGCGGGTACCAGTTCACCCCGATATCAATCTGTTCTTTTCCGACATCCGCGCCGCCGCTTCCGGCCTGATTATTCCACTGGTTGTAGCGGGCGAAGACCCCGAGCGTATCAGTGATTTTATAGGACGGCTCAATATACCAGCCGAACTGGCGGTCTGCACCGTAGGACTCGGGACCCGCTCCGTTCAGATTCCACTGGGCGTAAAGCGCCCGCAGACCCCACGGCCCGCGCTGAAGATCCATGTGCACCTCGCCCATCAAAGCAGAGGCAACGTCTTCGCCGTTTTCGCCCTGTGTAACGTCCGACTGAACATTGACGCTTCCGCCGACGGTCACGCCGGGAACACGATAGTTCAGCGCAAACGTTGCCGCCGGATCGGAGGCATTCGCCTTCGCGACCTTCTGGCGGCCCGAACGAACGGCATACTTATCGTCCGCGGATGTTGCCAGCCCGGAATGCACATAGGCCGCATAGTCCAGTGAATCGCTCAACTGACCGTAAAGACCGATTCCCCCTTCCCACCAGGTGGTTGGGATAATGTTTTTCTCAACCGGATTGCGCTCCACGCCATAAAAACGGCTCGGCTCGTGATTTTCATTCAACAACCCGACAGGCAACAGAAATACCCCGGCCCGTGCGGTGTGCCGGTCATTGATATCATAATCAATAAATGCCTGTTCGAGCTCAATCTCTCCGGACTGCCCCTCTCCGGCAATGGCATGCTCCAGTTCAAATTCTGAGAAAAACCGAACCCGATCATTGAACTCCTTGCCGAACATCAGCACAAATCGGTGGAAATCAATTTCCCGCTTATCTTTCGCGCCGCCCGAACCCGACAACGCGTTATAATGAAGCTCCCCGTATCCCCCCAGCGTGATGTCTTTCAGCGGATTATTCATCTGTTCATCTTCCATGGAGAGCACCTGCTCTTCCAGAGAATCAATCCGAGTTAGCAACTCGGCATTCGCACCCAAAGCGGCCGCAGAAACAGGTGTAACCGCAGCCACCTGCTGAGACAAGGTCGCGACCTGGCCCTCCAGCTCCTGAATCCGGCCCAGCAGTACCTCTTCGCGAGCGGAGGCCGCCTGCTCGAACTGCGCCTCCAGCGCGGCCAGACGTTCTTCAACCGTGGCCGCACTTGCACTCCCTGCCAGCAAAACCAGCACACCAACTCCAACTGTAATCATCCAGTTCCTGCTTTTCATCTGCTTCTCTCCTTCCCAAAAGAGCCATTTATTTGTGAATGCGAATTAAGTTAGGCTGAGCTAAAAATTACGCAAGTGCTTTTTTAGATTTAATTTAAATACGGTCAGAGGTGCCCGTATATTTAGGAGTACCTAAAACAATCAGTCGCGCCAAAAATACATCCGCATAAAAATC
>JAEIOF010000170.1 GCA_016342445.1 Verrucomicrobiota bacterium | reverse complement strand
TTCAGGCCATTCTCGACACAAACGGCTTGGAGCTGTACGAAAAAATCCCCTCCACCGAAGTCTACAGCATCCGGCCGCGCGAGGCCGGCCGCCCGGAACCACTGGAAATCCGTGTGTTCAAGTTAAAGTATGCCACGGTTTCAGAAATTACCAATCTGGTCAGTTCTGTTTTGGGGGGTGGAGGCAGCAATGTTTCAACTTATCCCGCACGAAATTCCATTGTCGTGCAAGGCACTGCGAAAATGTTAAGCGATGTGGGAGGGATTATCCAGTTGATCGACCTTCCGCGCGAGCAGGTGTTTATCGAAGCCAAGTTTCTTGAACTTACCGATAGCGCATCTAAACAGCTCGGTATCGACTGGCAGGTTCTGGGCGGCTATGGCGCCGGTCTGAGCGGGTTGGGCGGCAATTACAAGTACGACGAAAGCCGGGCTGACAACGTCAATCGATTCAGCGGAATTTCAGGCAAACCCTATGAGGAGCTGACCGCGGCGTCCGACACTGTCGAATGGATTGAGGATCCTAATCATCCGGGAACGTACCAGTTGTTTGACGGAATTGATTTTGATGCCCGGCCAGGGAACAACCCGGATCTCCTTCGAATCTTCGGGGTCACGCCAACGGTTGAATCATTGGATTCTGCCCTGGTTAACAAAGCGCTGACGGCAACGCTGAATGTAGACGATTTCAATCTCGTATTGGCCGCGCTCAAAGATGTCCAGGGGGCCAGCGTGGTTTCAAATCCGAAAATTATTGTGGCAAATGAGGAGCAGGCGGAGATTCACTTGGGGACTCAGGAGCCGAATATTCGCATTCAGCGGCAACGGGGAACCAGTGACGATCCGGGCGGCTCACTTACGGTCGAGCTGGATCCAAGCACCCCGTATTTTGAAGACGGAGTCAAGGTGGTGGTCACTCCAACCATTAACACCTCCAGTAACATTTCAGTAATTATTGAACCGGAGTTGACCTCCTTTATTGGTCGAAAAAAAGTAGAGCAGGATGGATATACGTTAATTGATTACCCGATCAGCAGCACCAAGCGTGTTCGCACCGTGTTCAGTCTTGAAAGCGGGCAGACGGCGGCTATCGGTGGATTGACCCGGCTGGAAGAGAAGGACATCGATCGCAAAATCCCGGTGTTGGGAGACTTGCCGGTCATTGGACGGTTCTTCTCCTACAAAAGCACAAGCAAGGCAAACAGCGAAACGGTTATCTTTGTAACCGTCGGTCTGGCTAATCCGGCCAATATCAACATGGAAACCGGGTTGCCGGATAATTCTGTGTTGGCAATGCGCCACCAGGCATCGGCGAAGACGGATCGGGCGATTCATGCCGAGGAACTTAAAATCCTGGAAACGATGGAGGCGGAGCGCCTTCAAGAGCGAATGGGCGCGCTTCGTTCCTCCGAGGAAAATAGACTCAAAAAAGAAGAAAAATAAGGTCCCTGCGATGTCAGCGGGCGGGGCTTAAGGGTTGAGGTGAAAAGTCATGAAACGGTCAGTTATTTTTCTCGTAGCGGTCGGAGTTGTCTTGTCGGCGGGCTGGCTTGTCATGAGAGGGCTTCATCAATCTGATCATGCTGTCACGGCTGAAACCTCCCCTGAAAAACCTGCTGTCCATCGGGGGCAGATCGTTGTGCCGAACGCCATGGTTCGGGCCGCCGCATCCGCTGCGAAAGTCGATCGTTCTTCAGATATCGACCTGTCTGCGGTTCCCTCTTTGATTCCGATCCAAACCAGTCAGATTCTGGGCGAAACGATCAAACGGATTGCTCCGGATACCTGGCAACGCAAACGCCTTGTGTCCTCGCCTGGAAAATATCCGCATATTGTGTATCAGGAAACCATTCGCAAAACCGAATCCGGTACGTATGAAATGGTTTCCCAGATCGGCATGGTGGCCGATCAGGTGGTGGTCAAGCTTGCGGGAGACGTCACGGAGGATGATTTAACCGGGCTGGCCGAACAGTATGGCATTAGGGTGGTGCAGAAGCTTCGGCTTCCCCGTCACTACATCCTGCAGCTCAAGGCGCCGGTCATTGGCGCGGTGGACGAGGCCCTGCGGGTTTTGGGGCAGGAGCTCGGCGTGTTGGATCGCGTGGAGCCCAATTTCATATATTTCCCGACCCTCACTCCCAATGATGAAAGGTGGGGATCCCAGTGGGGTATGCGTAAAGTTCAGGCCCTGGATGCATGGGACATAACAACCGGTGATAACGATGTGCTCGTCGCTGTAATTGATAGCGGGGTGGATCTCAGTCATGAAGATCTCTCCGGCAATCTGTGGGAGAACGAGGGAGAAACCGGCACAGACGGCAGTGGTGAAGATAAAAAAACCAACGGGATTGATGATGACGGAAATGGCTATGTCGACGATTGGCAGGGCTGGGACTTTTATAATGACGACAACATCCCGACAGATGACAACGACCATGGAACCCATGTAGCCGGAACCATCGGTGCGGTGGGTAATAACGTCAAAGGCGTGGCAGGGGTCTGCTGGGATGTCTCAATGGTTTCCGTTAAAATTCTCGGTGCATCCGGCGCCGGAACCTCTGATGCAGAA
>JAEIOF010000169.1 GCA_016342445.1 Verrucomicrobiota bacterium | reverse complement strand
CGCCTTCCGCGCCAGTGCCAGCGTGTCGACCCACGGTCCGAAGCGGTGCATCGGCGCCATCTGGCGCAGAAATTTTTTCTCAACCGCCGCGTTGTGCGCGGCGAGCGGGCAGCCGGCCACCCACGCTTCCAGATTTTTCCAAACCTTGGAAACTTCGTCGGCGGCGGCGATTTCTTCGCGCAGTTTGTGGTGTTTGCCGGGCGCATAGGCGTTGAACGGACGGTTGATGTCGACGCAAATAAGGCTGTCGAAGGCCTGCGCCGGATCGACGCGACCGTTGACCAGTCGCACAGCTCCAATCTGCCATGGCTGGGTGTCGAAACCAGGCACCGAACCCGTGGTTTCGAAGTCCAAAACCGTTAATGTTGTTTCGCGAATGAGCATGCGGTGGAGGATACGGGATACCGCCCCGTTGAAACAAGGTTTCATAGAGCGGGAATGCGGGATGCGAGAAGAACGGGATACGGGTTGAAATAAAAAAACTTCTCAGCCCGTTGAGCTTGCGTCAGCCGCCTTATTTGCCTATTTTGACGAATAGACAAATACTTCTGCCGCGATCCGGTGCGGCGCGAAGGTTTGAACGGAGAACAGTTATGGAACTCTACGATATTAAGCGGATCAATTATGAGGCTCAGGCCAAGGTGATGAAAGCACTGGCCCATCCGTCGCGACTCCTGATTGCACAGGCGCTGATGGATCATGAGCTGTGCGTCTGCGAACTGCGCGAGTTGCTTCAACAAGACCTGTCGACGGTGTCACGTCATCTCTCCGTTCTGAAAAACGCCGGACTGCTGATCGAAGAAAAGCGCGGGCTGTATGTCTATTACCACCTCTGCTGCGACAGCCTGCGCGGATTTATTACCGCATTGAACCAAATCACCGGAGAGGCCACACAATGAAAAAGTCCATTCTGAAAAAACTTACGACCACGGCTCTGCTGATTATCGCGGTAGTTACGGTGGTGGAATTCCAAAAGTTTATGAAGCGCCGTGCCGAGGCCTGCGTCGGAGGGGTCTGCACCCTTCCCGCAGAAAACGCCGGCGCCATCGTGGGGCCGCAAAATGTCCCCATGTTTCTCTCCCCGTCCGGGGCCGAAGAGCAACCCCTTCCGGAGCTGATCGATTTTGGTGCCGGAAAATGCGCGAATTGCAAGATGATGAATATCGTTCTCGAAGAGCTGGGTGCGGAATATGCCGGACGACTGAGCATCCGGTTTGTCGACGTCTGGGAAGACGAAGAAAAGGGCAAGGCGTATTCGATCCGAATGATTCCCACTCAAGTTTTTCTGGACGCTGAAGGCAACGAACTGTTCCGGCATGAGGGCTTTATGCCAAAAACGGACATCCTGAAAAAATGGGCGGAATTGGGAGTTGAGCTGTGACGGAACTGTTCACTCAACTGACCCATGCCATCGAAGGCTCGGCTGGCATTGCCCTGTCCGCAGCGTTTTTCTGGGGCGCACTGAGCATTCTCCTCAGCCCCTGCCATCTGGCAGCCATTCCGCTGATTGTCGGACTGATTGACGGACAACAAACCCAAACCAAAGGAACCGCCTTTGTTCAGTCCTTTCTCTTTTCAGCCGGCATCCTGCTGAGCATTGCAATCATCGGCCTGATCACCGCGACCGCCGGACGCATCCTCGGCGACATTGGCCATTATGGACGCTGGATTGCCGCCGCCATCTTCTTTGTGATGGGATTACAACTGATGGGGGTGATTTCCAGCCCCTGGAAAAAGCCGAAGACCTCCAGCTCGAAAAAAACCGGAGGAGCCGCCGCCTTTTTGACCGGATTGATTTTCGGCGTTGCGCTCGGTCCCTGCACGTTCGCGTTTATGGCCCCGGTTCTCGCCCTCACATTCAAATTAAGCGCAGAAACCCCGCTTTTCGCCTGGTCACTGATCCTGCTCTATGGCCTCGGCCACTGCGCGGTGATCGTTCTGGCCGGAACCTCCGCCGAGGCGATCCGGCAGTATCTCAACTGGAACGAAACCTCCAAAGGGGCCATGCGGCTTCGCAAAACCTGCGGCCTGCTGGTTCTGATAGCCGGCCTCTACATGGTTTATGTCTCGATTTAAAACAAAGGAACTGGAAATGGAAAAACTGAAAATACTATTCCTCTGCACCGGAAACTCCTGCCGCAGTCAAATGGCCGAAGGCTGGGCGCATGCGCTCAAAAGCGATGTGCTGGAACCCTACTCCGCCGGGATTGAAACCCACGGACTCAACCCGAACGCGGTGAAGGTGATGGCCGAGGTCGGCGTCGATATTACGGGTCAGAAATCGGAAAACATTAACGACCTGCTCGATATTCCGTTTGATGTCGTCATCACCGTCTGCGGCCACGCCCACGACAACTGCCCGATCTTTCCCGGCAAAGCAACGCGGGTGGTTCACGTCGGGTTTGATGACCCGCCGAAGCTCTCTCCGCCCGATGCACCCGAAGAGATGAAGCTGGACGGATTCCGCCGTGTGCGCGATGAGATCAAAGCCTTCATCGAACAACTCCCCGGCAATCTCGAAGAAAACGCATCGTAAGTAAGTGAGGTATCACAATGTTCCAATGGTTGGAAAATCTGATCACGCTGTTCGTT
>JAEIOF010000168.1 GCA_016342445.1 Verrucomicrobiota bacterium | reverse complement strand
CACAAGGCCTCGCAGGGCATATATGTCATATGATGACATATATGTCCGCGGAAGGGTCGGCGAGAGGTTCCAATGGCTGGAAAAATGGGTAAGCTGTGCGCATGAAAGAAACCTCACCGAAAAAACCCGGCCTTCAGCAGCGCATTCTCGAGCACTTTGCGAAGCCGGACTACCGCCCTCTCTCTCGCCCCGATCTCGCAAAGGAAATGCGGATCGACAGCAAAGAGCGCAATCAACTGCGCCAGGCGCTGATCAATCTGGAAAAAGCGGGCAAGGTGATTTCCCTGCGCAACAGCCGGTGGGCGCTACCCGATGCCCGCGACACCGTCAGCGGAACCGTCCGCGTGATGGAAAAGGGCTTCGGCCTGTTTGCACCCGACGGCGGCGGCGAAGAAATCTATATCGGTCAGGACGACCTGAAGTGTGCGCTCCACGAAGACCGCGTGATGATCGAGCGGATCGCCGCCGATCCCCGGCGCGCGCCGCGCGGACGGGGCGGCTTTACCCACCAGAATTCAGGCGGCCGCGTGGTGAAGATTCTCGAACGCAAGCTGACGGAAGTCGTCGGCCTGCTCAAGCGAACCCCCTACTTCGCCTATGTGGTCCCCGACAATCTGCGAATCGGACACGATGTGCGCGTTGCCGAATGGGATCCCGAAATCGGAGAGGTTGCGGACGATCACAAGGTGGTGATTCAGCTTCACGAATGGACCGACCCCTTCAAACCGCTCTTCGGAACCGTGATTGAAGATATCGGCAACCGCGAAGACCCGAACGTCGAAATGCAGTGCATTTTGCGCACTCACGGCTTCCAACAAAAGTTCTCCGACGAGGTACTGGCCGAAGCCGCCAAGGTTCCGCACGAGCTGCGCCCCGAGGACTATGTAAACCGCGCCGACCTGCGCGAGCGTCTGACCTTCACGATCGACCCTGAAACCGCGCGCGATTTCGACGACGCCGTTTCCATCGAAAAAGTTTCCAAGGGTTGGAAACTTTCGGTACACATCGCCGATGTGGCGCATTTTGTCCCCAAAGGATCTCCGATTGATCGCGAGGCGCTACACCGCGGCAACAGTGTTTATTTGGTCGACCGCGTGGTGATGATGATCCCGACCGAGTTGACGACTCGTATTTGCAGTCTCAACCCGAATGTCGACCGGCTGGCGCACACCGTCGAAATCACGGTGGACGAAAATCTGGAAATGGCGGAGGTCCAGACCCGCCGCTCAATTATCCACTCTGACGCGCGCCTGAACTACGAACAGGTGCAGGCTCTCTTCGACGGACAGGAGCTTCCCGAAGTTCCCGCGCCCGTCGTGGCCGCACTGAACGCCCTGCGCCCGCTGGCCCGCGCCCTGCGCGCGCGACGCACCGAGGCGGGCTCACTCGAAATCAACACCCCGCAGATCAAGTGCATGCTGGGACCGGACGGGAAAGTCGCCTCCATCACAAAAGGTGAAGCCAAAGAAGCCTATCAACTGATCGAAGAGTGCATGCTGCTCGCCAACGTCGCCGTTGCCCGCAAACTGAAAGCCGCCGAGTGGCCCGCCATCCACCGCATCCATGAGCAACCGGACGATGAGCAATGGGGGCAAATGGGTGCAGCGCTTCAAGAGCTCGGCGTCGACGCCCTGCCCCAGACTCGGTTCGACATCAATGCCGTGCTCGAAAAAATTGAAGGGACGCCGTTGGAGTATTCGGCCAGCCTCGCGATTTTGCGCAACCTCAAGCGTGCGGGCTACTCCGCCGAGCCGAGCGAACACTTCGGCCTCGCCTTCGACGACTACGTCCACTTCACCTCGCCGATCCGGCGCTACCCCGACCTGGTGATCCACCGCCTGCTCGGCGCGCTGGAACTGAAAGAAAAGCAGCCCTATCGCGCGAACGACCTGACAGAAATCGCCGCACAGTGTTCCCGCACCGAAATTGAGGCCGACGCCGCCGAAAAGGAAAGTATCGCCCTGCGTCGCGCCGAGTATTACCGCGACCTGCTAACCAAAGGCGAAACCGGCCCCTACAAAGCCTGCATCATTAAGATTCTCGGCAAAGGACTGCTCATTGAACTGCCCGCCACCCTGCAGCGCGGACTGATCGCCTTTGCCTCCATCACCGATGATCGCTACGAGGTCAACGCCAACAAGACCCGGGCCATGGGACAGCGCTCCGCCAAAGTGTTTAAGATTGGCGACGAACTCGATGTCGATCTAATCAAAGTCGATATCGCCCGCAACTTCGTCGATTTCCAGATCACTGGACAGACGCAAGTTTCCGCCAGGAAAATGGGAGCTCCCGAGCGCCATAAGAAACACAAAAAGCAGACCGTCAACTTTAACGGCGGCGGCAAGCGCAGCGCGACCCGCAAAAAGCGCCAGAAAAGAAAATGAGTTTTGTGTTGCCTCCTAACACCGTTGCTCAGGTCCAAGGTTTGGAAAACTCAGAGAACAGACGACAGAAAACAGAAAACCGCTTTCCAATCATTGGAATATTGCGTCATGTTTTTTCCAATCCTTGGAAAAATTAAACCATGTGGAAAAAGCGGCGCTTCAGAGCAATCAGACCGCCGCCGACAAGGATCATCAGTGCGGAGGCCGGTTCGGGAACAGACTCGAGCGTGATATCTGCATCCATAAACAGTCCGTCCGCATTGCGATCCGAGGAAGAGGAATATTCGTCGAAGCCGTCCTGATCCGAGTTGTTCGGAAAGCCCAACGTACCATCTT
>JAEIOF010000006.1 GCA_016342445.1 Verrucomicrobiota bacterium | reverse complement strand
GGATTCTTGCCGCGCGCACGCTGGAAAACGAGCGCGACCGGACGCTGACGGTTTTGCTCAACCCCTTCATGTCGTGCGGCGCGCGCCTGCCGGTCTACGCGTTGTTTGCCGGAATCTTTTTCCCGAAAACCGGCGGGGCGGTTATCTTTGCATTGTACCTCATCGGGATCCTGTTGGCCGTGTTCAGCGGTCTATTGTTTCGTCGTACAATCCTGAAGGGGGATGCGTCCAGCTTTGTCATGGAGCTGCCGCCGTATCACCTGCCACGCGTGGCTGCGATTTTCAATAACACCTGGGATCGACTCAAAGAATTTATCCTGCGCGCCGGGAAAATCATCATGATTCTCGTGGTGGTCCTCAGTCTTCTTTGGTCGGTGGGAACCGACGGCAGTTTCGGAAATCAGGATAATGAACACTCCGTGCTCAGCGCGGCCAGCCGGGTCATCACGCCCGTGTTCCATCCGATGGGCATCACCGATGAAAACTGGCCCGCCACGCTCGGGCTGGTCACCGGAATATTCGGGAAAGAATTGGTGGTTGGAACACTCAATACGTTTTATGGAGCGGATGGTGCGGATCCTGAAGCCAGCATGCTTAGTGCGTTCGATGGGAAAATCGGCGCGTTCGCCTACCTGCTTTTCGTACTCATCTATGCCCCGTGCGTCGCCGCCATCGCCGCCATTCAGCGTCAAACCGGATGGAAGTGGATGGCCTTTAGCGTGGGCTATCTCACCGCGCTCGCATGGAGCGGCTCAACGCTCTTCTATCAGCTCGCCACCGCGCCGAAGCATCCGGTTTCGTCCGCGTTCTGGGCCGGAGGGATTCTTTTGGCAATGCTTTCATTTGTAACCGGCCTTAAAATAGTTTCACGGAAGAGGGGATAATCTATGTTTGGACGGTTTTATAGACGGCGGCAACCCCAACGCTGCGGACAGGGACACGGCGGCGGCAACGGAATGTGTTGTGCCCATCCGCTCAGCGACTTCGCGCAGGGCGCGAGTGTGGTTGTGATTTCTAATAGTGATAAAAAAACCCTCGAGATGGGACTCTTTACCGGCGCGCTGGTCAAAGTTATGAATAACCGGCCGAACGACGCCAACATGGTCGTCGCCGCCGGCGAAAGCCGCTACATCATTTCCAAAGAGGCCGCGGCAAAAGTACAGGTGCGATAATGCTCACAGAAATTCTAAAGCTCCTCGCGGAACGCGGGCCGATGTCGCTCGCGGAAATCGCCCGGCATTTTCAGTCCGAGATTTCCGCCATGGAAGGGATGCTCGCCGTGCTCGAAGCCAAAGGCCGTATCGGACGGCTCGACACCAAATGCTCCAAGTGCAAAGGGTGCGTTGAAGTAAAACCCGAGGACGCCGCCATTTTCCAGGCATTGGAACCGACTGTGTCAGGACACAGCGTTTCCTAGCGCGAGGGGCAAACTTTTCCAAGCCCTGGAAAAATTTTTCCAATGACTGGAAAACTAAATGGATGCAGACTCAGCCTGCTTCCAGCCATTGGAACGATGTCAATGGTCGCAGGCGTTGGTGCCGGAAACTAACGTTCCGTTCATCCAGGAATTGGCCAGCATGTCGGAGGATGCGGCGGGCGCACCGACAACCACGGAGATTCCCTGATCGGCAAACAATTGCTGAGCCCGCTGGCCCATGCCGCCGGCGATGATGACGTTTACTTTCTGTTCGCCCAGCCATGCGGGCAGAACGCCCGGCTCGTGCGGCGGCGGGACGAGGTCTTCACGTCCGGTGATTCTTTTTGTTTGCTCATCGACGGTCAGCACCGCGAAGGTGTCGCAGTGGCCGAAGTGCATGCACAGTTTTTCATTCGCGATGGGAATGGCAATTTTCATTTTCAGTTTCCTTTTTGTGCCAGAAACCATTCCGGTTTCTGGCGGGTTTGACAGGTTTGGTAAAGGCGTTCGGCGATTTCTTTAATTTTGGGCAGAGTGAATGCGCGGGCGTGGCTGGTACAGACTTTGACACAGGCCGCGCACCAGATGCATTTGCTGTCATCCGTTTGCGGGCCGTCGGCGGTCAGGGTGATGGCTCCGGTCGGGCAGAAGGTTTGGCACAGGCCGCAGCGGGTACAGTTTTCCGGATTTGTTCCTGTTGCCGCTGTGCCGGGCGGGTTCATTGCGTCCTTATAAGGGCGGGTTCCCGGTACGGCGGGCGGGGCCAGCGGCCCTTCCGTATGGAGTCGTTCCTGAATGAGCTGCGCGAAGTCCGCGGCTTTTTGCAGGTCGGCAGCATCAGGGCGTCCGACGGCGATCGGAAACTCTTTCATCGTGAAGGAGTGTTCGCCGATGAATGTCGCTGCGGCGATCACCTCAAATCCCTGTTCTGTGCAGAGGTCGGTCAACTCCAGCAGGGCATCGCCCGTGTTGGCGTTGCCACGCATCGTGATCGCGACGGCTTTGGCACCGTTCCCGCGAGCCGCATTAAAGCGTTCGGCCCCAATGGGAGGCAGGCGTCCGCTGTAGATCGGCATGGCGATGATGACCACATCGTCTGCGCCGAAGGTTTTTTCAATCGCTGTTTTGGTGATGTCAAAGGATTCGCCGGCTTCCGTTTCCAGCGCGTTCTGAACCGTTTTTGCAATCGTTGCGCCGGTCTGGGTTGGTGAAAAGAAAAGGGTGTGTGTTTTCATGGTATTCAGTCTTCCCACTCTTTGTCTTCGATCGCAATCAGGCAGTCCGCGCCGGTCCAGACGAGATTGCAGTCCGGGACAATCATCACCGGGGCGTGGCGGATTTGACGGTGGTCGAGATCGCGGCGAGTGACTTCTGCAATCAGATCGTCCATGTTTTCTTCTGCGGATAAAACCTGATGAGGCAGCGGTTTCAGTGCGGTTTTGACCTGGTCACAGATCGGGCAGTTGCGGCTGGTGTACAGTTTGATCGGGCTCATATTACTTCCTTATTTTTATGGTCGTGCCGACCGGGCAGGGTTCACATTTTCCGGGGAATTCATTCCACAGCCGGATCGTGGCATCAAAGCCGGTGCAGTGGCAGGGGTGCAGGTGTTGAATGTTGAAACGGCGGAGCTCGGTGATAGTTTGATCCATCCGGTTTTGGTTTGCATGGAGCAGATGCATCCCGCCGATGACGGTGTGGATCGGACGGTTTGCGGTGTGCGTCTGGATGTGCCGCAGGGTGTTGATAATCCCTGAATGGGCACAGCCCAGAATCACCATCGTGCCGTTTTGGGTCTCTATAAATGCGGCTTGATCGTCTGGAAGATCGTCCGGGATCGTGCAGGCGGCATCTTTAAAAAACGGGCCGCCGGTGTCTTCAAAATCTGCGGTGCGCGGAACGGGGCCGGTCAGGAAGAGCCCCGGCGCGATTTCTATCACCCCTTCTGCGGTAATCCATTCGGCGCCATCAGTGATGGCCTGCCGATTGGCTTCGGAGAGGCCGATGGGTCGCGAGCTGCCGTCCGGGTTGCGGGTGAATTTTGGCAGGAATGCGGACGGATGGGCAATCAGGCGCGGGCGGTGCTGCATGGACTTCAATACGGAGGCCACTCCGCCGGTGTGGTCGTAGTGACCGTGACTCAGCACGACCGTATGGATGTCGCTCAGGTCGATGCCCAGCTTCCGAGCATTTTGTTCCAGTACGTCTCCCTGTCCGGTATCGAACAGAATCTTTTCGCCGCCGGTTTCAATCAGGAATGACAATCCGTGCTCGGCCAGCAGGCCGCGCTCCCGGACAGTGTTCTCAACCAGTACGGTGAGGTTCAGAACGTTCATTAAAACTCCTTTTTCAGGGCGAATAGGATTTGTTCAATTGCCGTCTCAAATGCTTTTGCGGAGACCGATTCGCCGTGCGTTGCCAGAAAGCTTCGTCCGGCATCAGCGCAGATTCCGACGGACGGATCAATCGGGATGCGGCCGAGAAAGGCGAGGTTGTATTTTTCAGCCGTTTTAAATCCGCCGTTCTGTCCGAACAGGTGCACGGTTTCGCCGCATTTTGGGCAGGCGTAGCCGCTCATGTTTTCCAGAATTCCAAGGATTGGAAGATCCAGTTTGCGGCAGAACTGAACCGATTTGCGCACATCGGCGGCGGCGATTTCCTGCGGCGTGGTGACAATCACCGCGCCGTCCGGCGAGCCGATCAGCTGGCAGACGGAGAGCGGTTCGTCGCCGGTGCCGGGCGGGCAGTCGACAACCAGATAGTCCAGCTCGCCCCAGCTCACTTCGTGCAGCATCTGTTCGAGCATTTTGATTTTGAGCGGGCCGCGGATGATGACGGCCTGGTCGGGGTGCTCCAGCATGAAGCCGACCGACATGAGTTTTATGCCGTTGGCTTCTGCGGGTTGAACCCACTCGCCGATCTGTTCGACGTGCGCCCCGACGAGACCGAACAGCATTGGAACGCTCGGTCCGTGCAGGTCGGCGTCGAGCAGGCCGACCTTGAACCCTTGGGCTGTCAGCGACATGGCCAGATTGGCAGCCACCGTGCTTTTGCCGACGCCGCCTTTGCCGGAGAGCACCACGATTTTATGCTTCACACCGGAAAGGCCGCTTTCGGTCGGAACCGGCGGAACGGGGACCGGGCCTGTGGCGGGCGGAACTTTTTGCGTATCACATTCTTTTGCGCAGCTGGCGCACGATTCGGCAGGGCAGTTTTTTTTGCGATAATCTGAGATGGCGGCTTTGAGCGTATTCGTTGCCAGCAGGGCGCAGTGTTTTTCGGCTTCGGGGAATCCGGGGAGCAGTGCGAGCACATCCTCCGGTTGCAGTTCAAATGCGACCGCTTCAGGGGCTCCGGATGCCATCGTGCAGGTGGCGGTTCCGCAGGCGAGGGAGCTGGAGCATCCATCGGTCGTGAACGTACAGCGGTGAATTCGTCCGTCCTGAATGTTAATCCAGAATTCCATGGTATCGCCGCACGGACCGGTGATCCGGACGTTCCCGTTGGCACCACGCATCGGTCCGAATACGCCGGGTAGGGTGGGTTGTGCATCTATTGCAGGGTCTGACATAATTTCTCCCATAAGGTTTGAATGGATTGTGACGCGGAGCCGTTGTTGAGTTCCGCTACGCTTTGCCCGTTGATCTGAGCCGTTGTAATGGATTGATCATACGGAATTCGCGCTAAAACGGTGGCCCCGGCCTCTGTTGCGGCCGCTTCAATTTGTCCGGTCATTTCCGGGTTGATATCCCATTTGTTGATACAGACGAAGGCGGGGATTTTGAAGTGGCGGGTCAGTTCGAGAACGCGCAGCAGATCGTGCTTCCCGGACAGGGAGGGCTCGGTAACCGCGAGCACAGCATCCGCGCCCGTGATCGAAGCGATCACCGGACAGCCGGTGCCGGGCGGGCCGTCTACCAGAATCCACTTGGCCTGAATCGCCTGAGCAAACTGTTTGGCCTGTCCGCGCACCGTGCTGACCAGCTTCCCGGAGTTTTCCGCGCCGATTCCCAGTCGCGCATGCAGTAGCGTGCCGAAGCGGGTTTGCGAATGGAACCACTCGCCGCATAGCCGATCCGGAAAATTAATCGCTTTCGCCGGGCAGAATTCTACGCAAACGCCGCACCCTTCGCAGGACGCGGAATCCACCTGAAAGCGTTCGCCGGACTCATGGATGGCGTCGAAGCGGCAAAGCGTTTGGCACAATCCGCAGGCGGTGCAGTCCGCCGGGCGGATGATCGCCTCGTGCCCGCTGTAGAAATCATTCCGGTAGCGGATCTGCGGATTTAATATCAGATGCAGGTCGGCCGCATCGACATCGCAGTCGACCAGCACCGCATTTTTTGCCAGAGCGGCAAAAGAGGCGGTTACACTGGTTTTGCCCGTTCCGCCTTTCCCGCTGATAATGACCAGCTCTTTCATTGGAAGCTCCTTGCGAGGTTTTGCAGCGCTTCTTTCAGCGACGGGTCGGCGGATAACAGCGTCTCGCCGCGCGAACAGGCCTCGGCGATTTTTCGCGATTCAGGAATCTGCAACAACAGGGGGATGGCTTCCTGTTGGCAGAAGGTGACGACGCGGTCATCTCCGCTGTCGGCGCGGTTAATTACCACGCCGAACGGAAGGTTCAGCAAACGCATCGTTTCAACCGCGAGCGTCAGGTCGTGCAGTCCGAACGGGGTCGGTTCGGTGACGAGGATGACGTAGTCGGAATCTTTTACGGCGGTGATCATCGGGCAGGAGGTTCCCGGCGGACAGTCGATCAAAACAGGTGTTTTTGGATCGGCGCTTTTTTTGACCGCGCGGATCAGCGGCGGGGCCATGGCGCGACCGATATCCAACCGGCCTTCCGTCAGGCGAATGGTTTCGATTGATCCGGTTCGGATCGTTCCGATTTTTCGCGGCTGTTCGGTGATCGCCTGTTCGGGGCAGATTCGTACGCATCCGCCGCAACTGTGGCACAGCTCTTCAAACACCAGCACGGAGTTTCCGGCTACGGCCAGCGCATTGAATTCACAGATCGCCGCGCACTTTCCGCATCCAGTACAACGCGATGAATCAACGACAGGAATCGGTACGGTAACGACTTGCTCCGTCGCCGTTTCCAGACTCAGAAAAAGCGAAGCATTCGGCGCTTCCACATCGCAGTCCAGCAGCTGAACGGGCCCGTCCCAGGCCTGCGCTAGAGCGACGGACAGCGTCGTTTTCCCGGTTCCCCCTTTTCCGGATGCAATGGCGACTTTCATTATGAAAAGTTCCTTCCGTGACACAAAACATGTGTGCCGACCGGTAGACAAACGGATTCGGACACCACCGGACATTTGACTTTGAGCAGGTAGAAAATATTTTTCCCACAAGGACTGAGCGTCTCAAAATTTCCCTGACCTTTGGAGATGATCAGATCGGCGGACTCGAAGGCTTGGCGGAATTCCTCGTTGCAATCGTCGAGAATGGTGCCGGGTGCGTCTGATCCGTTTCCAATCATTGGAACCATTTTATCGAGTCCGGCGGTGACCGCATCCTCCAGGGTCGCGTCGTTGATGATCGGCATCCCGCGCACGGCCAGAGTAACCCGCTCCGGCCCGAGCTGTTCGATCAGTAGGGTGTCGAAAACAATTTCGCCGCAGTTGTCGGCCAGATAGAGAATGGTTTTGGCCTGCGCGACTTCGGCGCGAAAGGCAATCAGATCGCCTTCCAGCGGTTTCTCCGAGGCGTGCCGAAGGGCGTCGTGGATCTCGTTTTCATCCAGTCCGCTTTTGGGGCCCAGATCAATAATGTTGCCCGCAATGGCCAGATGGGCCGCTGTCATCAGTGGGTCGTTCGAGGCGGCAACCTGCGCGCGCAGTTCGGGTAGCAACTTTAGCGCCATCTGGTTGTGAAGATCCTTTTCTTCCCGGTACGGATCGGCGACGCCGGTCAGTTCGCGCAGACGGCGGTGGATGCGTTGTGCCAGCGCGGGCGGCGACAGACTCATGTCCATATCGCTCATCCAGCGCAGCACTTCGCGCATGATTTGTTCGTGAACCGCCGGATCATTCGCCACCTTGCGGGAGGCATCGAGCGTCTGGCGGACAAAACAGGGGATGCAGTGGAGCGTGGTGTTCATCGGTAATTTCGTTTTCCGAGAACCTGAGCATCCTCTTCGTTCACCTCATCCTGCCATCCGTTGCGATCCGTCTGGACGCAGTCGAATCGTGAGACATAGGGTTTGATGTCGAGTAATGGTGTTCCGTCCAGAACATCAAGGCCTTGTACGTACAGAACGGCACCTTCGCGCCGGATGAGCCGGACTATGCTCAGACCGATTCCGTTCGGGCGGCATGGCGCGCGCGTGGCGAAAACGCCGCGTTCGACATCCTGAAGAAACGGCTTCACCTTCAGGCGGGGTTCCCCCGCCCGGTCGAGATGATAGATCAGGTAAATATGGGAAAATCCGTCCAGATCATCCAGCCCTTCGGCGTATTCGGGAAAAACCTCGACCGTTCCGGTGCAGGAGGGTGCATAAACCGGCTGGATCGGAGTGCTGGCCGTCTCTGTATGTTCGCTGTGAATCACTCCAATCGGGGGAAAGCAGATTTTTTTTTGACTCATAGCCAGTGTCCCTCCACGTCCGCTTCCTGTGCGGCGGTCAGTTTTCCGGCTACATATAAATCCAGCGCCTCCTGTACGGTGGTGGCGGTTGAGGCGTACATAGCAATCTTCGACGCGCTCAACACGCGAAAGGCCTTGGGGCCAAAGTGGCCGCTGATCACCGCTTTGGCACCGGTCGCGGCGGCATTTTGCGCCGACTGAATGCCTGCGCCTTGCGCCGCATTCAGGTTTTGTTCGTTGCCGGCCAGTTCGAAGGTTTTGCTTTCTGTATCGTATATCAGAAAGCGGGCGGCACGTCCGAAGCGCGGATCGAGCGGAGCATTCAGGTCGTTACCGGATGTTGAGATGGCAATTTTCATTTGGGTTCCTTTATCAGTTCGTCGAGCAGTCCGGCGGCGGTAGCGACACAGTCGGCGCAGGGCATAATCCGGTTGCGGCGGATGTCCCGGCAGGTTGTGTGGCCGGACGTCTGCTGCCGGAATTTTTCTTCCAACATGTCTTTCCGGGATTCACCGGCGATTTCGCAGGCGGCGTGCAGAGCTCCGCAGATTCCTTCCGGGGCCTGCCCGCGCCCGGCGCCGGAAAACCGGTCGTGATGATCGGATTCCGGTTGTTGTTTGTCTTTCCACGCCATAGCAACGGCTTGTGCGCAGTTGCCCCGGCGGCTTGTGAAGTGTTCTGTGGCTGACTTTTTCATGACCGGGTTAGAAGCTCTTCCAATTTCTGTTCGATACGGATCGTCTGTTCTTTCAGCGCATTGATTTCAGCGTTTTGCGGCGATGGAGCGGGTTGTGCAAACCCGTTGCGCATTCCGATGCCCCGTCCGCATCTGCGTCCGAAGCCTCTGCCGGAGGTTTGAAATCCGGCTGGGTTGAATCCGGCGCAGAAACCTGCGCCGCGTCCGGTCATCGGGCCTGCGCCCGCCGGGCCTGTTTGGTCTCCTCTTGGCATAATATGCCTCCTTTTCTTTCAAATCTACTGGCAGCCGCGACCGTGGCGACCCCGTCCGCATCCGTTCCCCGGTTGCTCTGTGATCACCGGGGCGTTGCCTCCCTCGACGCAGATCGCTTTCCCTTGCGTCAGCGCTTCCGCCACTTTTTTATGCGCCCGGGTGACAATGAGTCCAAATGTCTGGCGCGACACGCCCATCTGTTCAGCGGCTTGTTCCTGATAAAGCCCTTCAAAATCGGCCAGCCGGATGGCTTCCAGCTCATCGGCGGCCAGCTCAACTGCTTCGAGCATTCGCAGTGGAATTCCTTGCGGCTTGAAGTAAGTCACCGGCGCGCACTGGCCGATCCGTCGTTCTATGGGGGGTCTTGGCATGGTTGGTTAATAGCATATGCCAAAAACAAAAAGCAACCGGCATTTCCTTTTTTCCAATCAGTGGAATTCTGATTGCGTCAGAGCGCGGGGTTTTTCCAATGGTTGGAACGCTGAACATTGAGGATTGGGCATTGATCATTCCCGACGGGCTGGCCTATGCTCCGGGGCCTGGAGAAAAACTATGATTGAAGCCCTTTATGCAAAAATCGGTCCGGCGGGTTCCGTGATCGCCGTTCTTTCATTTGTCAGTCTCTATTTGTTTCTGGCGAGTGTGATCTATCTCGCGTGGGTGCCGCGCGGCTTCCGGTTGTTTCTGGCGGCACTAAAAAAAGATCAGCCCCCGATGACTGAAGAGCAGGCGCACAAAAACCCGATCAGCTCCGTGGTCTGGACCGCGCTGGAACACAAAACCCCGCGTGCGGAACTTCAAGGCGAAATCCAGTATCTCTTTCAGCGCAACTTCGGCACCACCTATGTATCGCTCACCATTCTCCGGCTGATTTCTGTCATCTCTCCGTTGCTCGGTCTGCTCGGAACCGTGCTGGGCATCACCCGCGTCTTTCGCGAGATTTCGCTTCAGGCGGCGGTGGATAACGCCGCGCTGGCCGGCGGAATCTGGGAGGCGCTCATCACCACCATCATGGGGATGAGCGTCGCCATTCCGACGCTGGTCTTTTATTACCTGCTCCGCCTGCGCACCCGCGCCCTGATGATTGAGTGTATCGAAAGCACCCGCGACCTTATGCGAGACTGATCATGTTCGAGGATTTTTCTTTAGATAAAGAGTTTGATGAGGAGATCGATCTGACGCCGCTGATCGATGTGGTTTTCATTTTGCTCATTTTCTTTTTTATCACCTCGACGTTTATCCGTCCGTCGCTTCCGGTAAATCTGGCGAAGGCGGCCTCGGCGGCGGCTTCCGCTGAGCGCAAAGAGCAGCTCGTGATCACCATCGATGCCGACGGCGAACTGTTTAACGACGGGGGTCCGCTGGTTCGCGAGGAGATTCCTGCGCTGCTCAAGGCCAACCCCGAACTCGGGATCAACCTGTTTGTCGACCGTGCCGCGCCGTTCGACGCGTTTCTCTCCGTGATCGACGAGGCGCGCCTGCTGAATCGCGAAAATATTTCCATCACCACGCTGCCCGGTCGTGAATAAGCTCCGTCCATCTGAGCGATGGATCCGGCTGGCGGCATTTTTCCTCAGTCTGTTGCTGTATGCGGCCGGAGTCGTCGGCGTTTATCGCTGGAGTGAAAACCTGCTAAAAAAAGATCCCGTTCTGATTTCCATGAAGGCGGTTAATTTAAGTTTTGCGCAGATGGAACTGATGGCGGCTGAGGAAACGCCGCCCCCGCCGGAAATTCTGCCTCCGCCTGAAGAGGTGGATGTGGCACTCGAAGAAATCATTAAAGAGCCTGAGCCAGAACCGGTTCGGGCCGAGGCTCTTGTGAATCAGGAGGCTGCCGCGCCCGAGGCGGCGGTTGACGCCGACGCCTTGCTCGTCTGGATCCAGGAGCAGATTGAACGCGAGAAATATTATCCGGCGGCGGCGGAGCGCATGGGCATTTCCGGTACGTTTGAGCTGCTGATTACGATGGGGGCCGACGGAATGATTCGTTCTGCCGAGGTGCTGCCGGGCAAGGGCCACGGGATTTTGCGTCAAGCGCTGGAGCGGATGATGAGAAAGATTGTCGGTCGGCGGTTCGGTCGCCCCTTGGGTGCAGCGCAGGAGTTCCCGTTCCAGTTTGAGTTTGAGTGAAATCAGCCGAGGGTGTTGAAGATGCGGTCGCCGGCGTCGCCGAGGCCGGGCAGGATGTAGGCGTCGTCGTTGAGTTCCTCGTCGATTTTACAGACGTAGATTTTCACATCGGGGTGTTCTTCGCGGACGGTTGCAATGCCTTCGGGGGCGGCGATAATCGAGAGCATCCGAATCTCTCCGGCGCCCCAGTCTTTGACCCGCTGGATGCCGGCGCAGGCGGAGCCGCCGGTCGCGAGCATGGGGTCGAGCACGAAGACGAGGTCGGGCGGATTGCTGGAAAATTTTTGATAATACTCAACGGGCTGAAGCGTTTCCTCATCGCGGTAGAAGCCAAGGTGCCACACTTCGGCTGCGGGAAGCAGGTCGAGCAGGGCGTCGGTCATGCCGAGCCCCGCGCGCAGGATCGGAACGAGACCGATACGTACGTCGAGCACGACGCCTTCCATTTCAACCAGCGGGGTTTCGATGACTTCGGGTTTGAGCGGCAGGTCGCGCGTGGCCTCGGCTGCGAGCAAAATCGCCAGACGCCGGATCTGCGCGCGGAAGATGTGCGGCGCAGTCTCTTTGCTTCTCAGGTGGGTGAGATGGTGCTGAACCAGCGGATGATTGAGCTCGAACACCTTCTGCATGAAACCCTCCTTATTTGGCGTATTCGATGGCGCGTGTTTCGCGGATCACCGTCACTTTGACCTGGCCCGGGTAGCGGACTTCGGCCTGAATTCGGTTGGCGATTTCGCGGGCGATCACCAGCGCGCGGTTGTCGTCGATCAGCTTGCCTTCGACGATCACGCGCAGTTCGCGGCCCGCTTGAATGGCATAGCTCTTCTCGACACCTTTGAAGGAGCCGGCGATCTTTTCGAGCTTATCGAGCCGCTCGAGATAGAGATCCGTGGTGTCCATTCGCGCGCCGGGGCGGGCGGCGGTCATGGCGTCGGCGGCCGCGGCGAGCACGGCATAGACGCTGCTCTTTTCAACCTCATCGTGATGTGAGGCGACTGCGTTGTAGACCAGCGGATCTTCGCCGTATTTGCGGAGCAGGTTCGCGCCGATTTCAGCGTGAGAGCCCTCGACATCGTGGTCGAGCGCTTTGCCGAGGTCGTGGAAGATCCCGACGCGTTTGGCGGTGTCGATATCCAGATCGAGGTCGGCGGCCATCATTGCCATAAGGGAAGCCATTTCGACGGAGTGGTCGAGCACATTTTGTCTATAGCTGGTGCGGTATTTAAGGCGGCCGAGTACTTTTACCAACTCAGGTGCTACGCCGGATATCCCAAGGCCGTACAGGGCATCTTCTCCCGCCTGACGGATGATTTCATCGGTTTCAGAACGGACCTTGTTGAGGGTTTCCTCGATGCTGGCGGGGTGAATTCGTCCGTCTTCCATCAGACGTTCGAGAGATACACGGGCCACTTCGCGCCGGACGGGATCAAAGCTGGAGAGCATCACCATGCCGGGGGTTTCGTCGATGATCAGGTTGACGCCCGACTCCATTTCGAACGATTTAATATTGCGGCCTTCCTTGCCGATGAGGCGTCCCTTCATGTCCTCCGAGGGGAGGCGAACTTGGGTGGCGGTGATGTCGGCGACGTGCTCTCCGGCATAGCGTTGGATCGCCGTGCAGACAATGTCGCGGGCCTCCGCCTTGGCGAGTTCAAACGCCCGTTTCTGCTGGTGACGGATCAGTCCGCTGATTTCGCCCTCAAGCTCTTTTTCCATCCGGCCGATGATCAGCTTGCGAGCCTCCTCCTCCGAGAGGTTTGCGACATGTTGAGTCTGCTTAATTCCCTCTTCGATACGCGCCTGGAGTTCTTCTTTTTGTCCCTTCAGTCCGAGGCTTTGTTGTTCGATGGTTTCCAGCTTTTCGCTTAGCGTGCGGTCTTTGGCCTCGAGGAGTTCCAGCTTGCGGGAAATATCCTTTTCTCGGGCGACCACGCGGTCTTCGAGTTCGATAATGCTCTGCCGTTTTTTATCGAGGCTGTGTTCCGCTTTTTCGCGGGCCTTCAAAACCTCTTCGCGGGCTTCCACGCCGGCTTCGTACCGGATGGCCTCCGCCTGTTTCTTGGCTTCTTCAAGAATGACTGAGCCGCGGTTGCTGGCGGCGATCGCATTGGTTCGTGAAAGGTAGGCGTTAAAGAAAAAACCGAGTACCACAAACCCGACATTCACCACCATATCCTGCACACCGCTCCACCAAATTGCCATGCTGTCCATAAAAGATCCTTCGTTTCAGAATTTTATTTTTATAGACGGAGCATAACTCTGACAGACCCGCTTGTCTAACGTTCGTCGCAAATTTAAGAAATTAGCGACTCGGTCACGATGAGATTCATTTTGCAGTCGTGAGGTTCGGCCGGAATTCTTTCCAAACATTGGAAGCCGAAGCAGATTCCGGCGCGCACGGCGCGGTACTGCGGCAGCAGGCGGTCGTAAAAACCGCCGCCGCGCCCGATTCGGTTTCCGGAATGGTCGAAGGCGACGCCCGGCACGAGGATGAGGTCAATCTCTTCGGGTGCAAAAATCGGGTTCGCCGGTTCCGGAATGCCAAACTTCCCTTTTTTCAGCTCGCCGCTGTATTCCGCCAGCCGGTAAACACCGAGAGCTTCATCATAAGCAGGAATGTAAAAAGTCTGTGCCCCAACGCAGTTGGTTTCCAACCATTGGAAAAGCGGGGTGATATCGACCTCGTCGGGCAGGGGGATATACACTCCGACCGTCTTGGCCTGCTGAAAAAGTTCCAAGGTTTGGAACTTTTTAACCACGGCGGCACTCAGTTTTTCCAATGTTTGGAAATCGGGGCGTTTTTCGGCGATTTGTGCGCGTATTTCGGCCTTGGTCATTTTTTTCCCCGCCGCGATTTCCAGAACGCCAGCCGTTTGCCGATGGTTTCTTCGTAGCCCTGATCCGTCGGCTGGTAATAGACCTTGTCGGTCGGGACATATTCCTGATCGACGAAATGGTCTTTGCCGTCGTGGGCGTACTGATATTTCACCGTGCCCTTGTCCGGCTTCGGCCCGCTTTGCAGATGTTTTGGAACCGGCAGGGTGCGGCCGTTTTCCACATCGGCCAGCGCGGCATCGATGGCCAGATAGCTCGCGTTACTTTTTGGTGCGCTGGCGAGATAGGTCGTGGCTTGCGCCAGAATAATACGCGCCTCCGGCATGCCGACAAATTCGACCGATTGCATCGCCGAGGTTGCCAGCGTCAGCCCGCGCGGGTCGGCGTTGCCGATATCTTCGGACGCGAGGATGACCAGCCGCCGTGCGATGAAGCGCGGGTCTTCGCCTGCATAAATCATTTTAGCCAGCCAGTAGATCGCCGCGTTCGGGTCGGAGCCGCGCACGCTTTTGATGAAGGCCGAAATGGTGTCGTAGTGCTCGTCTTCATCGTGATCGTAGGCCACTGCTTTTTTCTGCACCGACTCCTCAATCTCATGCTTCGTCAAATGAACGAGGCCGTCGTCGCCGGGAGGGGTGGTCAGCGCGGCGATCTCCAGCGCGTTGAGCGCACGGCGCGCATCGCCTTCGCAGACGCGAGCCAGATGGGCCAGCGCGTCGTCGTCTGCGGTGACCAGTCCGTTCAGCCCCGCCGGATGTTCCGTTGCGCGTTGCAGAACCGTTTTGATCGCTTCTTCGCTGAGCGGGTTGAGCTGAAAAATCTGTGAGCGGGAGTTGAGCGGCGTATTGATGAAGAAGAACGGGTTGTGAGTGGTCGCGCCGATTAGAATAATGTCTCCGCTTTCGACGTAGGGCAGGAGGACGTCCTGCTGCGCTTTATTGAAGCGGTGGATTTCGTCGATAAAGAGAATCGTGTCCTGTTTGTGGAGTTTTTTCCATCCGCCCGCCGCTTTGAGCAGTTCGCGCAGAATGGCCACATTGGCGAGCACGCCGCTGGTGCGTTCGAAGCGGCGGTCGGTGGTCAGGGCGATCACTTCGGCGAGCGATGTTTTTCCGCAACCGGGCGGGCCGTAGAGAATGATGCTCGACATGCGGTCGGCCTCAATTGCGCGGCGCAGCAGCTTGCCTTCGCCGAGAATGTGTTCCTGCCCGCAGATTTCATCCAACGTGCGCGGACGCATCCGCGCCGCCAGCGGCGCAGTGCCCGCGCCGATCCGTTTGGTTCCGGGTTCCGGTTTTTCTTCGAACAATTCCATGGCGCGCAGTGTAAGCAGGAAACGGGAATCGGAACACAAAAAAGCCGCTCCGGTTTTCACCGAAGCGGCTGGAAAAAGGCCCAACCCGGAGAAGTGCTTTTCCGAACCCTGAATGACAAGGTGGGTGCCCTTTTGAACGACCAAACCATTGGCCGGACCGTCCTGAGCTCCCTTTAATTATATGTTTATCGGATCGGAAAATTTACTTCTCATGAACCGGGAGGGCTAAATTGTTAAAGAACAAGGTGGTGAGGGTCTCGCTTTCCTCTCCCCACAACGGAATGCTACACCCGTATGCGGGGAGGGTCAAGATGACGATCTAAAAAGCGGGGGATTTTCCCGCATCAGCCTTCGCGGATAACGGCGCAGACGGCAGCGCAGACTTTTTTACCGATGGTTTCGTGGAATTTATTAACCTTCTCATCGGTTAGCGTGCCTTTTGTCGAGCGGTAGACAAAGCTGTAGGCGAGGCTCTTCTTTCCCTTTTCCATCGATTTGCCGCGGAAGATATCGAACAGCGCTACCTTTTCGAGTTCGGCCGGAGCGGAGCCGTTGATCGTTTTGAGGATTTCCTCGTGCCGCACCGATTCATCGACGATGAAGGCGAAGTCACGCTCGGTAGCGGGGTAGAGCGGGATGTCTTGAACGGTTCCGGTTTTCCAAACATTGGAAACCAGCGGCTCCAGATCGAGCTCGGCGGCGGCGACCGGGTCGTTCAGGCGCCACTCTTTCCGGGCTTTGGAATTGATCAGCCCGATCACCCCGATTTCAGTTTTTCCGGAAAGCACCTTTAGCGCACGGCCTTCTTCGAAGGCGGGAGCTTTTTCCAATGCTTGGAATTTAACCTTCGTTACTTTTTGGGCGGCGAGCAGGTTGATGACTAAACCTTTCAGCCAGAGGAATACTTCTTCTTCGCTAACACCGCGCTGCTGGTCGAGCGCACCGCGTCCGGCGGTGCCCATCAGTCCGAGGCAGACTTTTTCGGTCTGAACTCCACCCTTCGTGAAGGTGCGGCCGATTTCGAAAAAGACGGCGTCGTTGATCTGGCGCGATTTGTTGCGGCCGAGGCTTTCGACCATTTGCGGGATGAGTGAGGTGCGCAGAACGGACTGCTCGGCGCTGATCGGGTGGGGCAGCTCTTCGCGGTCGTCGCTTTTGCCGAAGAGATCGAGCAGGGGGTGGTTGACCAGCGTGTAGTTCAGAATCTCGCGCGCGCCGAGTCCGGCCAGATTTTTGCGGCAGACCGTCACGGCGCGGGTGCGGTCGTCGTGTGCGCCGCCGATTACGTGTGCGGAGGGCAGTTTTTCGGGAATCCGGTCGACGCCATGCATCCGGGCGACTTCTTCGATGATGTCGACCTCGCGGGTGAGATCATCGCGGAAGGTCGGGATTTCGAGGAGCGCGCCGTCGGCGTCACTGGACAGGACGGAAATTTCCAATGTTTGGAAAATCTGTTTCATGGTGTCGGCCGGAATGTCGAGGCCGATCAGTTTGCAGATGTTCGCCCAGCGCACCGTGATCTGTGTTTTGGTTTTCGGGGCGGGGCAGACGTCGATCACGCCGGAGCAGATTTCAGCTCCGGCCAGATCGACCATGAGGGTTGCGGCGCGGCGACTCGCCCATTCGACCGTTTCGGCGTTGACGCCGCGTTGGAAGCGGTAGGCGCTGTCGGTGGAGAGGCCGAGCGCTTTGGCGGTGTGGCGAATGCCCGATTGCTCGAAGGTTGCGGCTTCGAGCAGAACGGTTTGGGTGTCGTCTTTGATTTCGGTGTTGGCTCCGCCCATGACGCCGGCGAGGGCGATGGCTTTTTCGGAGTCGGCGATGACGAGCATTTCTTGGGTCAGTTCGCGCTCAATTCCGTCGAGCGTGGTGAACTTTTCGCCCTGCGCCGCGCGGCGGACGATGATTTTCCCGCCCTGAATCAAGGTGGCGTCGAAGGCGTGCAGCGGATGACCGGTTTCGAGCAAAACATAGTTGGTGATGTCGACGAGGTTGTTGATCGGGCGGATGCCGCAGGCTTCGAGACGGTTTTTCATCCAGTCGGGCGACGGGCCGACCTTGGCGTTTTTCAGGACGCGCGCGGTGTAGCGCGGGCAGCGCTCGCCATCTTCGACGGAAACCTGCACGAGCGAGTCCGCGGGTTCGTCGGTTTCTTTCAGGTCAATCGCGGGCAGTTTAAGGTCTGTGCCGTAGAGGGCGGCGACTTCGCGGGCGACGCCGATCAGGCTGAGGCAATCGGGGCGATTCGGGGTGATTTCGAGCTCAAAGACGCTTTCGGGCGGGTCCATCAGTTCGGCCAGCGGGGTGCCGGGCGCGGCTTCTGCGTCGAGGTTAAGCAGGCCGGAGTGGTCCTCGCCGAGCCCCAGCTCGTCTTTGGCGCAGAGCATCCCGAGCGATTCGACGCCGCGGATTTTAGCTCTCTTGAGGGTGATGCCGCACGGCAGGGTGGTGCCGACGGTGGCGAAGGGATACTTTCCGCCAATCTGAACATTCGGCGCGCCGCAGACCACTTGCAGGGTTTCGGCCGCGCCGTATTCGACGGTGCAGAGGCGGAGCTTTTCCGCGTCCGGGTGCGGCTCAATGGCGAGCACTTCGCCAACGACAACGCCCTCAAAGGTTCCGCCGGTGGTTTTAATGTTTTCGACTTCGAGGCCGGCAAACGTCAGTTTGTCGGAAAGTCCCTCCAGACTATCCTCAAAATCCACAAGTTCCTTTAACCAGCTGATCGGAAATTTCATATTTGCCAAGCTCCGTTGTTCCTTCTATTTTGCTCAAACGGGTAGCGGCTTGTATAACCGAGCGGGCCTGTTTGGCACAAGCAAAAGGGATGGACTTTATGGTGGAACTAAAAGCAGTTGTTAAAAATGAGGCAGGAATCCATTGCCGTCCCACCGCTGTGATCACCCAGGCCGCCGCGGAGGTCAGCTCGGTCATTACCGTTCTTGCGCCCGCCGGCTCGGCGGTGCTTGGCTCGGCGCTTGAATTGATGATGCTTGGCCTTGAACAAGGCACGCTGGTTACCCTGCAGGCCGACGGATCCGACGAAGAGGCCGCTGCTATGCAGTTTCAAAAGCTATTCGAAACGAACTTCGACTTTCCCGATGCGGCCAAAGTGGGATAAGCCGATGTATGCCGCACCGCCCATTCAGGACGCATTGTTCCCGAGGGCCGCGGCGTACCGTACACTTATTTCGCCCGGCGAAGTGCGCGAAACCGCTGGACGCTATTTTCCCTACACGGAGCGCCACCTGCACGCCCTTTGGTTTGACGACTCTCTCCGCCCGCAGAAGCTGAAAACCTCGCGCGGAGAACCGGTGGCTGTTGAAAATCCAGGGCGCTGGAACCTCGAGGCCGGGCCGGACTTTCGGGGTGCGGTTTTGCTGATTGGCCGGGAAAAGCGTCGCGTCGCGGGCGACGCCGAGATCCACATTTTTTCCAATGATTGGAAAAACCACGGGCACCACACCGACCCGCTCTATACCAACGTCCGCTTTCACATCACCTGGTTCCCCGGAACCGCCGATGAATCCCTCTTCCCTCCCGGCACGGTGCACATATCGGTTTGCGATAGGTGCACCACCGACCTCGAAAGCATCGATCTAACGGCGTATCCATACAGTGAACCAAGGGCATCCAAAACGTCAGCCCTTGCGACGCGAAGCGCTGAAATGCAACGCAGTTGCCTGGAAAGTGCGGGCGAAGAACGGCTTCGGCAGAAGACGCTGCGCCTTGCGTGGCTGATGCAACAGCGCGGCGAGGCGCAGGCGCTCTACGAAGAGACCGCCGCCGCGCTCGGCTACAAGCACAACAAGGGCCCGTTCCGGAGGTTGTCGCAACGCCTTCCGCTTGAATCGCTTGCCCAGTACGGAGCCGATTGGAAAACCGTTTATGCCGTGTTGCTCGGGCTCTCCGGACTGCTCCCCAAGCAACCCGGGGCCAGGTGGCCGCAGGCATCCAAGACCGAGTTGCGTTCGTTGTGGGATCTCTGGTGGCGTGAAGAGCACAAGTGGGAAGAGGTCGAGCCGCTGACCCGCGCCGACTGGAATTTTTCCGGCCTGCGCCCGCTCAACCATCCCGTCCGGCGTCTCTGCGCGCTTGCGCAGTGGATTGCCGACGGCGTTTTCCAAACATTGGAAAAGACAACACGCCCCAACGCAGCCGGGTTCCAATGTTTGGAAAAATGCTTTTGGACGGAGCATGTTGGGTGGACGGGAAAAGAGAAAAAGGCGGAGCTCGTCGGCAAAGACCGTTTGAAAGCGATCGAGCTGAATGTGTTTGTGCCGTACCGGCTGGCGAAGGGCGATGAAACCGCGCTGGAAAACCTTTTGGTTGAGCCGATGAACAGTGTGATCCGCGAAACGGCTTACACGCTTTTCGGCCCCGACCATTCGCCGAAGCTCTACCGGACGGCGCTCGCCCGTCAGGGGCTCATCCAAATCTTTAATGATTTCATCCTGACCGGTCGGCTTGATGAGTTGAGATAGACGAGCAAATCCCTTCCCTTCCCCCCTGTTTAGCGGTAAAAATTTCAGCTTTATTTTATCAGTTCAATAAAAGGAGAGCGTTATGTTACACGAACCGGCAGCGAAGCAGGAGGCGGACAACGCGTCCGACTGGAAAGCGAAACTGGGCATTAAGCTGTTCTGGCTTTATTGCATAATCTATATGGGCTTTGTCGCGCTGGCGGTTTTCGCCACCGAAACGCTCAAAACGCCGGCGCTGGCCGGAGTAAACCTCGCCATCATTTACGGAATGGGGCTGATCATTTTTGCGATCATCCTCGGCTTGGTTTATAACCACGCCTGCACGAAGAAAGAAAACGAGATGAACCAAAAGGGGGCTGAATAATGAATTACATCGCCAGTCCCATTGCCATTGTCATTTTCCTGGCATTTGTCGGCTTCGTCCTCGGACTCTCCTTTTATTACGCCCGCAAAGCCAAGTCCGCAGCCGGCTATTTTGCCGCCGGCGGAACCATCCACTGGTTTGTGAACGGGATTGCCTTTGCGGGTGATTATCTTTCCGCCGCTTCCTTCCTCGGAATCTGCGGGATGATCGCCACCATGGGCTTTGACGGGTTCCTCTATTCGATCGGCTATCTGGCCGGCTGGATCGTGGCTCTGTTCGTGGTCGCAGAACCGATGAAGCGTCTCGGCAAGTACACCTTCGCCGACGCGCTGGACTCCAAGTTCAACTCGAAAAACATTCAGTTGATGGCCGCCGTCAGCACGCTGGCCGTTTCGGTCTTCTATCTGATTCCGCAGATGGTCGGCGCCGGGGTGCTCGTTACGCCGCTGCTGGGTCTGCCGCACTGGGTCGGTGTGATTATGGTCGGCGCGGTAGTGATCACGATTGTGGCTACGGCGGGCATGACCTCCACCACCTACGTTCAGTTCCTTAAAGGCGGACTGCTGATTATCTTCTCAACGGTTCTGGTTGTAGCTGTGCTGAATAAGGGCCTTTCGACCGCTCCGTCGGAACAGGCCTTTGCCCCGAAACAGCTCAATGCGGCAACGGTGATGGCGACCGGCGCGGACGGCTATACCTTTGTGACCAAGCTCGATGACGAGAAATCCGAACAGAGCTTTGTCAAGCTGGCCAAAGAAGGCATCGAAAGCTGGTGGCTGGTCACGGGCCTTTCGCTCGAAGAAGTTCAGTCCAAAACGGAAACGGCTGATGGCACACTTTATAACGGCGCGCCGAAAGAGGCCAATCTCTTCAAACCGGTTGGTTACATCGCGACCCTGCGCGATAAGGACGGCAATGAAATTGAAAAAACCGGAAAGCTCGGCGTCTTCAGCTATCTGGCGGCAGTGGATCGCTCCGACGTGGTGCGCTACCCCAAAGGGGCGCAGGTTAAGCTGACGGATGGCGAAGCCCACGTGACGCTGTTCTGCCCGACGGTCACCAAGGGATCGGATCTGCTGATTCCCGGCCAGAAGTTTAAAACCAAGACGCCGATTCAAAAGTTGAACTTCATCTCGCTGATGCTGGCGCTCTTCTTCGGTACGGCTGCTCTGCCGCATATTCTGATCCGCTACTACACCGTTCCCTCGCAGCGCGACGCCCGCAAATCGACCATCGTGGCGATCGGGGCCATCGGCTTCTTCTACATCCTGACCCTGTTCATGGGCCTCGGTGCTATGACCCTCGGGGTGATGGATGTGGCCGACGGCAACATGGCAGCTCCGTTGCTGGCTAAAACCTTCAGTCTGGTGCTCTTCTCCATCATCTCCGCAGTCGCTTTCGCGACCGTTCTCGGAACCGTTTCCGGCCTGATCGTTGCGGCATCCGGCGCCGTGGCGCACGATCTGATGGACAAGTTCATGAACGTTCAGATGACCGATCAGCAGAAAGTGAAAGCCGGTAAGATCGCCGCCGTTGTGGTCGGAATTATTGCCATCATCCTGGGGATTGCCTTCAAGGGAATGAACGTTTCGTTCCTCGTCGGCTGGGCCTTCGCGGTAGCCGCCTCGGCTAACCTGCCGTCGATCATCATGCTTCTGTTCTGGAAGAAAACCACGGCCAAGGGAATTGCCTGGTCGATCGGCGTCGGCATGATCTCTGCGCTGGGCATCATCCTCACCTCCCCGAGCATGTTTGTGCAGTATGGCCGCACCGCCGCCGAGGCCCTGCACGGCCTCGACAACCCGGGCATCATCTCGATTCCGCTCAGCTTCATCACGCTGATCGTCGTGTCGCTGCTGACGCAGAAGGAAAACATCGGACTCCGGGAAAAAGCTTAATTAAAACCAACAGGCCGGATTTTTCCGGCCTGTTTTGTTAAAAAGGAAACAGCATTAAAAAATATATACTGCTACTCGTTTTCGCCGCGCTGACCTGCTCGGCATCCGACAGCCTGCTCAAACCCGTTAACGATCTCGGCTACGGAACCTGGGCTCTCCGTGCGCAGACCCTTAGCATGTACCGGGACTATGAGAATAACACCCCCGGCAACGCTCATTCCACCACACTGGGCGTTCAGCTGGGCTATGAGTCTCCGGAGATGGCCGGACTCAGCTTCGGCGCGGTTTACAGTTATGTCGAGCCGCTCGATTCCAGCCGCTACAGCAACAACGGAAAAACCCTGCTCAGCAACGGGCGCGTCAATCTGTTGAATGAAGTCTGGCTGAAATACCGCCTCGAAAGCCTGGGGCTGACCAACACCTTCATCAAAGTCGGACGGCAGGTTGTCAACGGCGAGGTCTTCCGCGCCGACGAGTTTCGCCAGAAACAGCGAGCCTTCGAAGCCGCGATTTTGGTTACGAAAGATATTCCGGACACGACATTAATGATCGGTCACGCTGAACGGATCAGTAACGTTTGGGATAATGAGGATTCATGGAAGTTTCAGGATCTTGGCGACGGCGTTACCTGGGTCGAAGCGGTCTACACCGGCATCACCAATCTCGAGGTGGCGGTTTTCGATGCGTATGCGTATGACTGGGTGAATCTGGCCGGGGGGCGTGTTAAATACACGTTGTCCGACACCACGGCTCTCCATGGCTATTACCGTCACGAAAACGATGTCGGCCGGGGCGCGAACCACAGCTCGGATATGGTCGGCGCATCCGTTCGGCAGAAAATTGGCGGCGTCACCCTCGAGCCGGGTTTCCTTTCTGTCGGCGGCGACACACTCGCGTTTTCCGAACTGGGAACCGGCATCAACCATCCTCTCGGTTCATCCATGATGATCTATTCCGGACAGTTTGAAGGCGGCGCGAAAACGGCCTACCTCAAAGCGGGCGCCAAAATCGACAAAACAGTTCTCTATGCGCTCTACAACTGCACGTGGAACGACAAAACCCCGTACAACGGGCAGGAGCTCAATGTGGTGGTGAAACAGCCGATTGGTGATCGCCTTACCGTCGCGCTCAAGGTGGGTGCGGGTTACCGCGACAGCCGCACCGGGAGGGCTGATACTTTCGCCAGCGACGCCCGCCTGTTCGTCACCTATAACTTCTAGACTGGGTTTCCAAGCCTTGGGAAAAGCGCTCCGGTTCCGGAGCGCTTTTTTTATAATAGTTCGTCGAGGGTTTCCGGCGGGCAGTTCATGCCGAGGCTTTTCAGAACGCCTTGCGTGACATCATCCAGTTTCCCCTCTCCGGCATATCCGCCCTGACGCAGGAATTCCGCAAACCGGCGGAAGAGGTCTATGTAGCGCCCGGCCTGTTGTATTGCAAATTCGCGGCTTTCCGGTTTAAACAGAATCGTGAAAACGCCCTGCGCACTGACTTCACCGATCAGCGTAAACGCATCTTCCTTTTCCAGATGCTGGTTGTAATGGTAGCTCCGCTCACCGTTGATCAGGCAGGGGGCAACCGCCAGCATCAAATGGTCTTCGTCCCATGATGCTTTAAACAGAAAGCCCGCTTTTTTCGTCAGGATGAGCCCGTCATTCAGCGCCCGGATCCACTCCGCCGCGATGGCGGGTTCGCCCCGGTTCCCGTTGAGCGTAACTTTTCTGACAACCATGCCGCGAGAATAGCGAATAAAAGGCAGACTTCAAATGAAAGCGCCGCGGGTACTCGCCGGGCAACCTGCACAGATGGGGTTCAGACATTGGAAAAGTTCCGCCTGATTTTTCCAAACATTGGAAAAGGCGGGCGAAAAGTTCCAATGGTTGGAAAATCAGTCCAAGTCGCGGACGCAGCGAGCGAGGTTGGTTATCCGGATCACATCGCCCTGTGGGCCGCGGCCATGCGGGAAGCCATCGGGGTTTCCGGCCTTTGGATCGCTGCGCTGCGCGCCCGCGCCGTGCACGTCGAGCAGTCTGTAGTTTCCGGAGTTGGGCGGCATCTGCATCCAGCCGGTGGCTTCGCCGAAGGCGACATAGACCGCCGCCTGACCGCGCCGGTCGGGCGGGCCGTCGAGATGCGTCGTGCCGCTCCAGTACCACGCATCCGGATCGCTCATGTTGAAAAACTTCTGATCAATCGCGGGGATGGGTGAATAGTCCAGAATGCTTTGCAATTCCTTGGCGTTCGGGAGCCGCCAGTCGCTGTGTCCGGCCAGGTTCATGTTTTTAGCATAGGCCAGCGCATCCTCCCAGTTCATCCCCTTGCCGCTGTCGGACTGCTGCCACATCAGGCCGGTCGCCTCGTCGGCGACGGTACCGTCGCCGTTGTCGACGAATTTGTTTTTTCCGTATTCAGGATTGCCGCGCACATAGCGCACAACGAGTTCCTTTTCGCCGCGCGGGCTGGTTTTCGGATAGCCCTTGATGCGGCCATCCGCAAAATTGACACCGAACACCGTCGGGTTGCCGCCCATGGTGGCGCCGGTGTATTCGGCGGTGGTCCAGCACTGCACGTCGATGAAGCGCGGCTGGTCGATTTCGTCGCCGTAGAAAAAGGCGAAAGCCTTCGTGTCGATGTACGGAACTGAGCTGTCGCCGGACTGGCCGGTCTCGCCGCTGAAAAGAATCAGCGAATAGAGCTCCTTGATGGTCGGCAACCGCCAGTCGGCATAGCCGCCAACGCGGCATTCAGATGCGTTCTTCACTGCGTCGTCAAAGGTGGAGAGCGTTTTGGACGGGCTCTTGACCCACATCAGGCCGGTCACGTTGTCGCTGACGGTGCCGTCGCCGTTGTCGGTGTACGACGGCTGATTGCCGTCAACCTGCGCATCCTGACCGTAGAAGGCGCGGTCTTCACGCGGCGGGCTGATTTGCGCGCTGTTATCGTAGCAGACGGTCTGGCCGGTATCGACGATGGGATAGGTGAGGTCGCCCGCCAGCGCGGCGGTGGCAATCAGCAGAGAACAGAAAAACAGACATTTCATGCGTGCGTTCCTTGGGTTGATTATCCATCTAACGGAAAGGAGCACCGCTTTATTTCCAATGTTTGGAAATTTATAACACCAACGGCGGTAAATCTGTGTTGCGCCGAGCGGCGGGCGACCTATTTTTGTTTCACAACAAAAATCCGGCAGGGTTGACCGGTCGTGTTTTCCCATTCCCGCCGCTCGCCTGGCGGCACTTCGGCCACATCGCCGGCGGCCAGCTCGCTGGACTCTCCGCCCGCAGTGAGCGTTGCGGAACCGGAGGCGACGGCGAACAGGACGTTCACCTCCAGCGCATGCGCTGGAATGTGGGCTCCCGGTTCCAGATTCAATAGAACCACATCGGCCTGTTCCGCTGTGGCGACGAGATGCCCCGTCGATTTCCCGGCGCGGAACACTTCGGTGGATTCTTCGCGGCGGTAGGTTTTCATAAAATTGTTCATTCCAAATTATTGGATGTAAGAGCAGCAGTAGTCGGCGACGACGGGGACTTTGAGTTTGAATTTGCTGTTGGCCGGAACCTGATAGGACTCGCCCTCTTTATAGGTTTTCCATTCGGTTTCGCCGGCGAGCTGCACGTCCATCTGGCCGCCGAGCATTTCCATGATTTCGGCGGATTCGGTGCCGAATTCGTAATCGCCGGGCATCATGATGCCGAGCGTCTTTTTGGTTCCGTCGGCAAGCAGAACCGTGCGGCTGGTCACTTTTCCGTCAAAGTAGACGTTGGCTTTTTTTACAATCGTTACGTTTTTGAATTCAGACACGGGGACCTCCGGCTTGGTTAAAAGTTAACAGGAAGCGGCATTCATAAATCATCAGCCGGAACACATCAATGCCCTTATGATTCGCTGAGTCGTTTTTTCGGTTCGTCGAAAAGGAGTTGGTGGGCGTCGCGCAGGATGTCCGGGATCCGGTCGGCGAAGGGGCTGTTTTTAAGAAACGGCTTGAGCACTTCGTCGTCGATGTCGGTGGCGGGCTGTCCGGGGAACCAGTGTTCGGCCTGTCCCATGAGGTTGTAGCGCATCTTTCCGAACGCCACCAGGTCGAGCCCTTTGGCATAGGTCCAGAGGCGAAGAATCTCGGGAATGTTGAGTTCTCCGGGCGTATCGACTTGTCGCGGAAGCCCTTCGTGCCAGTGGTGCATCCAGTCGGCTCCAAGGGCGTTTTCCAACCATTGGAAAATTTTGGCTTCGATTCTTCCAACCATTGGAAACTTTTCTTCCAAACCCTGGACGGCGGCGACGTGCTCGACAAAGTCGGACGGACGCGCGGCGCCGATGGACAGCGTGTGAACTTCGGGGCGGCGCAGGCAGTAGAGATTGTTGAAGGCCATCGGGGTGAGCGGTTGGCAGAGGTCGATCAGCTTCGGTGGCGGCTGGTAGAGCATGCCGCCTTTGTCGACCGGGCTGATGATGAGTACGCCCATGTCGTGTTTGGCGGCGGCTTCGACCGGAGCCCAGTTGATCGGGTGATAGACGAAGTACCAGTGGAGGTTGACGTAGTCGAAGAGGCCGGTTTCGATGGCCTTGACAACCAGATCGGACGGGCCGTGCGTTGAAAAGCCGATATGGCGGCACCGGCCCTCTTTTTTGAGCTGATCGAGCGCGGGCATGCTTTTGATTGCCTGCTGAAGAGTTTCCTCGTTGTTGATGCCGTGGATGGCAAGCAGGTCGACATAGTCGAGCTGGAGCGCGGCCATGGAGGTTTCGAAGGCTTCGAGAAATTCAGCGGGGGTGTCTTTGGGGCTGACTTTGGTTTGGACGATGATTTCGTCGCGCGGCAGGGACGGCAGAAGTTTTCCGAGCTGGTACTCGGACGTGCCGTAGCCGCGCGCGGTTTCGATGTGGTTGATGCCGAGGTCGAGTGCGTAGCGGACGGTGGCCTCGAGGTTGTTCTGGTTTTCTTCAGTGACGGAGTTGCGCGCCGCTTCGTCGTCCTGCCACGATTGCTGGTAGCGCATGCCGCCGCAGGTGAGGACGGGCATTTGCAGTTCCGTTTTTCCAAAACGTCGTTTGGGTACACTCATAATTTAACCTCCAAAGGCGACGATGATACTTAGCGAAATGGCTGACAACACCGTGCTGACGACGATGATGTGAGCGGCCAGCTCTTTGTCGCTATCGAAGATGTCGGCGAGGACGTAGCTGACGACTGCGGTCGGGCAGGCCAGATAGATGAGCAGCATCTGCCGCTCAACGGGCGGCAGTTTCCAGAGAAGGGCGAGACCGAGGCCGATCAGCGGCTGGATGAAAACCTTGATGCCGGAGGCCGTCAGCGAGAGGCGCAGACCGTTGCCGATTCCTTTAAAGGAGAGGGAGGAGCCGATGCTGAGGAGCGCCAGTGCGAGTGCCGCATTGCCCAGCGAGGCGAGCGAGCGCTGGATGGCCACCGGGAAGACGATCCCGAAAAAGTTGAACAGGAGCCCGATCACACAGGCGATCAGCAGAGGGTTGGTCAGCAACTGCTTGACGAACAGTTCGGCGGTTTTTCTTTTGCCCTGTTCTTTCCGGTCGCTGTGTGCGAGCAGGACAGAGACCGACAGGATATTATAAAAGACAATGGCCGGAGCCAGTGCGACTGTCGCCAG
This sequence comes from Verrucomicrobiota bacterium, assembly GCA_016342445.1. GTDB lineage: Bacteria > Verrucomicrobiota > Kiritimatiellia > Kiritimatiellales > Tichowtungiaceae > Tichowtungia. The sequence continues at coordinate 13,023 of JAEIOF010000006.1, read as the reverse complement.
GGCTTCAATATCAGGCGTGAGGCTGGAGAGGGAGTAGAGGATGACCGGCAGTCCGATAAAGGCATTGTTGGAACGGGCGGAACCTTGGATAAAGGCCCCCATGACGCGGGGCTTCAGTTTAAGGATAAAGCCGGCGAGGTAGGCAGCCAGCACCGAGCCGAGGGTGGCCAGAACCAAGAGCATCGAGAGGCGGATCACATCGCCGGAGTTGAAGGTGGCGTTGGTGACTTTATCGAGCAGCAGGGCGGGCAGTGCCACCCAGTAGGTCAGTCGGTTGAGGCCCTTGGCGAGGTTTTCAGAAAAAAAGCCGGTTCGGCAAAGCAGTTTGCCGAGGGCGATGATCAGAAAAACAGGCATGAGGCTGTTGAGTACGTACATGGCGGGAAGAGTAAAGAGGCCGAGGGTGTGAAACAAGTGGAAAGGCTGTGAACAGTTCCGTTTGACATCAATTATCTTTTACGTAAAATGCGCGCTTCTTTCACCGAAGGCGGGATAGCTCAGTTGGTAGAGCAGAGGACTGAAAATCCTCGTGTCCCCGGTTCGAATCCGGGTCTCGCCACCATTCTTCGTTCAGCGCGAGGGTGAAGAAAAGTAAAAAACCGCCTTCGGAAACCGAAGAGCGGTTTTTTTGTTTCAGAGAAGGGTTTGTTTTCTGAAAAAAAGGGGGCGGTGCTTTTATTGCACCGCCCCCGAAAGATTGGACTGCGGATTTTGCCGCATCCTGACGCGACCCGTTGCGGGTCAACTGGTGGGATTACAAATTTCCGCCAATAGACCACGATATCGGGTTTTTAAAACTGCTACAGCGCATGCTGTCACGCATCGTCGCCGCCAACGTCCTTTTGCGTCGCGTACTTTTTGGCCTGTTTGTGAGATCCATTTTATTTCTCCTTTCTTAAACTCAGATGGCATCAAAAGCTCTGTTAGCCATCTGTTTTTGCCGGCGTTGTGCCCGGCTTGTTCGACGAGCCCGCTTACCGCGGAGGCCTTCGCCAGATTATTTTCAACCTTTTGAAAGTAAATCTGCGGCCATATGTACTCTAATTGTCCGGGATGTCAAAGGGTTAAATGTTAGAAATTTGTTAGAACCATATGCCTTGAGCGCCATGCAATGACATTTGTTGCGTTATTTCGCACTAAACGAGACCGAAAAGATCGGCTATTGCGCGGGCAAAGATGAGGGCATGGAGCGGAGGGGGGAGGGGGCGACTCTACCACGTCAGAGTCGGGAAGTTTCCGGCGAAACGTTCTGCGGGGCGCTCCCCGGGGAGCGCCCGGGAAAGGGGGAGGAGGTCAGGAAAGTGATCAGTCCCGTAATCTGGTAATCCAGCGGAAAGCGTTCTGTTTCTCAAACCTTTTTACTGATTGAATCATTCCTCCATGGCATCCGGTCACTGCATTTATCTAAACAAAAAGGCGGCGCATTTTTGATGCGCCGCCGTAAGTTGAGAAAATACGGGTTTCGTACTTTCGTTGTGCCCCGCGAGGGGCCTCCCGCTTTGCGGGGGTTATTTCGTTTTGCGCTGGATTCTGCGGCTCATCTTTTTGGCGATGGCTTTGCAGTTGCGACCCAATGTTTTGAACTCGTCATGAAGAGCAAGCATCGCATCGTAGCCGTTCGGTTCGAAACCGAGTCCGTAGTTATAAGGAATCATTCTGTTCCTCCTTCTTTCATTTCTTTGGCGATCAGCCCTGTGCCGTCGCCGGGTTTACTTTTCCAACCATTGGAAAAATTAATGTGCGGCCATATGTACTCTTATTGTTCGGGATGTCAACGGGTTAAATGTTAGAAATTTGTTAGAGCCACATGCTCTGGGCACCGTGCGGTGACATTTGTTGCGTTATTTCGCACCGGGCCGGACCTAAAAGATTAGCTCTTGCGCGGGCAAAGATGAGGGCATGGGGCGGAGGAGCGGGGTCGACTCTACCACGTCAGAGTCAGGGAGATTCCGGCGAACCGCTCTGGCGGCTTTTGGCCGGGGAAGGCCTGGAAGTTGTCGTTCCACGCATTGTTGATCAGCAGGGAGAGGGTGGCGCAGTCGGCCTTGGGCGGCGTGAAGCGCACCACGAAGGAGCTGTCGGCACCAAAGTCGCTGCTGGTCCGGGCGTTGTTTTCGGTTTGTAGCCGAAGGGTTTGTACGGTTCCGATTTCCACCGCGTCCACCGGACGCCAGAGCAGTGAGGCCTGCGCGAGATGCTCCGGATAGTCGAGTGCGTAACGGGAGGCATAGCCTCCGAAGTCTGATGCTTCCCGATCTTTATAGATCCAGGTGTAGGCAAACTGCATTTCGATATTCTGCGCCGGATACCAGCCGAGCTGGGCTTCCAGTCCGTACACATCCAGATTGCCGATGTCGGCGGCAACCCAGCGCGCGACGGAGTTGGTTTTCATCCAGTCGATCGTGTTTTTCGAGCGGCGGTGGAAGGCGGAGACTTTCCAGTCCATCGACTCCGACGGAATGCCCTTGAACCCGATTTCCACTTGCTCGGTGGTCTGCGGCTTGAGGCCGGCGGTGCCGAGGCTGGACGGAGAGTTGTAGTTGAGCTCGGTGTAGGAGGGCAGTCGGACGGTTTCGGTATAGGAGGCAAATGCGGTCAGATTGTCGGAGAGCAGGTATTCCGCGCCGAGCTGCGGGAGGTACTCCGGCGGGTTGCCGGCTAAAAATTCGCCGCGTATTCCGGCGGTGATTTTCAGGCGGTCGCCGCGCCACTGCGGCAGCAGCGAAACGCCGCCGCGGGTGCGGTGGTGGAATCCGAGCCCAGAGCTGGCGACGCGTTCCTCATCCACATCGGCGCGCCAGCTGAGCGCGAACCCGTTGACTTCCAGCGTGCGGCCGTCAAAAAAGGCCGAGCTGATACGGGAGCGATGCTGGTTGCGGTAGCTGATGGTCGGGAGCTGATAGTCGTCGTTGAATTCGTGCCACGAAATGCCGCCGCGCAGGTAGGCACCGTTCAGATCGCCTCGGGTTGCCGACAGGAAGATCAATGTATCTTCAGTGGCCTCCGTTGCCGGCAAGGCATCGGTTACACCGTAGTAGCCGCGCGCGCCGAACTCTTTTTCCTGATGGGCAATCAGTAAGTCTACCTGTGTGTCGTCTTGGCGGAACTGCAAGTGACCGCCAACATATTCGCGATCGTAGTCGTTATCGGAATAGTCGACGCCATTGGCCGATTCGCGCCCGGCAAACACGCCGATGCCGAGGGTGTCGGTGAGCATCTGCTGAACCAGCAGGCTCTGCCAGTCGCGGTGGTCGGCCCCGAATCCGGCTTCCATCTGTTTTTTTCCAATGATTGGAAGAAGATCGAAATTCACCGTCCCGACGAGGTGGCCGCCCTGATTGTCGAGGCCGGTCCGGACCGAGGGGCGCGACAGCATCGCGGCGGGCAGGGGCAGTTCGGCATTAAAATGTTCGGTCTGCGGGTTGCGCAGCGTCAGCCCGCCGAGCGAGAGGCCCGCGCCGCTGAAGGAGCTGCCGCGAACCGACAGGTCGTTTTGCGAGCCGCCCTGTGAGTTGAGCACGACGCCCGGCTCGGCGCGCAGCACCTCGTGGATGGCGGCGTTTTCGCTCGTCTGCGCGGAGGCGGTCACCGTGATGGTCGGAATATTGGTTTCGGCCGCAGCGGTCAGAGCCCCGGTGAAAATGGCGGAAATCAGAAATATCTTTATTTGCATAGCGCAACATCATGAATTGTCGCATGCAGTGCGTCAACCGCCGCTTTCAACTCGTCATCGCTGATCACCAGCGGCGGCATCAGATAGAACATGGTGCCGAGCGGGCGGAACAGATAGCCCTGTTCAAAGAGCGACTGTTTGATTGCGGCGATCAGCGGCTTCATTTCCGGTTTCAGTTCCACCACGCCGATCATGCCGAGAAAACGCAGTTCTGCCACGCACTCCATTCCGGCCATCGGCTGCATCCACTGTTTCATTTTTTCGGCCATCTCCGCCGCGCGCTCAACGGTATCTTCCGCTTCGTAGATGTCGAGCGCAGCCAGCGCGGCGGCGCAGCCGATCGGGTGGCCGGCAAAGGTGTTGCCGTGGTAAAAGGTGTGATCTTCCGGCGTGTCGGAGAAGGTGTTGTAGATTTCATCCTTCACGATGCAGGCGCTCAGCGGCATGTAGCCCGCCGTCAGCGCCTTGCCGACGCAGACCATGTCGGGATCAATTCCAGCGTGATTGAAGGCGAAAAGTTTGCCGGTGCGCCCGAAGCCCATGGCGACTTCATCGATGATCAGCAGCACATCGTTGGCCGCGCAGCAGTCGGCCAGTTGTTTGAGGTAGCCTGCCGAATAGATTTTCATCCCGGCCGAGCCGAGACAGAGCGGCTCGACAATCACGGCGGCCAGCTGGTCCGCATGCTCCTCAATCACTTTGCGCGACGGTTCGAATCCATCGGGATCGTCATCGGACGAAACAGGGAACGGAAGTTTTGCCGGGTGGGAAACAATCCGCTCAAAAGGCTTGTGGAACCCGTCGACAAAGCCCGCGCCGAGCGCGCCGAGCGAATCGCCGTGATAGCCCTGATCCATTCCGATCAGCCAGGTTTTTTCGGGCCGATCGAGGTTGTACCAGTATTGGATCGCGACCTTCAGTGCGGCCTCGACTGCGCTGCACCCGTCGCTGGCGAAAACGGAGTGCCGCTCCGGCGTCGGCATCAAGTGCGCTAGTCGGTCAGCCAGTTCCATCACCCCCGGATGGGTCAGACTGCCGGTAATGCTGTGCTGCAAAACCCCCGCCTGTTTCTGAATTGCTTCAACCACCTTTGGATGGCCGTGCCCCAGTGCGCAGGCCCACCAGCTCGACACGATATCGACATACTTATTGCCTGCATCGTCAAAGAGGTAGATCCCCTCGCCGCGCACCATGTTCGGGAAGCCTTTTTCGATTGCCGAAAACGGCGTGTAGGGGTGGAAAATCCGGTTTTTCATAGAGTCAGTTGATTTGTAATTTTTTCCACTTCGGCTGCGACGGGCAGGGGAAGAGCGGAGTAAACGGGGGCGGGGTTGCGGAGGTGCGGGCAGAAGGGAATGGTTCCAAGGATTGGAACCTTGCCGAACTGTTCGATGGTGGCGCCGTTGTCGTCTTCGATAAAGCCGGGTTCATCGGCTTCGCTGGCGACGAAGACGATGCCTGCGATGTCGAGTCCGGCGGAGCGCAACGCGCGGATGGAGAGCAGGGTGTGATTGATCGTTCCGAGGCCGGGGCGGGCGGCGAGCAGAACCGGCAGGCCGAGCGCCTTCATGAGATCAAGCATCGTTTTGTTACGGTTAATTGGAACCAGAATGCCGCCCGCGCCTTCGACGATCAGCGAGTCGTATTCCGCCGCCAGTTCCCGTGCCGCGCCCACGATTTTGGCGAGTTCGATTTCCGTTCCGGCCAGTTCCGCCGCGAGGTGCGGCGAGCAGGCCGGCTCAAAGCGGTAGGGCGACATCAGGGCATAGTCTTCATCCGAAACAGTCATCCCGGCCATGGAAAGGGAGTAGTCCAAATCCGGAACACCGTCGCCTTCGCAGCCGGTCTGGGCGGGCTTCATCGGCGCCGCGTTGATTCTGCGGCGGCGAAGCTCGGCCAGCAGCAGTGCGCTGAGCGCGGTTTTGCCGATGCCGGTATCCGTTCCGGTGATGAAGAATCCCTTCATGATGTTTTCGTCAGCAGGAGGGTAGCGGTTTCGTAGGTGGCGGTTACGCCGTCGGCGGAGCTGTAACGATCCTGATAGAGTTCGATCAGCCGGTCGATTTCGCTGCGGTTCAGGGGCTCGCGGCCCGAGGCGACTTTCGCGCCGGTGACCCCCTGTTCGTGGATGGTTCGCAGAAAGTCGGTCGCGCTTCGATAGGAGACCTCCTCCTCGCTCAGCTTTTTGCGCAGGATTTTAAAGCCGGCGGCGTGAAGGTTTTCCATCAGTTCCTCCAGCGCGGGGAGCGCGCTCGCCGGCGTTTTTTGCGGCGCAACTTCCTGTCGCACGGCGAGCAGTTCTTTGAGGGTTCCGCTGAGCATCATGCCGAGCGCGAAGAAGCCGTCTTTTTCCAGACATTGGAAAATATTCTCGAATGTTTTCCGAAGGTCGGAAACCCAGTGCAGCGCGGCGCTCGAAACAATCAGCGGGTAAGGGTCTTGTCCGCGATACGTCTGTGCATCGCCCTGAATCCAGGTGGCCTGATTGAACCGTTTGAATTTATTGCGGCTGTATTCCACCATTTTTTCGGAAAGGTCCACGGCGTCGATCGGGACGTCGGGAAACCGGTCGAACAGCAGGCGGGTGAGCTGTCCGGTTCCGCACCCCAGCTCCAGAATCTGCTCGGGATAAATTTCGGGCAGGACATCGCAGACCGACCGCGCCAGCGAGAGTTGCGGGCGGGCGTGGCGGTCATAGGTTTCGGCGGCGGCTGAAAATCTTTTTTCGATCATGGTTTTTCCGGGGTCAGAAAATGACGGATGTGCGGAGCAATGGCAAGGGGATCTGGCTGATGACCTTCGCCGGCCAGCCGAACGCTTCTCGCTGTCGGCAGGTGTTGCGCGAGCCAGTCGGATGCGGCGGGCGGAATAATGAGATCCTCTTCGCCGTGCAGAAGCAGAACGGGGTTTCCAATGGTTGGAACTTTTTCGCGCAGATCGGCGGTTCGCAGGTAGTCGAGCCCTTCCGCGAGGTGTTCGTATGCGCACGAACCCGGTTTCGGCGGGTGAGGGTGGCTGACGTTTTTATAGAATTCCGCCAGCACCGTGCCGGGGTCGCGCTTGAGCTGCACAATCATGCGGCGCAGCACTTTTTCAGGGACGCCGCAGGGATAGTTTTCTGCGGCGCAGAACCTGGCGGTCGAGGAGATTAGAACCAGTTTTTTACAACGGGCGGGCAGGTATTCAATCGCCAGCATGCCGCCCATCGACCAGCCGATCACAAAATCGGCGTCCGGGATTTTCTTCTCCGCCAGCACCTGTGCGCCGGTCAAAATCCGGACGTCAAATTCGGTGGAGAGCTGTTCGGCGAGCGGTTGCAGCGATTCTGTGCCGTGCGCCCAGCCCGTAATGAGGGTCAGAGAGGGCTTCATGAATTCTTCACCGCCTTACTGATCAGTTCGGCCGCCCGTTCCAGATCGTCGAGGGTGTGGGCCAGACTGACCGAAAGGCGCAGGCGGGCCGTTCCGGAAGGGACGGTCGGCGGCCGGATGGCGGCGGCGATGATGCCCTGCTCGCGCAGTTTCTGCGAAACGGCCAGCGCTTTTTTGTTGTCGCCAATGACGACAGGGATGATCTGGCTTTCGCTTTGCAGGGTGTCGAGCCCGCCCGCCTGAAGCAGCTCGCGGAAGTAGGCGGCGTTGGCTTGCAGGCACGCCCCGAGGTTGGGGCTGGCTTCGAGCACGTCCAGGGTTCCAAGCGCCGCGCCGATGACGGCGGGCGGCGGCGCGGTGGTAAAGATGAAGGCGCGCGCGGACTGAATCAGGAGTTTGCGCAGATTTTCGGAGCAGGCGATAAAACCGCCGTAGCCGCCGAACGCCTTGCTCATCGTGCCCATGGAGACGGTGACGGCGTTTTCGAGTCCGCATTCGCGGATCAACCCGGCACCGTGCGGCCCGAAGGTGCCGGAGGCGTGCGCTTCGTCGACCATCAGCATCGCGCCGTATTGGTCGGCCAGCGCGGCGATTTCCTTCAGCGGGGCGAGGTCGCCGTCCATGCTGAAGACCGATTCGGTGAGGATGAGCTGACGGTTTCCAAGGTTTGGAAACTCTTGAAGCCTGCTTTCCAATGATTGGAAATCGTTGTGGGCGAAGCGGACGAGTTTGGCGCCGCTGAGCCTGCAGGCGTCGATCATGCTGGCGTGGACGAGCTTGTCGGCAAAGATGGTGTCATTGCGCCCGGCGAGTACGGGAATGGTTCCGGCGTTGGCGAGGTAGCCGGAGCCGAAGACGAGCGCGGAGGGATAGCCCTTTTCTTTGGCGATCCGCGCTTCGAGCTCTTCGTGGATCGGCAGGGTTCCGGTGACCAGCCGCGAGCCGGTTGCGCCGACGCCGTATTTTTCGAGCGCTTGCCGCGACCGATCGACTACGTGCGGGTGATGAGCGAGGTTGAGGTAGTCGTTGCTGGAAAAGTTGAGGATTTCTTTGCCGTCGATATCGATTTTCCCGCCGCACGCCGGAAAGGCGAGAGCCTGTCGCGTCAGCCCCTGCGAGCGGGCCTCTTCAAGAATTATGCTGATCCAGTCTTCTTTCATCGGGACAGTTTGTTCGAGTTGGTGGATGGGTGCAATCTTGAATAGCGGGCTTTGTTTGTCGTTGCGCTCAATGGGTGCCAACAGCGAGTCACGGCTCGGTTGCTAAGGGCGTTCTCCGATTATTGAGCGTGTCATGAAATTCCTCTGAGCCGTGATGAGAATTGTGGGGTTGGGGGTTGCTTCGGCGAGGGGGGCGCGTGTATATATCATAAAATATGATCAACAAACTAACAGATGGTGCGTTGGACGGCAAGGGTTGTTCTGCGGAAGAGGCTCTTGAGCTCATTCATTGCGATGAACAGGAGCTGTTTGACGGGGCAACCCGCATTCGTGAGGCGTTTTTCGGCAAACGGGTTCAGCTCTGTTCAATCATTAACGCCAAAAGCGGTCGGTGCGATATGGACTGTCGCTTCTGTTCTCAGAGCGGTGTTAATTCGACTGAAATTGAAATGTACCCCTTTATGGGTGAAGAAAAGCTGGAAGCGCTGATCCATGAGGCGATTGATCCCGGCGAATGTCTTTGCGGGATTGTAACCAGCGGGGGGAAACTTTCCGCCGGAGAGCTCAATGAGTTGGCGACGACGGTTCTCAGGATTGGCGAAGGAGAGAGCGTGCCTGTCTGTGCATCCCTTGGCAGATTGCCGAAGGATGATTTGCAGAAGCTCAAAGAGGCAGGCATCACCCGTTACCATCACAACCTTGAGACGTCCCAAAACTATTATCCGGAAATCTGTTCTACCCAGCAGTGGTCTCAGCGTCTGGACACCGTTAAGGCCGCCTTAGATGTCGGGCTTCATGTTTGCAGCGGTGGACTTTTCGGCCTGGGGGAGAGTTGGGTCGATCGCATCGACCTGGCCATCACGCTCCGCGAGCTGGGTGTTGATAGTGTTCCGATCAATTTCTTGTATGCGCACCCCGGCACGCCGCTCGCGGAAATGACGCCCCTTGCTGCCGCCGAAGCACTGCGGATTATTGCGTTGTACCGATTCCTGCTTCCTAAGACCACGCTCCGTATTTGCGGAGGCCGCACCCACGTGCTTGGCGACCGGCAGCGTGAGCTGTTTGCCGCCGGAGCCAATGGTATGATGACCGGAAACTATCTTACGGTTGCTGGCTCTCAGTATCAGGCCGATCTTGAAATGATCGATAGCCTGGGTCTTCAGATTGTTTCTACACACTGATCCGCGGGGCGGGTGAGGTCGGGTGGCGGTCTGTTTCGAGGTGATTCGACAGGCAATTTTCGTTTCTTTTGCAGGGCGGTTTTAGATAAGCTCCGGCTCACGAATTTAAAAAAAGGAGACCTTATGAACAGCGACAGAGTCAAAAAAGGAATCGAACGCGCACCCCACCGCAGCCTGATGCATGCCACCGGCCTGACCGATGCCGACATCAAAAAACCATTCATTGCCGTCTGCAACTCCTTCAACGAAGTAATTCCCGGTCACGTTCACCTCAATCAGGTCGGACGTCTCATTTGCGAAGCGATCCGCGAAGCGGGCGGAACGCCGCGCGAGTTCAACGTCATCGGCGTCTGCGACGGCATCGCCATGGGCCACGAGGGGATGAAATATTCCCTGCCCAGTCGCGAGCTGATTGCCGACAGCGTCGAGACCATGATCAACGCGCACGCCTTCGACGCGATGATCTGCATTCCCAACTGCGACAAGATCGTTCCCGGCATGCTGATGGGCGCGATCCGCGCCAATATCCCGACCATCTTCGCCAGCGGCGGCCCGATGGCCGCCGGACGCAAAGCCGACGGAACCGTCATCGACCTGATCAGCGTCTTCGAGGGCGTCGCCCAGCTCAAGGCGGGAAAGATTACCGAAGACGATCTGTTGGAACTCGAATGCAAAGCCTGCCCCGGCGCGGGATCGTGCTCCGGTATGTTCACCGCCAACTCCATGAATTGCCTCTGCGAAGCGATCGGTATGGCGTTGCCCGGCAACGGCACGCTGCTTGCCATCGAACCGGCCCGTCACGAACTCTGGAAGGCCGCTGCGAAGCGCGCTGTCGAAATGGCGCTCGCCAACGGCCCGAAACCCCGCGATGTCATTACCGTTGAGTCTGTCGACAATGCCTTTGTTCTCGATATGGCCATGGGCGGTTCCACCAACACCGTACTGCATACGCTGGCTGTGGCGAATGAGGCGGGGATCGACTACGACCTCGAACGGATCAACCAGCTCTCTAAAACCACGCCGAATATCTGCAAGGTCTCGCCGTCGTCGAGCTGGCATATCGAAGACGTCCGCGACGCGGGCGGCATCAGCGCGATCCTCGGTGAAATCAGCAAGATCGACGGCCTGCTCAAATTGGATTGCCCGACTGTCAGCGGCAAAACCCTCGGTGAAAATATCGCCGGCGCGAAAATCCTGAACGAAAAGTGCATTCACACCGTCGAAAACGCCTACAGCCAGCAGGGCGGACTCGCCATTCTGCGCGGCAATATCGCGGCGGAAGGGTCGGTTGTGAAGAGCGCGGGTGTTGACCCGAAAATGCTCGTCCACAAAGGGCCGGCCGTGATCTTCGAATCGCAGGAAGAAGCCTGTGAGGGAATTCTGGCCGGCAAAGTCAAAGCGGGCGATGTCGTTGTCATCCGCTACGAAGGCCCCAAAGGCGGCCCCGGCATGCAGGAAATGCTCGCCCCGACTTCCTATATTATGGGTCAGGATCTCGGCGACAAAGTCGCGCTGATCACCGATGGTCGCTTCAGTGGCGGAACACACGGTGCCTGCATCGGCCACATGTCGCCGGAAGCCGCCGAGGGCGGACCGATCGGATTGCTCAAAGAAGGCGACATCATCGAAATCGACATTCCGAACCGCAGTTTGAAAGCCGATGTGTCGGATGCTGAATTTGCCGAGCGCAAAAAATCGTGGAAGAAGCCCGCGCCGCGCTATACCACCGGCTGGCTCGCCCGCTACGCCAGCCTCGCCACCAACGCCAGCAACGGCGCCGTGCTGAAATCCCAGTGCGGCCAGTAGCACTGGCAGGCATATAGTTTTCCAAACATTGGAAGAAAAATTTCCAATGTTTGGAAAAACGGCTCTAAAAGTTCCAAGGGTTGGAAACTTAGCTGGTTTTTGCGTCGCGAAGAGATTGCTGGTGCGCCATCCAGTCGTCGTACATTTCTTCCATGACGTCGAGGTTTTCGTCGTGGTCGACATCGAGGGCGGCGCCGCCGAGATGGGTGTAGGTCAGCTGTGTGCGCGCGCCGAGGATTTTGCCGACACCCCGTTGAAGGGTTTCGAGCGGCGCGTGCATGCGAATGGTTTCGGAGAGGCGCGGGTGGCCATGCCGGTCGTAGTAGAGCGAGAGTTGCAGGAGAATGAAAATCCGCAGAGCGGTCATGAACCGCCAGCTCACCAGCAACAGCGCGAACATCATCCGCAGCACGTTGAACAGGTGCGTCTGGTAGCGCCACTCATACATTTTTTCGATGTAGTCCAGATGGCCGAACTTGAGCGGCTTGGCCAAATGCAGGTTGTTCTGGCGCATCAGATCTTCGCGCAGATGGAAATAGATCATCTGAATGCCGGGGCGGGTTCCGGTCGGGTGATAGTGCGACAGCACTTTTTCCGAGGTGATGCCGATGGAATAGTCATACTCGTGCATGTTGCTCTGGCTGATGAATTCGTCCGCTTCCCACGGGGTGAGAAGGGGAATGTCGCACGGTACGACCAGTACGGGGGTTTCATCGTGTTCCGTTCCGCGCAGACCGGCGAAGGCAACGCTTTCGGGCAGGCCGAGCGTGGAGACGTAGCCCGCCTTGAAATTTTCAATCATGTTGTCGCGCTGCTCGACCACAATAATCTTTCCGTCGCCAGTCAGCCGATCCGCATGGTTTTGCAGCGCCTCAGAGATGCGGTCCGCCGGGCCGACGATTGTGATGTCCTGCACGAAGCGGGACTGCTTGAGGGCGCGCAGAATGTGAATCAGAAGGGGTTCGTTTTTCAGAAGCAGAAACGCCTTGTTGTCGTCGCAGACTTTGACACTCGCCCGCCGGTCGCCCGCCAACAGAATCGCATTCACCTTCTTTAGATGATCCATAACGCCCTCCGTTACGCGCAGACTAATGACAGGGGTTCATTTGAACAAGAATTTATCCGGCAGGAAGAGTATTTCACGCAGAGGCGCAGAGGGATGTGAATCAGGGATCTGGCCTTCGCGAGCTTTGCGCAGGAGAATTGATCCGCTCATAAGCTCCACGGCAGGCGGCCGGGGGAGGTGGTGTCGAGCTGGCCGCTGGCGAGCAGGGCGTCGAGCTGGGCGAGCAGGTGCGGCTTATCTTTCGGGAAGCGTCCTTCGAGCGGGATGATGTTCGACGAATGGTCGGCGCGGAAGACGGTTTGTTCGAGCGCCAACCCCTGGATCAGTTCGCGGGTTTCGGTGACCGCTTCAAATTCAGTCACCATCTTGAAGGTTTTGTAGATCGGTGTGTTGGGCGTGGTCACCAGTCGCAGGGCGGAGAGCAGGCGCGGCTGCATCCGGTTCAACGCATCGGCGGTGGCGCGCGCGTGCCGGGAGGAGCCTTCGGCTCCGGCAAGGCCGATCAGCACCATCACCGACATCCGCAGGCCGGCGGCCTGCGCGCGCTGTCCGGCCTCGATCATGTTCTCTGCGGACTCCTGCTTGTTCATCGCATTAAGCGTTTGCTCGTCGCCGCTTTCGAGTCCCATGTAGAGCGTGTTGAGCTTCAGCTCTTTGAGGCGGCGGAGTTGCTCGTCCGTTTTGGCCAGAATGGAGGCGCCGTTGGCGTAGACGCCGACGCGCGCGAGGCGCGGAAATTTTGTGTTTAGTGAGATCAGCATGTTTT
>JAEIOF010000167.1 GCA_016342445.1 Verrucomicrobiota bacterium | reverse complement strand
AGCGGGGACATTCTTGTTGGCCGTAAAGGAGTCGCGACGTTCACCCAGTCGGGCGGAACCATTGACGCCTCCAGCATGGTGGCCGGGAATATGGCTGGCGGAGACGGCACGATCAATATCTCCGGCGGAAGCAACGTGGTTAGTGGAACGATCACGCTCGGCCGTGTGATCGGCTCGAAGGGGACTCTTTTGATGAGCGGCGGAAGCATGACGGCTGCGGCGCTTAAGGTTGGAAGCGGAGATGGTGCGAACGGATCCGAAGGCGTTTTTACGCTGAGCGGGAAGGATACGTATCTTAAAGCGGATACACTTTCCCTCGGGGACGCGGGAATGGATGTTGCGAGCACCCTTCGTATTGAAGATGGAGAGTTTCAAATTCAATCGATTGTGGCGGATGGCAACAGTGCGAACGAATCGTTTTTTCTGGAAGGCGGCGTGCTGAAGTTGCGTCATGTTTCCTCGCCGAATATTGTGAACGATATTGACGCGTTGATTACCGCCGGGGTGTTCACCTGGACCAATGCCTCTCCGGATTCTCTGGCGGCAACCCACAGTCCGTCCACGGCGACCCGCACCTGGACGAACGCGGCCGGCGTGAAGCTGTATGCCGATGAGAGCGGCACCAACTACAGCTACATCTGGGCTGCGACTCCGCCGGAAAAAAGCCTGAAGCTCTTCATGATATCTTCGTCGAATTGAGCCGTTGCGGGAGTCAAGAAAATGAAGATGACCCGCAGAACTTCTTTGATGCTGGGCGGCTCCGCGCTGTTGAGCGCGTGTGTCCCCTTTCCGCAGAAAAGGGTGCGGCGGGTTTTGCTGATCACGTCCGATGAACATAACCCGAAGATTTCTTCGGTGGAGGGACATCCCTTTATCCATACGCCGAACCTGCAGCGGCTGGCGGATCGGGGCACCACCTATTTGTCGTGCTATTCCCCGTCGCCTTTATGTATTCCGGCCCGCAGTTCATTTATGTGCGGGAAGTATGTTCATGAAACGCAGGTTTACAACAACTGCACCCTCCGGGAACGGGATTTTCCAAGCTATGGAAATGTTTTGAAAGACTACGGCGTCTATACGGCCCACTACGGTAAAAAGCATCTCTATCGCAAATCGGCGGATCTCGGGTTTTCTGAAATTTATCACGGCCCGTGGCCCGATTGGATGACGCCGCACGATCCCAACATCGGACGCGGCGAGGTGCAGCCCCGGCCGAATGCCGACAAGCGCGCTGTGCGTTACGGCCCCCGGCCGCCGGAAGAAGCCTATCGTCTCGACGGTCCGACCGTGGATGAGGCCGTCGACTGGCTGAACGAAAAAGCACCCGCCCTCGACCAGCCGTGGTTGTTGAGTGTCAACCTGTCCAACCCGCATTTCCCGGCCTATGCCGATCAGGAACTGTGGGATCTCTACAAGGACCACGAGGATCTTCCAGAGTTTGGAAAAGAGGAGGCCTCGGCGCAGCATCCGCATGCGGCCGACCTGCGCACCCATTTCATGACGGATCATATTTCCGAGAAAGACGTGCGCGGAATGCGGCGTGGCTACTACGCCATCGTCACCTACATGGACCGGCAGGTTGGCCGTCTGCTTGACGCGCTCGAAGCGAGCGGGCAGCTGGATGACACGCTGGTGATTTACACCAGCGATCACGGCGAAATGATGGGCAAGTTCGGCATGTGGTGGAAGTCCAGTCTTTACGACGACTCCGCCCGCATTCCCCTGATTATTTCAGGCCCCGGGTTCCGGCGCGGCGCAACCGATGTTGCGGCGGTCGAACAGCTTGACCTGCTGGCTACGATTTTCCAATTCCTGGGGAAACCCTATCCCGCCGACTGGCATGGCGAACCGCTGCAACGGATGGTGCCGAACGACCCGAACAAAGTGGCCTTTTCCGAGTACCACGGCCACGGCACCCGGTCCAGCGGATACATCCTCCGCAAGGGAGAGTGGAAATTTATTTATTACTGCGGCAGCCCGAATCAGCTGTTCAACATGGCCGCCGATCCGGATGAGCTCAATAATTTGGTTGCAGCGAACCCGGATAAAGCCGCCGAGCTCGAAGCGGAGCTGCGTAAAATTTGCGATCCGGAAAAGGAAAGCCGACGGGCTGATGAATTCACCGATTGGCAATTGTCTGTGCTCAATAAAGACCGTTAAGACGCGCAGAAGAGCTCCCCCTGTTTGTTGGAGATTGGAATTTTTGTATTCAAATAAAACCGTTGAAAAGGAGACCGATGAAAAAATTAATGCTTCTCGTCCTGATGATTCTGCCGCTGCTTTCCTCGGGCGGCCTGTTTAATGAGTATGCCGAAAAGGCGACGACCGGAACCTATACGTTCGAAGAGGCGGCTCAGATTGAAAACTGGGATGCCGTAAACGGGTCGGTCGCAATTAGCGAAAAGCGGGCGAAGGATGGTCAACGTTCCGGTCTTTGGAAATGGGAGCCGGGCGGGTATCTGCTGATGAACAACCCGGAGGGATTGACCCGCGCGTGTGAGCCTTATGAAGGCGGCAGCCCCGAGCAGTATGAACGAAAATATGTCGCTCCCGGCCTCGAAGGCGGCGTCAAAATGTGGGTCTACAACGAAACGCCCAGCCCAGACGGACAGCTGTTTCTGCAGGTGGGTCACGATGCAAAATCAGTGTTGGAAAATCCCCGCTACAAGATTTCGGTCAGCCTGAACTTCCAGGGCTGGCGCGCCATCTGGGTGCATTTCGATCAGGATGCGAAGGTCGAGGGCTACGCC
>JAEIOF010000005.1 GCA_016342445.1 Verrucomicrobiota bacterium | reverse complement strand
ACTCTTCCACCAACTCCTCCAGAATCGGAACCGCTTCGGTGTAACGGCCCATCGTGACGTAAAGCGTGCTCAACCGAAAACGAACGGAGGCGTTCCCCGGCGCGGCCTCCAGCGCACGCAGATAGGCGCGTTCAGCCTCTTCATACTCCCCCTCTTCATGATATCGAGATCCGGTGTTCACCAAAAAGGTGAGGTGCGCGTCCGAAACCTGATTCGTCGCCGCGACCCCCGGCGCATTCGTACCGGCAGGAGGCGGCGGCGCCTCTTCAGCCTGGATCTTCATCTCGGAAGCTTCGTCCGAAACGTCCTGCGCCAGCAGCGGAAGCGCCAGACCCAGCCCGATCAAAAAGAAAAGTAGTTTTCGCATAATCAATGTCACATTTTTTTAACAACCACCTGAACAACCGGCGGCTCGATTTTTTCCACCTGCACACCCGGCGGCACATCGACGCGGACGGGCACTTCATATTCAGCCGATTCCGTCAGCTCCGTACAATCCACATACGCATACACATCTGCATCATTTAAACTTTCGAGACGCTGGGGACTGCCGCGCAGAACCAAATCCACCTTTTCAGGCCGGATTTTCACCACGCGTGTATCGTCAGATGCCAGCAACGGACGCACCGCATTTTTTTCAATTCGGCGGGTCGCCACCCGTTCAACCAGCTCCAGTTGTACCGACACCCGCTCCGGATCCGCCGTCCAGGGCTGTCCATTCGCGGCCACGGCGACATGGGTTTTGAACGAATTATAGCGGCCATCTAAACTGATCGGAGCCGTGCGAACCTGCTCGAGGGCGAGCAGTCGTTGCTCGGCTCCGCGAACTCGAACCGACGCCGGCTCGCACACCGCTTTCTCGAGCTGAATACCCGCCGGAAGCTCCCCCTCGAAGATCGCCTTGACCGGGAGAACCCGTTCGACCTCGCGGTCGATCGTCACCGTCAGCTCCGCCGGATAAAACCGAATGGCGTGCGCCCGAGACGGGGTTTTGACATGGCGCGGAACGAGCTTGATCGACTGGCGAAGCTGGCCCGAGTTTTCGGAAACATCGACTCCGACGGAAACCTGATCGCGTCCGATATAGCTGATTTCCTCGCGCGAACCGCGGAACCGGATGCTGACCACATCGCTGGATTGATCCAGCACCGCATGGCCGGCGCCGGCGTTAACCACCAATGGAATATCTGCCAGCACCACCTCAAAACTGGTGTTCTCGCGGATCCCCTGCCAGACGGCAAACGCGAGCGCCAGACAAAGCAGTTTTAGAATCCAGTTGCGGGTCATCGCACGCCGCACCGGGGCCAAACTCAACCTCGCCGGGTTCCGAAGACGCCTTCCTGTTTGATTACTCATGGAAGTCCTCCCCGAAAATAAAATTCATTTGGCCGCGACGGGAGCGTGTCTGCCGAGTCACATTCCGGATGCCGCTGGTTTCACGGCCGAGGAAGGTCGAAAGAATACGGCGCAGATGCGAGGCGTCGAATCCGCGTTTCAGCCGCCCGTTATAGGCAATCGAGATCACGCCGGTCTCTTCCGAAACCACAACCACAACCGTATCCGTCTCCTCGGTCATTCCGATCGCCGCACGATGCCGGGTTCCGAGGTTGCGGGCAATATCATCATTCTGCGTCAGCGGAAAAACGCAACCGGCGGCCGCGATACGGTCTTCACTGATAATCACGCCACCGTCATGCAGCGGCGTGCCGGGAAAAAAGAGCGCTGCCAGCAGCTCGGCGGTCACCTCGCTGTTCAGCGGAGTTCCGGTGTCCTGAATCGCCTTGGTTCCCACTTCGCGTTCGATGGCAATCAGCGCGCCGATCTTGCGCGATGCCATCAGCAGCACCGCATCGGCAATCGGGTCGGCCAGCGCGCGCCGCGCCTTGCCCGCCATAAAATTACCCTGCCGCCCGAGCCGCGCAAGCGCGCGGCGGATTTCCGGCTGAAAAATCACAACCAGTGCCAGCACCAGATAGACCATCAGTTTTTCGAGTAGCCAGCTGAGAACCGGCAGATTGGTGAACTTCGTAACCGCGATCAGCACCACAAACAGAATGATCACCCCGGTCAGAATGGCGGAGCCGCGCGTCCCCTGGAAAAACTTCAGCAAATAGTAAAAAACCGTCGCGAGAATCAGAATCTCGAGCAGGCCGGTCCATCCTGGAATTTCAATGCTGTTCAGCCAGTTCATTCGTGCGTTCCTTGAGCGCGCAGTTTATCCACAAGCCCGATGGCATCGCAAGATTCCTTTACATCGTGCACCCGCAAAATGTGCGCGCCCTGCATCGCCGCGAACGTTGCGGCGGCCAGCGAGCCCGCCAGCCGGTCGTTCACCTCGCGCCCCGTCAGCCGCCCGAGAAAGCTCTTACGGCTCGCGCCGATCAGCACCGGCCGCCCCGTCGCCGCCAGTGCGGGGATCCCGTTGAGGAGCGCCAGATTGTGCGCATCGGTTTTGCCGAACCCGATGCCGGGATCGAGCGCAATCTGCGCCTCGGCCACACCGCGGGCGACCGCCAAGGCCGCGCGCTCCTCCAAAAAGTTCCGAACATTGGAAACCACATCGTCGTAACGCGGATCGTTCTGCATATTTTCCGGCGTACCGAGCATATGCATCAAAACCAACCCCGCACCCGTCTCCGCCGCGACCTTCGCCATCGCCGGATCGGCCAGCGCCGAGACATCATTGATGATATTCGCACCCGCCGCAATCGCCGCGCGGGCCACCTCCGCTTTCTGCGTGTCGATGGAGATCAAACAGTCTGTTTTCTCACGCAGTTTTCCAATGATTGGAACCGTGCGCTCTATTTCTTCCAGAGTTTGGACGGATTTTGCGCCGGGACGGGTCGATTCGCCGCCGATATCGATAATATCCGCCCCCTCTTCGACCATCTGAAGGCCGCGCGCCACCGCTTTTTCCAAACCTTGGAAAACTCCGCCGTCGGAAAACGAATCCGGCGTCGCATTCAGAATGCCCATCACCAGCGTGCGCGGCCCGCAAACCACTTCGCGCCCGCGGCAGTTCCAAATGAGTTGAATTTTCTCAGCCATTCGTTTTTCTCTGTTTCATCACCCGCCAGTCAAGCAAATCAATACTCATTTACGCCTGTTTACGCCCATTTACGCCCATTTACGCCCATCTCAATCAAACAACGGTCAAGCAAATCTCCTACGCCCAAATGGGGACATAGCGCATTGCTTTACTGCCCGCAGTTGCGTCATAAGGTTTAATCCATTCAAGATCAGTCGCCTGCTTAATTATCCGACTCACCATCGCACTGTTTTTTGTGTCGATTCCAAACCGCTCCCTCAGCGTGGTATTATTCATGTCTTCCCGGTTTACATACTTAAGACAACAATGCAAATAACAGGCCCTGACTCGGTCTTCTTTGCTCATCTTCTTGAAGTCACGATGAGCAAATAAAATAGCCCGGGTGTGCAAATCCGTCTGTTCGAAAACCGGCGCTGGCAACTGGTAAAGCTCGGTCTGAAAAACCACCTTGTCTATCCCGCTTCCCCGCTCCTCGCAAATCCCTACCCGTCGAAGAAATGACGCCAACACCTCGTTGCGACTTCTGGGCGGTGAGTCCAAAAACCGCTGGGTATCTACCAGCGGAACTCCCGGATTAGTGATCTCCATGCGATCACAAAATATTTCAATCATCGGACCAGTTCCTGTAACCCCAAAATCCTGATGAATAATGGTATTGGCCACCAATTCACGTACCGCTAACTCCGGGTACATAGGAACCGTCTTCCGCAATGCCTGCCCTACCACTTCATTTTTCGGGAGCAGGTTGTTTATTGTTTCAATCAATCCGCTAAATCCTGAAGCGTACCCTTTAACCCCCTCTATTTCCTGCACCGTTTCCACCCGGCTGTTATCTCGATACAAAATTAAACGCACCGATTTGCGACGCAAATGGCTAAAACTTTTCAATTGCCGAGCAAATAAAATCGCACCAAGGTTAGTAATGTCCCACCGTCCGGAAACATTCTTTGTGATCAATTCATCATCGGCCAACCGGGTTAAGACACCCGCACGGTCTTCCGGAAGGGGCTGTTCCGTCAAATCAAAATACGCTGGATAATCTAACAGCTTCAGCACCTCTTCACCACCGACATGCTCGGCAGCAATCAATTTTTCAAAAGGAACCCGGTCGAAAATGCGCCATAGCTCCCGCTCCTTTTCCTGAAATTCTTTCAGCCGCTTCTTATAGGAGCCAACGCGAATGTATTCAACCTGGTCAAACGCCACTGGAATATGGCTGGCCGCCTGAACTTCCAAAATGACAACAGGCAGATCATCGAAGACTAATTCGTAAAACATGAAGTGGATTTTGGGAGCAATCTTCTGGAGGAGCCAGCTCTCCATCTCCTGTTGTTTATACTTCATTGATCCCGGATTAAACGTCGTTCCAAGCACCTTGTGGCTCTCATTTTCAACACCCCACACCATATAGCCGCACTGCTTACCCAACAGGGCCGCTGAGTTGCCCAATGCCGAAATATACTCACCGATCAACTCGGGGTTTTTATTATCGTGCTTGAACTCGACCCACTCCGTTTCCTTCGGGAGTTTGAGCAGCTCTTTTAGCAATCCTGTTAGATACTCTTTCGTTCGCGCTACGGTCATTTTATCCGCCTCTCACTTTACAGCTACGGGCGAACAGTAGGCCATTTCCCCAGATATTGAAAGTGTTGAGGCGCGATGCTTCATCCTAGACAAGTCCGGCGGTTTTTCTTAAAGTTTCCGCGTTCCGTCCGGCGGTCGGATGGGGATAAAAACAGGAGAGTTCGCATGCAGATTGTAAAAATCATTCTCGCCATCTTCCTGCCGCCGGTCGCGGCCTTCATGCAGGTCGGGGCGACCAAGCACCTCGTCATCAACATCATCCTGACGCTCTGTTTTGGTGTGCCGGGCATGATCCACGCCCTCTGGCTGGTGCTGACCAATAAAAGCTAACAGTCCAGCTCATCAGCCACACACAAAAGCCCGGCATCTCTGCCGGGCTTTTTCTTTTTCCAACTAGTGCCTCGTTGGAACTGGCGTCAGCGGTTGTAGAAGATTCCCCT
Source organism: Verrucomicrobiota bacterium (assembly GCA_016342445.1). Taxonomy (GTDB): domain Bacteria; phylum Verrucomicrobiota; class Kiritimatiellia; order Kiritimatiellales; family Tichowtungiaceae; genus Tichowtungia. The sequence goes on along the minus strand of JAEIOF010000005.1, from coordinate 36,277 downwards.
GTTGTCCCACAAAAATAAACAAAAAGCCTAATTTTCTAGATCTTCTCTCCCGTCCACAAACTCCACATTCCACCCCGCGGCTCGGATGATCATAACCTGCAAGGAGATTCCGATGCAGATACTTTTATCCGCGCGAGTCTTTCGACCTATCGCTTCTGATCCGGGAAAATTAGGGCGTCGGTGTCGAAGCCCAGCGCGAAGGATTGTCGGATAAAGCGGTCGATCTCGTCCTGCGGCAAAACAGGCGTGCGCGACAGCAACCAGAGATACTTTCGGTTCGGGCCGCAGACATAGGCGGTCTGATAGTTTTCCTTGTCCAGATCGAAGATGATGTACGCGCCGTAGAACGGACCGAAAAAGGAAACTTTCAGATGTCCCGTCCCGGCGTCACCGACAAAATAAGCCCGGCCCTCCGCCGTTTTCCAATCAGTGGCATCCCTGCCTTTGTTCAAAACCCGAACGCCGCCGTCCGGTCGCATTGAATACTCTGCCGACACATGGCTCAGCCCTCGCTCAAAGGAATGATCAAGCCGGACAATTTCGTACCACGTGCCCAGATAACGCGGCAGATCAAACCCCGTCACCGGCTCAATCCCTTTCGGAACTCCTGCGCAGCCGCACAGCAACAGTAATAGCAATCCCATCAAGCCGAGCTTCATCGTGCACCCTTCTCTTCTGTTTTCCACTGTCCGGAAAAATTTTACGGTGTTTTTGCCGCTCCCCTGCGGGTCGCTTCTTTTAAGAACACTCAAAAGCACTTTCGCAACAGCTCAGGTCCAAGGGTTGGAAGGGTTTACGGAAAAAGTTCCAGAGGTTGGAAACTTCGGTCTTTTTCCGGCGGGCGGGATCGGTAGAATGGGCGGCCAACCTATGAAATCCGTACCGTTCTGCCATCTTCATTTTCACACGGAATACAGCCTGCTGGATAGTACCTGCAAGGTGGCTGAGGCTGTGAAAACCGCCAAGGAGCTGGGGCAGGATTATCTGGCGATTACCGATCACGGGAACCTCTACGGCGCGGTGGCGTTTTATAAGAAGGCGCTTTCGGCCGGGATTAAACCGATTATCGGTTGCGAGGTGTACGTTGCCCGCAACGGGATGGACGAGAAGAGCTCGCAGAGCGATAATATGCACCTGGTGCTGCTGGCGGAGGATCAAGAGGGCTACAACAATTTGATGCATCTGGTGTCCCTCAGCCATCTCGATGGGTTCTATTACAAGCCGCGTATTGATAAGACTCTGCTGCGTCAGTACGGCAAGGGACTGATCGGTCTCTCCGCCTGTCTGAAAGGAGAGGTGACGGAGGCCTGTACCGGGGGCGCGATCGATAAAGCGGTCGAGCTGGCCAATGAATACGCGGAGATTCTGGGGGGAAATAATTTCTTTCTGGAGATTCAAGATCACGGGATGCCGGAGCAGAAGGAGGCCAATAAGCACCTTCTGGAGGTGGCGAAGATCACGGGGCTGCCGCTGGTGGCGACCAACGATGTGCATTACATCCGCCAAAAGGATCACGAGGCGCACGATGTGCTGATCTGCCTGCAGCAGGGCAATCTGCTCTCCGACACCAACCGAATGCGATATTCGGGCGATCAGTTTTATATGAAGAGCGGCGCGGAGATGGAGCGGCTCTTCCCCGGTCAGCCGGAGGCGCTTGCCAACACCGTTGAGATTGCCCGGCGCTGCAATGTGGAGTTTGAGTTCGATCTGCCCGCCGAGCGCCTCCACTTCCCGGTCTATCCGCTTCCGGAAGAGAATATCACGAAGGAGGAGTATCTCTCCAAAATCGGCAAGGCGGGGTTGGAAAAACTCTATAAGCTCAAGGATTTCGACAATCCGGTCGATGAGCTCGGCGAACGGGTGAAGGCCCAGTTTGAATATGAAGTCGGGATTATCAAGAAAACCAACTACGTCAATTATTTCCTCGTGGTTCAGGACTTCATTCAGTGGGCAAAGGATCAGGATATTCCGGTGGGGCCGGGCCGCGGATCGGGCGCCGGCTCCATTCTCGCCTATGCGCTGGGCATCACGGCGATTGACCCGCTGAGATATAACCTGATTTTCGAGCGGTTCTTGAACCCGGACCGCGTGTCGCCGCCCGACTTCGATATCGATTTCTGCCCGACGCGCCGTCAGGACGTGATCAAGTACGTGCGCGATAAATACGGCGAGGACTGCGTCGCGCAGATCATTACCTTCGGAACGCTCGGCGCGAAGACGCTGATGCGTGATATCGGGCGCGTGCTGAATCTGCCGCTCCCGGAATGCGACCGGATCGCGAAGCTGATTCCGGAATCGCCGGGGATGACGCTGGATAAAGCACTGGAGCAAAGCCCCGACTTCAAGCGGGCCTGCGCACACGATGAGATCGCAAGACAGATCATGAAGTATGCGCCGCGGCTCGAGGGCCTTCCGCGCCATACCGGGGTGCACGCCGCCGGGGTGGTGATCGGCGAAAAACCGCTGATCGAAATTATCCCGCTGACGAAGGAGCGCAAAGAGGGGCTGACGATTGTTCAGTTCGAAAAGGGGCCGACCGAGGATATCGGCCTGCTGAAGATGGACTTTCTGGGGCTTAAGAACCTGACCATTATTCAGGAAGCCATCCGGCATATTGAGAAAAATCACGGCGTCAAACTCGACGCCATGGCTCTGCCGCTCGACGATCAGAAAACCTTCGAGCTCTTCTGCCGAGGGGATACCTCGGGCGTGTTCCAGCTGGAAAGTCCCGGGATGCGCGACACGCTGCGGCAGGTCGCGCCGGACTGCATAGAAGATATCATCGCGATTCTCGCGCTCTACCGGCCGGGGCCGATGCAGTTCATCCCGACCTATATCAAGCGCAAGCACGGGCACGAAAAAGTTCAGTACGACCACCCGATCCTTGAGCCGATTCTCAAGGAAACCAACGGGATCATTGTCTATCAGGAACAGATTCAGCAGGCCGCGCGCGACCTGGCCGGGTTCTCGCTGGGCGAAGGGGATATCCTGCGCCGCGCCATGGGTAAGAAAAAACCGGAGGAGATGGCCAAGCAGCGCGGAAATTTTGTCGAGGGCTGCGCCCGGGTGAACAACATCCCGAAGGCCAAGGCGGAAAAGATTTTCTCCAATATCGAGAAGTTCGCGGAGTACGGATTCAACAAGTCGCACTCCACCGCCTACGGGTTTATCTCGTTCCAGACCGCCTTCCTGAAGGCGAACTATCCGACCGAATTTATGGCCGCCCTGCTCTCCTGCGAAATGGGCACGCCGGACAAGCTCGCGCTGGTGCTGGCCGAAACCCGCGAAATGGGTCTCGAGGTGCGCCCGCCGAGCGTCAACGAAAGTATCGCCCGCTTCCGCCCTGTCAAAGACGCCATCCTGTTCGGCATGGCCGGAATTAAAAACGTGGGCGGCGGCGCGGTGGAAGCCCTCGTGGCCGACCGCGAAGCCAGCGGCCCGTTCAAGGGGCTGATCGATTTCTGCCAGCGCGTCGACCCGCGCGAAGTGAACCGCAAGACGCTGGAAAGCCTCATTCAGTGCGGTGCATTCGACTTCACCGGCATCCACCGCGCTCGGCTCTTTAACGGCATCGAAACCGCGCTCGGCCGCGCCGCCGAAACCGCGAAGGATCGCGCCAGCGGACAGTGTTCGATGTTCGACCTGATGGGCGGCAGCGAAGCGAAAAGCGATACAGACGAAGAACTGCCCGACGCCGAACCGTGGCACGAAAACGAAATGCTCACCGCCGAAAAAGAGCTGATCGGCTTCTACATTTCCGGCCATCCGCTCGCCCAGTACGAATGGGCCCTCAACACCTTCGCCCTGCATCGCATCGGCAAACTCGATGAGGTGGCCGACGAAACCATGATTCGCATTGGCGGACTGGTGGATAAATACCGGAAGGTCTTCACCAAAAAAGATCCGCCGCGGCCTTATGCCCGCTTCTGCCTCGAGGGAATCGACGGTACGTTGAATGCGGTGGTCTGGCCGGACGATTTCCAGCGGATGGAGCCCCTGCTGGAAGACGGCTCCGCCGTGATGGTCGGCGGCAAGCTGGTGCACGATTTTCGCGATGAACTGGAGGTTCAGGTCGCCGATATTATTCCGCTGGCGGAGGCCAACCAGAAGCTCGTTCAACGGCTTGCCGTGCACCTGACCGAGGCAGCAGTGACCGCGACGCATATTCAAAGCGTGCGGGAAATTGCCGCCCGCCATCCGGGCAACACGCCCATCACCGTCTGCGTCCAGCTCGACTCCGGCGAAAAGGTGTTCATCAAAACCCACCGCGAGCACTTCGTTACGGTCACGCACGAACTGGTTCTGGAATTCGAGCATCTGCTGGGCGAAAAGTGCGTGTACGTGGGTGCCAGCGCCAGCGCCATGCTGGCCGAACCCAAAAAGAAGCGCTGGCAGAAAAAGGGATAAATCCCGGGGTCGGAGTTTCCAAGGATTGGAAAAATCAAAAGCAATCTTGCGGACAACGCCCAGGAACAACAAACTCCGAATTGTGAACCTCGAACCCTGAACTTTTCATGAAACACCGCCCGAAACATATTTTTGAATACGTGATGCTGCGCGGACTCCTCGGCTTCGTCAATGTGCTGCCGTTGCGCGCGGCACTGGCCGTCGGCTGGCTGGTCGGAGCCTTTTTCTTTTACGTGCTGCGCTTCCGCTCCGTCGAAGCGCAACGGCGGATCCACGAGGTTTTTGGCGACCGGTTTTCCGCCGCAGAGCGCCGGCATATCGCATGGATCTCGTTTCGAAACATCTGCTTTAACGCCATCGAGGCCGCCCGCTTCAAAAAACTGACTCCGGAAGCCCTGTGCGCCATGCCGCTCTATGAGCAGATGCAGCAGGTGCAGAAATATCATCAGGAAAAAGGCCCGCTGATTTTCGCCACCGCGCACATGGGCAACTGGGATCTCGCCGGTGTCGCCGCCAAACTCGACGGCCTGCCGATCTTCTCGATCGCCCGCCGTCAGAAAAACCCGCTAACCGATGAACTGCTCAACCAGATGCGCAACGCCACCGGCATGGATGTGGTGCTCAACGATTCGCGCATTCTGCAAAACGTGGTGCGTCGCCTGAAAAGCGGCGAAGTGCTGGCCATTCTCCCCGATGTACGCTCCCGCGAGTCGGATGTCTGCGTCGACTTCCTGAACGGCCGCGCCAGCCTCGGCCCCGGCACCGCGATTTTCGCCCAGATGGCCAAATGCCCGATCCTGCCGGTCGCGGTGATCCGCAAGGGGTGGACCCTGCACGAAGCGCGCGTATTTGAACCCATTCTTCCGAATCCCGAAGCCGACAAATCCGCCGACCGGCAGCGCATCATGCAGGAAGTCATCACTGTGTTTGACGGCCTGATCCGCGAGCATCCCGAACAGTATTTCTGGTTCAACAAACGCTGGGTGCTCAACCCGGTTCAGAAAAACAGGTAGCGGGTTGCCGCGGCAATCACCACAACGATCAAGAGCCAACGGATAAACGGCGCTCCGCGTTTAGCCGCCTCGTGAGTCGCCGCCCACGCCCCGAGCATGTTGCCGCAGGCAAGCGTCAGCCCCAGATCCCAGCGCACCAGATCGTTCATCACGAAAATGGCCAGCGCCGGAACCGTGTAACAAAACGCAATCAACAGTTTCACGGCGTTCCCTCGCACGAGGTCGAGCCCCGCCACCAGCACCAGCGCCGTCAGCAGAAACACGCCCACGCCAAGCTGAACGTATCCGCCATAAACACCGACGAGAAAAAACGAAATCATCTGAACCGGCCCGGCACCTTTTTTCTCCCGCTCAGGATTTCCTTCCAGCCAGCGGGTTGGTCTCAACAGAAGCGGAACCAGCGTCAGCGCCATGCAGATGCCAATCGACCGGCGCAAAACCGCGCCGCTCACCTGTCCGGCAATCAGCGCGCCAAGAATTCCGCCGGCCACCGCGGACAGAATAATCCCGAGATGCGGACGAACCTCCAGCTTGCCCTGTTTCTTAAACCGGCCAACGGCCAGCGCCGTCTGAAACAGAATCGCCACCCGGTTCGTCCCGTTCGCCACACCGAGAGGAAGTCCCGCCAGATTCAGCACCGCCAGCGACACCACCGACCCCGCGCCCGCCAGCGTATTGACAAACCCGGCCATGAAACCGGCCAGCACCAAAAGAGGATAGATCCACCATTCCATTATCCCCTCCCCCGGAATATTGGAATGGAGAAATATGGGGTGCCAGACGGAGCGCCGTGCGTGCTCCTCTTTTCCGGCAATCCTGTATTCCGGTATTCCATTATTCCTGCCTTATTTTATCCATCCTCCGCCGAGGACTTCGTCGCCGTCGTAAACGACGGCGGCCTGGCCGGGGGTGAGGGCGAACTGCGGTTCGTCGAAGCGGACGCTGAATTCAGTGTCGCTGATTTTTTCAATCGCGGCGGGCGCGCCGCTATGGCCGTAGCGCGGCTGAACCGTCACTTTTCCAACCATTGGAAACATCCCGCTGATCCAATGCGCATCGGTGACGATGCACTCGGGCTGCATCATTTTTTCGCGCGGGGCGAGCGTGATTTTATTACCGTCCGCATCGATGTGTTTGACATAAACCCGCTCGCCGGTGGCGACACCGGTTCCGCCGCGCTGGCCGACCGTGAAACGGTGGATGCCTTCGTGCTCGGCAAGAATCTTGCCGTTGTCGTCGACAACATGTCCTTTTTTCTTCACGTCCGGAACGCGGCTTTCAATGAATTCGGCATATTTTCCCGCCTCCACAAAACAGAGGTCCTGACTTTCGCCGCGCGGAACGATCGGCAGATCGTGATCGGTCGACCACTGCTTGACCTGCTCTTTCGTCCAATCGCCGAGCGGAAAGGCGATGTGCGCAAGCTGCTTCTGCGAAAGGCGGCTCAGAAAATAGGTCTGGTCTTTTTTGGGATCGGCGGCGCGTAACAAATGGAATGAGCCGCCGCGCTCTTCGATGCGGGCATAGTGACCGGTTGCGAGGATGTCGCAATCGAGCTGCGCGGCGCGGTCGAGTAAAAACCCGAATTTGATGAACTGGTTGCAGGAAATACAGGGCGACGGCGTACGGCCCGCGACGTATTCCTCGACAAACGGGTTCACAACCCGCTCGGTGAATCGATCCTGCGCGTTGACGACGTAGTGGCGGATTCCAAGCGCGGCGCAAACTTTCTGCGCACGGGTGACGTCCTCAAGGGAACAGCAGCGCGAGCCCTCTTTCCACATGTGGGCGGTCAAGCCGATCACTTCGTAGCCCTGCTCCACCAGCAGCGCCGCCGCTACAGAACTATCCGTCCCGCCACTCATTCCAACCGCTGCGCGTTTTTTCATTTTTCGTCCGGCTCAATGTGTACGGTAACGTCGACAACCGCCGGACCCTCATTCAAAAGCCGGAGCTGCACTGCGTTGGCAATTTCATGTCCGGCATATACAGAGATCCCGCCGTCAACAACCACGTGCAGATCGACGAAGGTGCCGGCGCCCAGACGCCGTGTCCGAACGCGGTGAATGGAATGTACGCCGGACACGGCAAGCGCCAGGGCTTCGATCTCTTGAATCTCTTCAGGCGCGGCGGCCTTTTCCGTCAGCTCCGCCAGCGCCGGCGCAGCGATCTCCCAAGCCACCTTGAGAATCAGCAGAGCAACAATCAGAGCCCCAACCGGATCGAGGAAGGCCCACTTGGGATTCATTGCGGCCGCCACCACCGCGACGAGCGGAGGGATGGAGCTGATGGCATCACTCCGGTGGTGCCAGGCGTTGGCTATCACCGCGGGCGAATTGATGCGCCGCCCCACCGCCCGCGTGCGGCGGAAAAGAATTTCCTTCACGATAATCGAAATCAGCGGGGCAATAAAAACAAAGGAAAGCGGAGGACAAACCGGATGAGACATCCGCTGCACGGCATCCCAGCCGATCCCCATGGAAGCAAAAGCCAACAGGGACGCAATCCCAACCGTGCAAATGGTTTCGATGCGCTGATGGCCGTACGGGTGGCATTTATCGGCGGGCGCGGACCAGAATTTTATGCCGATCAGGATGAACAGATCGGTCACCATATCGGAGAGCGTATGAACCGCATCCGCCAGCACGGCCTGCGAACGGCCGAAAAATCCAAACGTAAATTTAAGACCCGCCAGCAAAAGGTTGACGGCAAATCCGACCCACGTGATCTGTTGAGCCTTTTGTACTGCGGTGTTCATAGCTGGGTGAAAATAATAAACCCCTACCGTAAAAGCGAGGGGTTTTAAGTGCTGAAGCCGGCGACCTGAGGCGCACGCGCAGAAAGTGCCTGCGGCGGAGCCCGCAGGGTCACGGAGTCGAACCCCCGACCGGCCCGAAAGTTCGGGGTGGCCTGTGGAGCCGGCGGAGGGAGTCGAACCCCCGACCAGCTGATTACAAATCAGCTGCTCTACCACTGAGCTACGCCGGCGTTAAAAAAGAGGCGGGATTATGCGAAATCCAAAAGGAAAGTCAAACGCTGAAAGGTTTCTATCCGCGTTTATAGCCGGGGCGATGATGCCAGAGATGGGCAAACCAGAAGTGCGCTGTCGCTGCAATGATCAAAAACAGGCTTAAAACCGAGGTGACGATGAGAGTGAACAGGCCGCGAGTACTGCTCGATGAATAGGTATCTTCACCATAAAAATATGCTGCCAGCAGACCCCCGACAACGAAGATCAACGCGGCTGCCCACAACAGCCCCCGGTGAGCTCTCATCTTGTACATCGGAACTCTATCGCCCATTAAAATCATTGGTCTTCCTTTTATTTGCGACCGTTTGGATCGTATTTAAATCCTCTGGGATTGTTAAGCACTAATTGTTCCGTTTTTCCGGCCATCTTGGCTCGTGGCGGAAATCCCTTAATGAAAAGTGTATATTATTATTCACTGTCGGAGACAACCCCCCGCGTTTATCTCAGAAATGAAAAAAGCACACTCGAAAAGAGTGTGCTAAAGGGTGGCGAGGATGACGGGACTCGAACCCGCAACCTCCAGCGTGACAGGCTAGCGCTCTAACCAATTGAGCTACATCCCCACCGAAGAGAGGGAGAGAATAGACAGCTTCGCTCCAATTTCAAGCGGAAAAAAATTAAATCATCAGGTTCTTTACCGCCACCCCGATATCCGGCTGACGAAGGAGACTTTCGCCGACGAGGACGGCAGAAACCCCCGAGGCCTGAAGCGTCCGGATGTCATCGGCTGTACGGATTCCGCTTTCGCTGATCAAGATGCAGTCCGCCGGAGCGAGTTCGCGCAAGCGGAGCGTGGTTTCAATTTTCGTTTCGAAGGTTTTGAGGTTGCGATTGTTAATCCCGATGCACTGCGCACCGGCGTCAACGGCCCGTTTCATCTCCTCTTCAGTATGCACTTCGACCAGCGGCGTCATCCCGGAGGCGTCGACCAGCTGTATGAAGGATCGCAGCTCATCATCGGTGAGCGCGGCGACGATGAGAAGCACGGCGGAGGCACCGAGCGCTTCGGCGTGAAAAATCTGACGCGGATCGACGACGAATTCTTTATAGAGCATCGGCAGGCCGGTGGCCGCACGAACTTCGTTCCACTGCGCTTCGCCGCCGCCAAAATACTTCGCATCCATCAGGCAGGAAATCGCCTGTGCGCCCGCCGCTTCGTAGGCGCGAGCAATGGCCGCGGGATCGAACGGCTCTCGGATCGGCCCGGCGGAGGGAGACCGCCGCTTCACTTCCGCAATCAACCCAATCGGCGCGGCTTTCAGCGCGGCGACAAAATCGATTTTTCCAGGGGTTGGAACTTTTTCACTGCACGGCGGTGCATTTTTTCCAAGGTGTGGAATATTTTCGAGCACGTCTTCCAAGGCTTGGAAATATCCGGGCGTTTCGATCTCCAGCCGCTTGTTTTCTATTATTTCATTCAGGATGTTCATGCGCCCGCCGCCTCTTTTTGTTTGAGTTTGAGATAGGCTTCGATGAAGGGATCGATGGCGCCATCGAGGACGCCCTGCACATTGCCGATCTGCTCATCGGTGCGATGGTCTTTAACCATGGTGTAGGGCTGCATAACGTAAGAACGAATCTGATGCCCCCAGGCGATCTCTCCCTTGGACCCGTAAAACTGTTCGGCGGCCTGTTTCTGTTTGTCGAGTTCGTGCTCGTAGACTTTCGCGCGCAAAACCTTCATGGCCTTCTCGCGATTCTTGTGCTGCGAACGCTCGGCCTGACACTGCACGATGATGCCGGTCGGCAAATGGACCATGCGGACGGCGGAGTCGGTGGTGTTGACGTGCTGACCGCCTGCCCCCTGTGCGCGGTAGGTGTCGATGCGCAGATCGCTCTCGGCAATCTCCACTTCGATATCGTCGTCGAGCTCGGCGGTGACGTCGAGCGCGACGAAAGAGGTGTGGCGGCGCGAGGCGGAATCGAAGGGGCTGATGCGCACAAGCCGGTGGACACCGCGCTCGCCTTTGAGACGTCCGTAGGCGTAATCGCCGGAAATCTGAAACATCACGCTTTTGATGCCGGCCTCTTCCCCGGGCTGATAGTCCATGATGTCGACCTTAAACCCGTTGCGCTCAGCATAGCGCGTGTACATGCGGTAGAGGATGTCGGCCCAGTCGCAGGACTCGGTGCCGCCCGCGCCCGCATGCAGGCTCAAGTAGGCATTTTTTGAATCGAGCGGCTCACCGAGCAGCGATTGCATTTCCAGGGTTTGGAAGTTGGCTTCGCAGGCATCGAGCATCTGTTCAATTTCTTTAGCGGCCTGCACCTGTCCCGCTTCGTCTTCGGTTTCTGCGAGTTCGAGCATGACGTCGGCGTCATCTAGAGCCGCTTCGATTTTTTCAAACGGGGCGATGACCGCTTTGGCGGCTTTGCTGGCGGAAAAGTTGGCATTGGCCGCGTTTTGATCGTTCCAAAAATCGGGTGCAGCGGCTTCGAGTTCGAGGCGCGCAACTTCGGCGCGTTTTTCGTCGATGCCGAGGTAGCCCTGCATTTCGATGAGGCGAGCGCGAACGGCGACGGTTTGTTCTTTTAGTTCTTCAAGCATGAGTCGTTTTTCTTCTTTTTATCAGGGCCACGATAAATAGCGCAACACTGCCGAGCAGGCAAGCCTGTGCAAACCAATCGCCGAAACGGGTGTGGATTGTGGGTGCGCGCGCAGGATCAGCCGGTGTCACTTCGACCGCCTGGACGCCTTCGACGCGCGGGGCGATGGTTTGCGTGATTCTCCCCTTCTTGTCGATCAGGCAGGTGATGCCGGTGTTGGTGCAGCGCACCATCGGAAGACGGGTTTCGATGCAGCGGAACACAGCATTGGCCAGATGCTGCTTAGAGCCGCAGTCCGGATCGAACCACGAGTCGTTGGTCTGATTGACCAGCCAAGTGGCGCCGCGCTGCGCGGCGCGGCGGGCGAGATAGGGAAGCGTGTCTTCAAAACAGATCAGCACAGAAAACCCGCGCGGATCACCGGGCAGTTTAAACAGAGTTGTCTGGTGCCCGGGCGTGAAGCTGGAGCCGATGGGCGTGAGGGCGTTGACGAAGGGGATCTGCCCGTCGAAAGGGATGTATTCCCCGAAGAGAACGAGGTGCTGCTTGTAGTAGCTGCTGAGCAGTTCGCCGCGCGTGTTGAAAAGCATGGAGCCGTTATAAAAATCGGGGGTGCCGCTTGGTCGCCAAATATAGTCCATGCTTCCGGCGAGCAGCGGCACGCCGGTGATCCGAGTTGTCTGTTCGACGAGCCCGGCGCTTCGGGCGCTGTACCGAACGCAATCGGGCAGGGCGGTTTCGGGCCAGATGATGAGATCAAGATCCAGCATATGTCCGGCGATGTCGGTGAGCTCTTCGAGTCGCTCGTAAATGAGTTCGGGGTCGGGCACGTCCCAATTTCCAACCTCTGGAACATTGGGCTGGATGAGCGCGGCACGAACCGGCTCGGACGAAGCCTCTTCCGCGAGCAGCACGCGGAGGCCGAAGGAGGATGCGAGGGCGAGCAGGAACAAGGCGCTCATCAGTTCAACATGTAACCGATAGCCCGAGCTCCGCAGTCCGGAAATATATTGAAGAAGTGTCACGGCACTCGCAACATTCACAAACACCATCAGCGCGGAGAGGAAGTACACCCCGCCCCACTCTGCAATCTGAATCAGTGTGCCCTGCGCGTACTGGCTGACGCCGAGCGGGTTCCAGGGAAATCCGGTGATGAAGGTCGCGCGCACATATTCCGAAGCGGTCCAGACCGCCGCCGCACCGATGATCCACGCCAGATTTTTCACGCGCGCCATACTGCGCCATCCGCAAGAGCGCAGAGAAATGAACGTCGCGAATGGTATCATGTAAAGTGCACAATAAAACGCGAGGGCGACAAAGCCAAACCACGTAACGTGCCGAAGCCAGAACAGCGTCCCCAGAAAAAAGATCGCGCCGGCCAACCAGCCGAGCCCGGCCGCGCGGCGCGGCGCGGCCCCCGCACAGGCGAGGATCAGCGGGATCAACGCCACCCACCCGAGAAATTCGATTTCAAACGGCGGGAAACTCAGAAACAGCAGAACTCCGGAAAGCACAGCGGCGGCTATGGGAATGATTCTTTTCATGATGAGAGGCCGGGGGTCACAAGTCGATCTGCAGAACGGATGGCGTGTGATCCCATCCGTTTTGTCTGGCGCACCGGGCAAGAACATCGTGCAGGTGGCCGCACAGTTGCACGGGAGGCTGCGCGCCGCGCGGGCGCATAAATTCAGAAAACCGTCGGAGTCCTTTAACACCGAGAACGCCTTGACCGTTCGTTTTTTTCCAAACATTGGAAATGTTTTCGGTTAACCGGCGGACGGTCTGAAAAATAATCAGCTCATGCCGGTCCGCCTCGGTAAGTTGGATTTTTTCGAGGTCCAGCACCCATGCGCGGCCGGCGGAATTCAGATTCAGCGGCCGCACGACGCGCGCGGAAAAAAGCGGATAGAGTTCGGGAAAAGGATATTCAACGGAAAGCACATTAAGCCACGAGCCGGTATGCCGCCGGTACGCACCGTCGTGACGCAGAATCTGTTCAGCCGCTTCAACATCGCCGGACACACAAAAGGAGCGAGCCATTAAAATCGAAAGCGCGTGATCCGGCATTCGAGGGTGCTCCTGACAAAAGACGGCGAGACTTTCTGAAATCGCCGAAGCCGCCGGGCGGTCCTGAAGTTCCAGGGTTTGGAAAAGCTTCTTAATCGTCCCGGACCAGAGGTTGCGGGATGTGTGTGCGCGGTTCTGGTGCACATCAATCATTCGCGTCCGATCAGCCTTTCGGCTTCATTCATGAACTGGTTGACATCTTTGAACCGGCGATAGACCGAGGCGAAGCGAACGTAGGCCACTTCGTCGACTTTCTCGAGCAGGCTCATCACTTTGGCACCGATCGCGGTCGAAGGAACTTCACGTTCATATTCCGCTTCGATCTCGGTAAAGATCGTGTTGGTGATCTGCTCGATCTGCTGAACGCTGATGGGGCGCTTCTGACAGGCGATCACCAAACTCTGCATCAGTTTTTCGCGCATCAGCTCCTCGCGGCGTCCGTCACGCTTAATCACTTGTAACGCCGCCCGCAGAACCTCTTCGTAGGTGGTGAAGCGATGGCCGCAATTCAAGCAAAGGCGTCGGCGGCGAATGGCTGCCCCCTCGCGCACCTCCCGGCTATCAATCACCTTGTTTTCACGATGCTCACACTTCGGACACTTCATGGTATAAGCCCCATTCTCTTAAATGGCGGGAGCATAGCCCGCTGCGTGCTGAAAAGGAAATGAAAAACCATGGAACAAAAAAACAGCCCCGGGAACCCGGGGCTGGAGCACAGAATAAATCAAAAAGATTTATTTCTTTTTAGCGGCTTTTTTCTTCGCCGGGGCTTTTTTTGCTACCGCTTTTTTAGCCGGAGCTTTTTTCTTAGCCGGAGCTTTTTTCGCTACCGCTTTTTTAGCCGGAGCTTTTTTCTTAGCCGGAGCTTTTTTGGCAGCTACTTTTTTAGCTGGAGCTTTTTTTGCTGCTGCTTTTTTGGCCGGAGCTTTTTTCTTAGCCGGAGCTTTTTTTGCTACCGCTTTTTTGGCCGGAGCTTTTTTCGCTACTGCTTTTTTGGCTACTGCTTTTTTAGCCGGAGCTTTTTTCGCTACCGCTTTTTTCTTCGCCACTTTTTTCGCTGCCATGTTCTGCCTCCTTTTGGGCTGGGTTAACCTAACCATTCTTCAACAAGTCGCATACGCTTGGGCTGAACGAATCATATAACGGCTAACGCTTTTTCATGCAACAACGTTTCGCGCAAAGCGCAAAAAAAATCAGCGGCGTTTTTTGCGCTCCGCGCGAATCATATTCACCATTTTTTCCAGCGCGACATCCAGATCATCGTTGATGATGAGATGCTGATACGCATCGCGCTCCTTCATTTCCTCTTCCGCATTGCGCATGCGTTTTTCAATCACCTCGTCGGTATCGGTTGACCGTCCGCGCAACCGGCGACGCAACTCTTCCATGGACGGGGGCGCGATAAAGATATCCACAAACCCTTTGCGCAGAACATCTTCTGGCGCAAGTTTTTCGCAGGCTTTTCGAATCTGCGCCGCGCCCTGCACGTCGATATCCATAATCAGATCGCGCCCTTCGGTCAGCGCTTGCTGCACCGTTGTTTTGAGCGTGCCGTAAAAATTTCCATGCACTTCGGCATGCTCAAGAAACTCTCCGTTGCGTACGCGCTCATAAAATTCATCGCGGGAAATGAAGTGATAGTGTTCATGATTTTTTTCTTCACCGCGCGGCGCGCGGGTTGTGCACGAAACCGAATAGGTCATTCCGGGAAATTTTTCAACGAGTCGATTACACAGTGTCGACTTGCCCGCGCCCGACGGCGCGGAGACAACCAAAAGCAACGCCTGTTTTTTTTCTGTCATGTCGTTCGCACCCTTCCAGAAGATTTAAAAATTCGGGATCACCCTCTCACAGTCCGCAGCATCTTTTCAAATCATTCAGATGCCGAGTCGATCACTTCCCGGACTTTGCATAACAACGACTCGTTTTGATACGGTTTACTCAGCAGCTGCATCCCGCGCTCCTGAATAAAATTTGTGTGGATTGCGTTTTCGCTATAGCCGCTGGCAAAAAAATGGGGCATTCCGGGGCGCAACTTGAGAATCTGATCCATCGCCTCTTTGCCGCCCATTCGCGGCATCACAACATCCATGATCACCAGATCAATTGTATCGGCGCGCTTCTCGAAAAGCCGAACGGCTTCCTCGCCATCTCTACCCGTCAACACCGTATACCCCGCCTGACTCAATATCTGTTCCGCCAGCTTCAAAACCATTTCATCGTCTTCGGCAATCAAAATGGTTTCGGTTCCGCCAACAACAGGGCCGGGAATGCTGTTGGGAACCACTGTTGCGTGCCGCTCAACCGTCGGAAGATAAATTTTAAAAATCGTCCCCTTGTCGACCTCGCTATAGACGATGATATGCCCGCCATGCTGTTTGATGATCCCGAACGCCATGGAAAGTCCAAGTCCGGTACCCTTCCCCACCTCCTTGGTTGTAAAAAACGGCTCAAAAATCCGGGAGGTTGTTTGGGGATCCATTCCACATCCGGTATCCGTTACACTCAACAGGACATACCGGCCGACCTTCGCCCATGAATGGGCCTGAATATACTCTCCGGCGATCACAACATTTTCCGTTTCGATCGTCAGCTTGCCGCCTTCAGGCATCGCGTCACGCGCATTCACACAGAGATTTATCAACACCTGCCCCATCAACCCGTGATCAGCATAAACCGTTCCCAGGCCGCGGCCCTCAATAAAGTCCAACTCAATATGCTCGCCGAGCAGACCGCGGATCATATTCAAAAGCTGATTCACCATTTCATTCAGATTCAGATCCACCGGACGGATCACCTGTCGTCGGCTGAACGCGAGCAGCTGATTAATCAAGCCCTTGCCGCGCCGGGCGGCTTTTTCAATCTCCTGGATTGCCGGGGCAATTGAACTATCCGGCGCCAGCCTCATTTGTGAAAGCTCGGCATACCCTCCGATCACCTGAAGCAAATTGTTAAAGTCGTGCGCGATCCCGCCGGCCATCTGCCCGACCGCCTCCATCTTCTGTGCCTGCCGCAGCTGCTCTTCTAATTCCATCTCGCGAGTCACATCCTGTTTGGCGGCAACATAATTTGTAATCGTACCATCCGCTCCCGTTACAGGAGATATCGCAGCGTCTTCCGTATAGACGTGCCCGTCTTTTTTCTTATTGACCAATCGCCCGCTCCAGATTTTACCGGCCGTGAGGATGTCCCACATCTCTTGGTAAAACTCCGGCGGATGCTGCCCGCTTTGGAGAATCCGCGGGTTCTGCCCGAGAGCCTCTGCCCGGCAATACCCCGTCACCCGTTCAAACGCAGCGTTAACATATTGAATATTCGCCTCGGCGTCCGTAATCATCACAATCTCTGCCATCTGTTCGATCGCCAGCATCAGCTGCTCGCGCTCCTTCTCTGCCGCTTTGCGCTTCGTCAGATCGCGCCAGACCGTATGCAATTGCACAACACCTCGATCCGTTTCGATGGCCGTGAGAGAAACGGCCACAGGAAAAATTGTTCCATCCTTTCGCATATGATCCCACTCAAACCGGAGACCGCCCCGCGCAATTGCCAACCGCATTAATTCATCCGCCTTCTCTGCGGAAAGACGCCCGTCCGGCTGAACCTCAGGCGATAATCCGGATGGATGCATATGAACGATCTCTTCTTTCAAGTCATACCCGAGCATCGCAATCGCCGCGTCGTTACAATCCACAAACTCACCGTTTTCAAGGATGAGCATCGCATCGGCCGAATTCTCAAAAAAAGTTCGGTATTTTTTCTCGCTCCTCCGGATCGCCTCCTCCTTGCCATAGAGTTCGGTCACGTCGCGAAAAACAAGCACCACGCCGGTCATCTCGCCGCGCGCATTCCGGATCGGTGAAGCGCTGTCAGCAATATGGGATTCCGTACCGTCGCGACGAATCAAAACCGTATGGTTGGCCAACCCGACAACCACACCCTCGCGAAGCGCCCGCTGCCCCGGACTCTCTACTTTCGCGCGGGAAAGAACATTCACAATATGAAACACCTCGTCCACAGAATGCCCAACCGCCTCAGCCGCCGGCCAGCCGGTCAGCTTCACCGCCACCGGATTCATCCGGGTTATCCGCCCCTCCAGATCCGCGGCGATCACCCCGTCGCCGATGGAGTCCATCGTAATGGAAAGGTTCTCCTCACTTTTCACAAGGGCTTCTTCAGACTGCCGGCGCGCCTTGATTTCTTTTTCCAGATTGCGCGAATAGGCCTCCAGCCGTTCGATAATCGGATGACCGATCCAAAAAAACAGAACCGTTCCGATTAAAATAAAAATAAGAGCGATTGCCGCCGCGAAAAACCACGCGCGGATAAACGGCGCACGAATTTCCGCCAGATCAATTTTCGCCACAATGCCCAGGTTCAATACATCTACGGGTTCATACGCGGCCAAAACCATTTCTCCGCGGTAGTCGAGCCCCTTAACAATTCCGGAAAGCCCCGTGAGCGCCCGCCGCATCGGTTCAGCAAATTCCGAATCAAATGCTTCTATCCCCGGGCTCTCAACGCTCCCGTGCCGTTGCCGCAAAACGAATACAATAGAATCTCCATCGCGCCGAGCCAATGTAAACTCCCCCGTCGCGCCGAATCCCTTATAATTCTCATGCGCATCCATGACCTGCCCCAACGTTGCCGCAAATGCATCGTAATCAGGGTTTTCATCGATCAACTCCCGCTCTTCTTCAATTTGATTCTGAGCAACCGCCTCAATCAATCGGGCCTGACTTTGAGCGGTTGTTTGCAACAAGCGCCCCTGCTGATGAAGGGTGTGCCGATAGAGGATGGTTGTCATGGCCACCATCGCCATCACGCAAACTCCGATCATAATAAGGATCAGAGAGAAGAATCGGCGGCGCGCACCGATGCGCCTGTACGTCGGAGGAATCCGATCCCAAATCAAGGATCGTCCTTTTTTTGAAAGCGGGGTTTGGTTTGGGCCGGTGGTTTCCCTCATATGGCTTCTCCGTCGTGTTCGACGGACATCTTAGCTCCTTTTTAAAAAGTTTCCAATGTTTGGATTCTTTTTTTCCAAGGCTTGGAACCCCGGGGAACCGGGCCTATTCGACGTTCTGAACCTGCTCGCGGATGCGCTCGAGCTCGGTTTTAAACGCCACCACCTGCCGGGTGATCTCCAGATCATTGGCTTTGGAGCCAATCGTGTTGATCTCGCGCAAAAACTCCTGCAGCAGAAAATCGAGTTCGCGCCCAACCGGCTCCGCCGACCGCAGGCTCGCGCGAAACTGTTTAATGTGACTGGTCAGCCGCGTGATCTCTTCGGCGATATCGCTCTTCTCGCCGAACAACGCGATCTCTTTGAGCACCCGTTCGTCCTGCGCGAGATTTTCAATCCCGAGTTTTTCCAGCCCTTGGAACATTTTGTTCCGATGATTGGAAAGCACCTGCGGTGCCCTTTTTTCAATTTCATGAAGCATCGCTTCAAGTCCGTTCAGCCGGGCCGATAAATCGTCCGCCAGCGCACGGCCCTCGAGCGAACGCATCGCCACCAATTTTTTCAGCGCAGCGTTCAGCGCTTTTTCCAAGCATTGGAAGCCGGATGATCCGGCCTGCATATTTTTTTCCAAGCGTTGGAAATCAAGGAGGTTCGGAATTTTCAGAAGCATCGATGCGCTGAGATCATCTTCCAGCTTCAGCTTCTTCGCGGAGCTGCGCAACGTTTCAACCACAGCCGCCGCGCGTTTTTGATCCACCGCAACAACCATCTCCCCTGCGGGCATCTCCAGCTGGACCGTTCCGGAAATCCGCCCGCGCGACAGCGCGTTCTGAATAATCTTCTGTGCCTGCACTTCAAAGGGAGCCAGTTGCTGGGGAAGACGCAGCACCACTTCGAGCTGCTTGCGGTTTACGCTGCTGAGCTCAACGGCAATCTGTACGCCGGCTGCGCGCGCACTGCCCGCGCCGAATCCTGTCATGCTTTTAATGGCCACGGTGTTCCGCCTTCCAGGCCGCGATCTGCTGAACATCTTTGTCGCCGCGACCGGAAATATTAATGATTAGCAGGTCGTCCGGAGTGAACTGCCCGGCATTTTGGATGACCCACGCGACGGCGTGTGAGCTTTCGAGCGCGGGCAGAATGCCTTCCCACTGCGCGAGTTTATCGAAGCCCATCACGGCTTCCACATCGTTGACCGAGGTGTACTCGGCGCGTTTGAGATCGTGAAGCAGGCTGTGTTCCGGCCCGACGGTAGCGTAGTCGAGCCCTGCGCTAATGGAATGGGTCAGACGGATCTGTCCGTCGTCGTCCTGCAAGACATAACTTTGTGTCCCCTGCAGAATTCCGACCTTGCCGTCGGCGAAACGCGCGGCGTGTTCGCCGGTTTCGATACCAAGGCCGCCGGCCTCGACGCCGATCATGCGGACGCCTTCGTCCTTAATAAAGGGATGGAACAGGCCGATCGAATTGCTCCCGCCGCCAACGCAGGCGATCAATGCGGTCGGCAGACGGCCTTCCGCTTTCAAAATCTGTTTGCGCGCCTCTTTGCCGATCACACTCTGGAAGTCCCGCACCATCATCGGATAGGGATGCGAGCCGAGTGCGGAGCCGAGAATGTAGTGGGTGTTCCGAACATTGGAAACCCAGTCGCGCATCGCTTCGTTGACGGCCTCTTTGAGCGTCTGCTGCCCGGCGGTCACGGCGACCACTTTGGCCCCGAGGCTTTCCATACGGAAGACATTGAGCGCCTGGCGCTCCATATCGACTTTGCCCATGTAGACCACGCACTCCATGCCGAACATCGCCGCGACCGTAGCCGTGGCGACGCCGTGCTGCCCCGCACCGGTCTCCGCGATGATCCGCGTTTTACCCATCCTCTTCGCGAGCAGAATCTGGCCCATCGAATTGTTGATCTTATGCGCGCCGGTATGGCAAAGGTCTTCGCGCTTGAGATAAATTTTCGGCCCGCCCAGCTCGCGGGTCATGCGTTCGGCGAAATAGAGCGGGGTCGGACGGCCGACGTATTCGCGCAGATAATAGTCGAGTTCCTTTTTAAAGGCCGGATCTTTGCGCGCCTCCTTATAGACGCGCGTCAGCTCATTAAGGGGTTCCATCAATGTTTCCGGAACGAACATACCGCCGTACGGGCCGAAATGTCCCTGTCTGTCTGGTTGAGTCGGTTTCATATCGACTGAAGATATGCGAAGCTCCGCTTCATTTCCACCAAAAGGCTTTTAATTTTTCAGACGGAACGCCGGCCTCAGGGGTCGTCGATAATCCCATTCGGGCCAAAAACTAATCCGATGTTTTTAGCCACGAATTGCGGAGATGAACTTCTCCACTTTGCGCAGATCTTTGATGCCCGGCACGGTTTCGACGCCGGAGCTGACGTCGACACCCCACGGCTGAACGGCCGCGATGGCCCCGCCCACGTTATCGGCGTTCAGCCCACCCGCCAGCATCATCGGTTTGCCGAGCGCCTGCTTCATGGCAATTGCCCGCTCCCAGTTACCGAGCCGGCCGGTGCCGCCGATGCAGTCGGCATCGAACGAATCGGCCAGCAACACGGCGGGTTCGGGCTGAACCGCGGCGAGAATGTCCGGCGAAACGCCCTTTTCCATATGCGGCGAAAGCCAGGCTTCCAACCCTTGGAAAAGCGGACGATCCATTTTCCAATCATTGGAAATCAGATGGACCTGGATGATGTCAAGCTGGCACATCCGGGCGGTCTCTTCCACAAAATCGGCGGTCGGCTCAACAAACACCCCAACTTTTTTAACGGAGTCGGGGATGCTGTCGATCCAGCGGGCGACCTGTTCGGGGCGGACGTAGCGCGGGGATTCGGGCCAGAAGACAAAGCCGATGGCGTCGGGCCCTAACGCGCAAATCTGCTCCAGGTCGGACCGGGAGCAGATTCCGCAGATTTTAATAAAAACGCTCATAAGGCGATCTATCCCTCTGCCGCTTCCTCGGCCAGATCTTCAGCGAGTTCCTCGGCGGCTTCGAAGGCCATATCGCGGCGAACGGCACCATCGCTGAAGAGCATCGAGTTCTGTCCGTCGGCCCAGGCGATCCGGATATCGCCGATACCGATGAAGCCGAAGGCCGCCTTCACCTGGCGGCTAAGCGCATCGCGCTCGTCGTCTTCCTTATAGATGCCGCCGGAGGCGACCAGCAAAACGAGTGTGGTGATGTTGTGCAGCGGTTTCGGACCGTCTTCGGTGAGGTCGAAGACCATTCCGGGGGCCAGCACCTGATCCATCCAGGCTTTCATCACGGCCGGGGCGGAAAAATTCCACATCGGCATGGTCAGCACGAGCACATCGGCCTTTTTAAAATCCTCGGCCTGCTTGATGGCATAGTTGGCGGCGGCCTCTTCGGCTTTGCTCGGCTCATAGGTCGGATCAAACACGGGGTTCCACATGCGGCGGTAGAGATCGTTGGAGTAATACGGCGGCTTGTCCTGATAGAGATCAACGTTGACGAGCTCCACATCGGGATTGAGCTCCATCAGTTTCCCGAAAAAGCGGGCGGCGAGCTGTTTGGAGACAGACTCTTCAATATTTTTCGGATTGGCGCACACATGCAAAATATTCATTCGGGAACACTCCTTAGGTTTTTCTAAACGGGGAAATTAACGGCGGGACTCTAACAGCGGCGCGGGGCGCGGCACAAGTGTTTCTTTGTTTTCCGCCCCGCTTTTAAGCCCCGGTCACTCGATTCTTGCCTCACGCATTTTTTTGGCCTACCCTGCGGGCTTTTCCAGTTCCCGTCTAAGCAAGGAGTTGAGCAGATGAAAAAGGATTACAGCGCCTATCTCGAAACCACCCCCGACGCCGAAGGCAACTTCGGAGACTACGGCGGGGCCTTCCTCCCCCCGCAGCTCATCGGCCCCATGAAAGAGATCCACGAAGCCTACCTCAAAATCAGCCGCTCGGCTGACTTCATCAACGAGCTGCGCTCCATTCGCAAACACTACCAGGGCCGCCCCACCCCCACCTACCACGCCAAGCGCCTCTCCGAACTCTGCGGCGGTGCCGAAATCTACCTCAAACGCGAAGACCTCAACCACACCGGCGCGCACAAAATAAACCACTGCATGGGCGAAGCCCTGCTCGCCAAGCACATGGGCAAAAAGAAGCTCATTGCCGAAACCGGTGCCGGGCAGCACGGCGTCGCGCTCGCCACCGCCGCCGCCTACTTCGGCCTCGAATGCGAAATCCACATGGGCGAAATCGATATTGCCAAAGAGCATCCCAACGTCATCCGGATGAAACTGCTCGGTTGCAACGTCGTCCCCGTCTCCCACGGGCTCAAAACCCTCAAAGAAGCGGTCGACTCCGCCTTCCAGGCCTACCTCGCCGATCCCGAAACCTCCATCTACTGCATCGGCTCTGTCGTCGGCCCGCACCCCTTCCCCATGATGGTTCGCGACTTCCAGCGCGTCGTCGGTATCGAAGCGCGCGAGCAGTTTCAGGAAATGACCGGCAACCTGCCGGACGTCGTCACCGCCTGCGTCGGCGGCGGCTCCAATGCCATGGGCATCTTCTCCGCCTTCCTCAACGACCCCTGCGAAATCTGGGGCGTCGAACCCCTCGGCCGCGGACCGGCCGTTGGCGACCACGCCGCCACCATGACCTACGGCATGCCCGGCATCATCCACGGCTTCAAATGCTACCTCTTGCAGGACGACGCCGGCGAACCCGCCCCCGTCTACTCCATCGCCTCCGGCCTCGATTACCCCGGCGTCGGCCCCGAGCATAGTCACCTCAAAGACGCCGGTCGTATTCAGTACGCCACCGCCGACGACAAAGAGACCCTTGACGCCTTCTACACCCTCTGCCGACGGGAAGGCATCATCCCCGCGCTCGAAAGCGCGCACGCCGTCGCCTTCGCCATGAAAAAAGCCAACGAGATGGGGAACGGAAGCATCCTCGTCAACCTCTCCGGCCGCGGCGACAAAGATCTGGATTTTGTCACCGAAAACTACGGCTTCGGCGATTAGCAGGCGGCCTGCCCGCCGATGCGGGGCTTGAGGCCTTAGGTTATAGTTTCGGATTTAAGCATCTGAAATCTGGCGCTCTAAAAAACCTTACACTTCGAATTTCACCCTCTTTTTTCTGCACATTATCGAACCTCTAGAGGTACGAGAATATGAAATCCATAAAGTTCTTGTCATAAGTTACTTAAAAATAAAATATACGGTCATTATTCAGTACCTCTAGAGGTATCACAAAACGGAGGGGTCTTATGAACAAACTGCGTCCGACCTTATGGAGAACCTGCCGGGTTCTGGCCTGTGAAACACGACTGGAGATGCTTCGCCTTCTGTTTAAAAAGGGGGAGCTGTGTGTGTCTGAGATGGCGGATCTGACGGGGATATCCGCTCATAATGCCAGCACCCAGTTACGCGCGCTCAATGCCCGCGGACTGATTACTCTCCGGCGCGAAAACCAAAAAGTGATTTACCGCGCGGAGGCGAATGGGGAGCTGTCCGCCGCCCCCACCCTGCTGGAGGCGGTTCGGAATGCTTTTGAGAAAAAGACTCCCGTACGAACCGTTTTTCATTTGTGCACGGCATTTACACATGACCGGCGTGTGTGGATTGTCCGCATACTGACCGAGGGGCCGCAGTCCTTTGGGGAGCTACTGGAAAAAACGGGGATGTCGCCGTCCGCGCTGTGGAATCATTTAGAGAAGCTATCGGCGAGAGGTTTCGTAAAGAAGCAGGGGGGGCACTACCGGCTCGCCCGCGTGAAAGACCCGTTGCGCCGTGCGCTGCGACAAACGGCCTGCGAATAAATATCATATCCGTCCCGCTGGCGGATCCGCGCCCCGAGCCTCAAACAACCCCCGCTTGCTTTCCAAGGCCATGAGGTTCAAAATGCCCGTGTTCCGAACAGAAAGGAGCTCCAATGAAACCAGCCCTGCTGTCCCTGCTGATTCTCGCGGCAATTGCGGCGGCCGAAGACCCGTCGCCCCACCCGCCAGCCCACCCGCCAGCCCTGTTCCGCCCAACCTACAGCGTTTCGTTGACACAGGAGGAAGCCCGCTTTGCATCCTGCGAAAACATTGGCGGCTCCGGCTTCTACTGGCTCGACACCCGCGCCGGCGACCTGTGGCGGCTCGATCCTGCGGTCAAAGAGTGGATCTTTCTCGGCTCGCCGCGCGGTGCCAATTCCAGCCGCAAAGGAACCTACACCCTGCTCTCCGACCGGCGCGGCGGCGTCTATGTGCTCCACACCGAAACCGGCAAAGGCTGGTGGACCGACGGAACGGTCTGGGAAACCCTCGGTGAACCCTCCCGCCGCATGAAACGAGAAGAATAGAGACGAGGCTCCGCCACCGCTCATCCTTCTGAAAATGGTGCCCCGGACAGGAATCGAACCTGTAACCGTCGGATTCGAAGTCCGATGCTCTATCCAATTGAGCTACCGAGGCGAAAGAGGGGGAGTATGGGGGATGAGCGAAGAAAAATGAAAGCGGAATTTGATGTTCCGCGAGGGGCCCCCGCAACCCTCTCAATGCATAAAAAGCCCTGGGTCTGTAGTCCCGAGCTATAGAGCCGCCTGCGGCCCGCAGTTCGCCGGCGTGTCCGCGCAATGCAACAAAAGCTCCTGAACGGCGACGCACATCCCGGTAAAATCGAGCGGTTTGGGGAAAACCCGATCGGCGCCGAACGCCTTCGCCTGACGCAGGAAACAGAGCGGGGTCATGCTCCCCATACTCATACCCCCGGAGATGGCAATAATCGGGATGCTCCTAAAAAGTTCACGGCACAACTTTCTAACCTCTAAAATAACCTCCAGCCCATCAAACTCCGGCATAAAAATATCCGTAATCACCAGGTCTGCTGTTTTCTGCCGCAACAGACGCACCCCCTCACGACCATTCGCCGCCAGCGTAACGATATGACCGAACCTTTTCAGAAACTGTTCAATTGCGATCCGGAGATCCTCATCGTCATCAATCACAAGAACGTTCGCCATCATCACCCCTTATTGGTGCTTCCCGGAAGTCATTCTCCCCGCTGTAGAACGTTCATAGTTTATGCTTTTTTAAAGACAACCGCATGTCGGGGAAATGCCTCACCTCTTGAGGCTCTTTCCCCGACAGCGATCGACCCTGAAACCGGTTGAAAACCCGGCGGGGCATCCCGGAGCAGAAACGTTTAGCCGCTGATCCAAACCGATGGGGAAAGTATTAGCCGCAAGAGAGCGCACAGAACGCAAAAAACAATCAGAAGGGCATTTTGTCCCGATGCTTCTGAAGGAATTCCTGATCGGGGCAGAAGCGCTTCGGCTTCGAAATCTGTTTGCCCTCAAAGGCGAGGAACTGTGTTTTGAAAGCGTCGTTGCTGTAGAACTCCTTCAGCGCTGGACTGAAAATCATCCGGTAGTCTTCATCAAAAGAAATCAGGTGACGGTCAAACGCGGCATCATAAGTTGCCGAGAGACAAAGGCCATTCGTTGGGTTGAGGCGGTTTTCTTCATCATCCGACCACGCGACAATGTGACTTGCCCGCAAAACTTCGGGGATGTTGAGCCCGGACACACAGCACTGCGTTTCGTAGGTATCGAGTAGCATTTTCCGGAAAAATCCCTGATTCACCCGCGCCTTGGTTTCACGCAAAACCTCTTTGCCTTCTTTAGTCGAAAAATCGATGTCGCGATCATCAATCAACGATTCAAGCGAATCAACCTCTGCGGCCTCCATCCGTTTCGACAGTTCCGCAGGTTGGACATCCGGCTCATTGTATAAATCCCAAAGCCGCTGCTCATAAGGATGGAGGATCAAAAACTTCTTATAGCTTTTCAGTGCGGCGGAATAAAAACGACTGCGCCAGTAACTCGGTTTATAGGCCGTCTCAAAAATACCATCATCGCCAAGGTTTTGCTGTTCAAGAATGTATTCGTACAGTTCATCTATCAGCTGCACCGACTGAATCGCAAAAACGTCTGAATACTTTGAAAATTTGGCCGAGCGCTTTGCCAAAATCGGCCCCAGTAACTCCAACGCCCGAACGTAAGAAGAGGCTTTGTTGCTCCCCTCCGCATTCTGCTCGTCCATGTATTGGGGATATTGATCCCGACCCACCCCTTTCCGGTCACGAAAGGCATCTGCCACCCTTCCGATATACTTTTGGCAGTCTTCTTTTTCCAATGCTTGGAAATACTCGTTTGGATTTGCCTGAAGGAAATCATCTATCTTCGGTTTTACATCGCGTAGAAATAAATCAAGGTTCGCAATATAGTTCTCTCCTTTAAAATCCCTGATCCATCGACGCTTACGATTGGAAGGCACACGGAATTCACCAACTGCATTTTGCAAGAGATCAAGATATTGATACTTCCCCTCGGTTTCTCCGGCCAACTCCAAATAACTTGAACCATCGGCTAAAATAACAAACGCAATATTATAAATCTTCTCCTTATTGTTTCTGCCCGACCAAAAAGTTGTTTGTAGATAACCGTCTGCTCCAATGAAGTAATAGCCATTCTCAATTTTTTTATGTTTTTGGGATTTTATACGGGGCAAAAAGTTTTCCTGCCTATCGAGTAGTGCTTTCAATAAAGTTGCGTGCTTCTCCAAAAGTTCCGGATCGACCGCCACTGATAGAGCGCCCCCGTGACCTTCACACAAGGAATCCCAAAATTGACGATACGGCATTATGTGTTCATGCTTGGCTCTCCAATGAGCATCTATGCCGTCCCAACCGTTCCCTTGAAAAACATAATCACACAACGGACAGACTCTTCGTCCCGCAACCGGGCTTCCGTGTTCACAACATAAACATTTCTCGCTCATCTCCGCCTCCATAAGAAAATTTACCCGCAAAATCTATTCTCCCGATGAAACCAGTAAAAACTGGGCGTGCGGACAAAGAAGGGCGCTGTCCAAGAAACCATCCCAAAGTCTATTACGAATTTACAACAGCGTTGTCCAGTTTCCCCAAAAGATATGAAATTAAGCTTAAAATATTCAGGCAATCTAATTCGCTGAAAAGCCCAGGAACCGCAGAGTCTATCGGGCGGTGTTGAATTGGATTTCTAAAACCCGTTACAACTCCTCTTGAAAAGTGAGAATGTCCGTCTTGAATATTTTCCTCACTCTCGGTTTGCAAGCTGTTCAGCTGAATTTTAGGGAGGCCGGGCGGGGTTTTATTTTTGTTATATGTGAACAATCCATCAACCAATGGCCGGCCATCTTCTTTTAGTCCGGTCAAATTTCTCAATACTTCAAGATAAATAAGGACGCCCTCGCGTGCAGCCAACCCGTACTGACTCTGTTCATAATAAACGCGGATTCTATCTTTTATACTGACATGTAAATGCCGCCAGTGGAGTTGCGGATATTCTGGCGCAATATTATGGAGCTCTTTAATTATTGGCGCGATTTTCCCTATAGCTTCGTCGCCCCCAAGGCTACTCAGAATAGCGGCTACGCTGTTTTTGGTGTCTTCGGGTAGTTTTGATAGCCAATCTTCCCTATCAATCCCTCCCGTTGCTTCTTTTACTTCCTCATCTTTTTTTTCTTTCCTCTTCGCACGCCACGATGCATTGACCTGGCTTACCGTCGCAGAAAGAAACTTTCTGAATTTAACCATATCCGGATGTTCCCAATCAACGGCCTGACGATTCGTTGAGATTACGTCCTCATGAAGTTCGTCAATAAAATCAGCGATGATGTATCCAGTTACATATTGGTAAAAATGGCTCGATGTGCTTTCTGAAAAAAATTCAGGAGCATTAACCAGCTTGCCTCGCGAAAAAAGCGTAATGCCCCGAAGTCCCGACCGCGGCGAAATGGGCGTTTCCGCAGAAATAATTTTTCCCTTCAAATTTGGATATTCACAGCCATCAGGAAGCCAGAGCTTCTCATCCCACGAAAACTCTTCTGTAATGGCTGTGTATTTCTGCGCATTGTTGACAATAGCGACATTTCCCTGACTGTCTTTTACTGTCAGATTAAAGTTGTCATCGAAGTAAAAAATCAGCGCCAAGCTTTTGGAAATCGCATCCAAATCAAACGGTGATTTTCTTTTCAAATCCTCCAATATGACTTCCGTACCGGTCCGCCCGGTTGTGGGCTGATTTTTCACCAACCATGCGGGATTATATTGTCCCGAGGAACTCATCAGATCGTTCCAGGACAATTTGAACGTATTTTCAAACCCAGCTTTTCTTGTAGTAATCGAAATCGTTTTAGCTAGACCAAATAGCGCCAGCTTCCCTAGCCCCTTTTTCCCCGTTGCCCGACGCTTAAACTTTGGTGAGGGCTCATCACCATCATCAACCCTTCGATTTCGACCTATTACCAAAAATTTATTCCGAATGTCGTCGGCGCTCATTCCGAAGCCATCATCCGTCACTTTTATAAAGAGGGGTTCGTTATTTTTTTGACCGAGTTCTATTTGTACGCTTTCCGCATCAGCATCATACGCATTCGAAACAAGCTCTGCCAGTGCTGGCGGAAGTGTGGAATACATACGCACCCCAAGGTGCTCGATGGTTCGCGGTTCAAAGTGTAGTAAAAGCGGTGTTTCATCTGACATTACAGTCCCTCCATTGCTAATGCTTGTAAGATGTGTTGCCCCAACATAACCGGAACGGCGTTTCCTATCTGCTTTCCGGTGCTTCCTAAACCGCCTTCAAAATAAAAATCATCTGGGAAGGTTTGAAACCGCGCTGCGTGTCGGGCTGCGATGCCATGATGTTTTGTCGGATGAACAAACCGGCCTTTAGAGGGATTGATGCAACCCGTCGTCATAGTCGGCCCAGACTTGTTCGGGTCAATGCGCCCGTATACATCTTTGTGCCCAGTGTGATCTTCATGGCAAGTGAGTACATGCCCGCTGTCTGCCCGACTGCCGCCGTTCAGCGGCGTGTCCTTAAACCGCTGTAGCATATCCGACCCAGGAATCATGTGGATGTTGTTGGGGTCTTTAGAATCCAACGACTTTCCAAAAACCGTAGAAGCCGGAACCCACTTCTTTTTACCTTCTTTTTTTACCTCATCTGAATTCGGATCAAAATGCGTCGCCTTTGGCGGCCACTCAAACCCATCCGGCAAATTAATATCGGAGCGCGCACCTAAGATAAATACACGCTTCCGGTTTTGCGGAACGCCGAAGTCACGGGCGTTAATCAGTTGCGGTTCTCCCGAGATAATCTGATAGCCATTCCGTTTGGCCAGATTTTTAAACCGGTCGACATAGGGCTTGTGACGCGCCCAAAGCATCCCCGAGACATTTTCAACAACGAATACCTTTGGTTGCAGCTGCTTTACAAAATCGAAATACCGAAGAAGTAAGTTGTTGCGAGGATCATCCACCCCGGCATTATTAAGTCGATGCGATGAAAATCCCTGACACGGCGGCCCCCCCACAAGAACATCTAACTCGCCAGCGTTAATCCCAACATCCTTAAGAACCTGCGACGGGTCTACCCCCCAAATGTCGCCATACAGTTTCGGCGGGTTTTTGCGGCCTTTAATGAAATTGTGCTTATACGTTTCCTGCGCCCACTTGTCATATTCGACTGCAGCAAGCACCTGAAAGCCCGCCTTTTTCGCCGCCAAGGAAAAGCCCCCCGCCCCGGAAAAAAGATCGATTGCTGTTAATTTCATTTTGCTTGCTGTCATACCACCCTGAAGTTGGCGTTCTTCATACCGGTTTTCCAAGGTTTGGAAAAGCGGTTTCGGTTTCGAGTCCGTTTTTTCCAATGGTTGGAAAATATTCACACCCGACTAATGCCCGCCCTCAACAAAACAGGATCCATTGACGCATCGATAACAATTTTCCGTTCTCTCTTCGATCCACTCCTCACATGCATGGCAACAGATATTTACTTCCCCGCAAAAAGGACAAACTACCTCAACCGTTTCTGACTCCATCTCACAACAGCAACGGAAACAGTTTTCTATAACCGGAGAAGTAAGATTAATTTGTGTTCCGCCGAGTTGCTCCTGAGAGAGCCCTTTTTCTTTACGGATTTTCTGCAATTCTTCGCCGAATGTTTTTTCGATGTTCACGGGGTGTGCCCTCCTTGCGGACGTTGGATGATTAAACGCGGATGTAGACTATCCATCTACAGACTATCGGTCTCGTTTGAGACGGTTTTTTCCAATGTTTGGAAACTCCGGTCATATTTTTTTCCAAGGTTTGGAAAATTTCGTGTTCATTCGTGTGGATTCGGGGTTAACCTCTTCCCATGAAAGATCAAAGTCTTCTTTATCACTACATGGCGCTGATTACTGCGGCGTATGACGGCGATACGGTGACGGCGGACATCGACCTGGGCCTTAAGACGATTGTGAAGGGCGAGAAGCTTCGGCTCAACCGGATCAATACTCCGGAGGTGCGCGGCGACGAAAAAGAGGCGGGCAAGGTGTCGCGCGACTGGCTGCGCGAACGGATTGTCGGCCGGTCGGTGCTGATTGAAACCCTTAAGGACAAGAAGGGTAAGTATGGCCGCTACATTGCGGAGATCTGGCTGCCCGAGAACGGCGGCTACACGAACATCAACGACGAGCTCGTTGAACGAGGGCTGGCGGTCTATAAGGACTACTGATTTCAGACATCTGTTTTTAGACCGGACAACTGGATCAGCAGGATCATTTTTACCACCATTCGGGAAACCCTCACTAGAGGCCACGGAGGTACACAGGACTTCCCCGAAGATTCGGGGTCGTTTATTCCCAACACCATCCTGCAACATCCTGTAATCCCGTCAAAAACTCCCCCGCCGTGCTCTCTGTGTCCTCTAGCGCAGCGGGTGGTGAACGTTCCGAGGGCTGGAAACGATGAGACAACGACCCGTCAACTTATTAGACAACGGCGAATGCTGAGATCCGGGGTTTAAGGTTTGAAACTAAACAACTAACCGCCAACTGCGATCGGTTAACTGATCCCTTTCTCCTGAATTTTACCCCGCCCCAAACGAAGGGTTGCAACCCCGGGCGGCAGGGGTATAAAAGAGGCTCAGGTGTGGGCGACAGGCTGGATGCACAGCGCCTGCAGACCACGCCGGCAAAGATAACCGCCGGGGGGCAAAAATTATGCCGCGCATTCTGATTGTAGACGACAACCCAGTCCTTCTCTTGGTTCTCAACAACCTCCTGACCAGTCGCGGATATGAAACCACCACCGCCAACAACGGCGAAGAGGGCCTTCACGTTCTTCAGGATCAGGCCTTCGACCTGATGATTGCCGACATTCACATGAGTCCCGTCAGCGGAATGGAGCTGTTGAGCAAGACGCTGGAATCGTATGCGCAGATGAGCGTCATCATGCTCACTGCGGACAACTCGCTCGCCACCGCGGTCGAGGCGATGAAGCAGGGTGCCTTCGACTATCTCACCAAGCCGTTTAAGCTGAACGAGCTGCTTCAAGCCGTACGGCACGCGCTGGAATATCACTGGGCCATCACGAAGCACCGGCCGCTCGGGACCCCGCCGGAATATCGGGAGCACGTGGAAAAACTTCAGGGCATTATCGCCGAGAGCCCCGCCATGTTGCGGGTGTGCGAACTGATTCGACGCATCGCCCCCTCCGACACGACGGTGTTCATTCACGGGGAACGCGGCTCCGGTAAGACGCTGGTCGCCCGCGATCTCCACCGCGACAGCCAGCGCAAGAGCGGCCCTTTTCTGGCGGTCAATTGCGCGGCGCTGCCCGTCCGGCGGATCGAGGCCGAGCTGTTCGGGCGCATTTCAGACGGGTCCGCTTCCGAGCCGGGCCTTTTCGAATCCGCGCACGGCGGAACCCTCTTTCTCAACGAAATCGGCGCCCTGCCCCTCGCCGCCCAGTCCTCACTTCTCTGCGCACTGCAGGAGAAACAAATCCTCAAAGTCGGCGGGGGCGATCCCGTTCCGATCGATGTGCGGGTTATCGTCGCCTCCAGTGAAAATCTGGAGCCCCGCATCCAACAGGGCACCTTCTGCGAAGACCTCTATCATCGCCTTCATGCCCTTCATATCGACATCCCTCCGATGCGCAACCGGCCGGAGGATCTGCTCCCGATTATTGATCAGGCCCTCCGCCGGAAGCTCGACGCCGGCGCCGAAGTGCCGGCCCTTGATCTCGAAACAGAAATGATTCTGGAGAGCTATGCATGGCCCAACAATGTGCGCGAAGTAGAAGAGGCCGTTCAGCACGCACTCACATTCGTTCACGACGGCGTGATCACCAAAGAGATGCTTCCCGCCGGTATCGTTGAAGCGGCCGAGGCGACCGCTCCCGCCGGCGTATTCGCCAGCCACTGCGCGCAATTTAAAGGTCGGTCGCTGCGGGCGTTCCTGCACGACAAGGAAAAAGAGATTCTGGACCGGATCCACGCGCGACTGGACAAGGAGTCGCGGGCTTCCGAGGAGCCACCCGCCCGCGAAAAGGAGGTCGCGCTTCCGGAACAAAGCGGAATCGCGCCTGACGAGCCCGCCGCCTTTGAGTGGATTTGATCCGGGCGCCTGAGTTCAGGGTTTTCCGGCGGCGAGCCAAGGGTCATCCATCGATAACCCGCTCCAGCCGGATGTCGAAGATGAGGGTGGTGTTGGGGCCGATTCGGCTGCCGGCGCCGCGTTTGCCCCACGCGAGATCCGGCGGAACGACAAACCGGAATTTAGCCCCTTCTCTCATGAGCGGCAGGCCCTCTTTAAGGCCGTCGATGGCTTCGGCGAGGGTAAAGCGATCCGTCTCGGCGCCGTGATAGGTGTCTTTGATGACGGTGCCATCCACCAACAGGATGCGCTGGTTGACTTCGACGGTGCTCCTTTCGTCGGGGCGCTTGCCTGTCCCCTCTTCGCGAATGGTGTATTGCAGTCCGCTGGACGTTTCAATGACATCGGACCTCTGCCGGTTTTTCCGGAGGAAGGCATCGGTCTCGGAGCGGTTCTGCCCCGCGCCGCCGCGCCCCCGGACTTTCCCTGTGTTATTTCGTCCCATCCGGATTATTTATCATCCCTTGTGGCGAAAGGCGACGGCGGGGCTTCAAATTTTATTTCGAGAGTTGATGAATCGGACGGCGAGGTATAGAAGTATTTTATGGGTGAAGAGGTCCCTCGCCTTTTCCCTCTAAAACCAAATTTTTAATCGCAACCCGTGCCGAAAACCAGAGGTGACTACACCATGCCGCGTATTCTGATCGTAGACGATGAACCCATTTTCCGAAAGGTGCTCACAAATCTCCTAAACGGACGCGGCTACGACATCACCGCCGCCGAAAGCGGGGAAGAGGCTCTTCAGGTTCTTCAAAACCACACGTTCGATTTAATGATTTCGGATGTCAGCATGGAGCCGATGAACGGAATGGAGCTCCTGTGCATAGTCCGCGAGCTCTATCCCGATATGGGGGTCAGCATGCTCACCGGCCACGCCACCATCGACACGGCGGTAGAGGCGATGAAAAAAGGGGCCTTCGATTACATCGTCAAGCCCTTCAAGCTGGATGAGCTGTTTCTGACCGTGGAGCGCATGCTGGAATATTACACCGCCACAACGGAGAACAAGGTGCTCAAGGCGCGGCCGGAAAACCCGGAACCGCTGGCGGGCCTTGTGGCGCAAAGCGCCAGCATGCGCAAAGCCTGCCAAACGGTCGAGCGCGTTGCCCCCACCGATATCCCGGTGCTCATCTGCGGCGAAAGCGGCACCGGCAAAGAACTCGTCGGCCTCTCCCTCCATCGCTACAGTCCGCGGAAAAACGCCCCCTTTAAATCCATCAACTGCGCAGACGTCCCCGCGCAGCAGCTCGAACAGGAGCTGTTCGGATATAAAAAAAACGCCTTCGACGGAGCCACCGCGACCACGGCGGGGCTGTTTGAGACTGCGCAAGGTGGAACCCTGTTTCTTGACGAGATCGACGCGCTGCCGCTCGACCTGCAAGCCAAACTCCTCGCCGCAATCGAGAAAAAGAAAATCTGCAACCTCGGGAGCCCGGTTCCTATCATGATCAACGTGCGGATTGTCGCCGCCTCCCACGAAGATCTGGAAGCACTCACCAAACGGGGCGCTTTCAGCCCGGAGCTCTATCAGCGACTCAATGCCCTTTGCATCCATATTCCGCCGCTGAGACAGCGGCGGGAGGATATTTTCCCGCTGGCGAATCGGGTTCTGAGCCGACAGATCGAAGCCGGTGCCGACGCGCCTGTTCTAAATCTCGAAGCGAAGGACGTCCTCTACAACTACGATTGGCCCGGTAATGTGCGTGAGCTCCAAGAAACCATCCGGCACGCCATTTCCTCCGCCGACAACGGTATGATCACCAAAGAAGCGTTACCCGCGCACATCGTCGCAGCGGTCGGGGAGGGCATTCGCGCCGGCACCATCGCCAGTCACCGCGAGCAACTAAAGGGATCCTCGTTCAAGGCGCTCCTGCTTGAGAAAAATAAAGAGCTTATGGCAGATCGGGCCGCCCGATCAAAATCGTCTAAAAAAAACCCGCCCGAAACGCCGCCTCCGGAAAGCGCCTGGAGTCCGGATAAAGACAATCCGGATTACTGGTAAGCCCCTTGCGGACAGGCGCCCCGGTTCCCCTCCATTTTTTCCGTGTATTCCACAGGTTCGGCAGGTATTTTCTCTCCCCTGTTAATCAATGACTTTTAATCAGAAACCGGGACCTACATGATCAATACGATTTTAAAGAAAATTTTCGGATCGAAAACCGAGCGCGACATGAAGCGCATGCAACCGCTGGTCGATCAGATCAACGCGCAGGAGATCAAATATCAAGCGCTCTCGGAGGAGGAGCTGAAGGCGAAGACGCCGGAGTTTAAACAGCGCCTTGCCGACGGTGAAACGCTCGACGATCTGCTGGTCGAAGCCTTCGCGGTTGTGAAGAACGCCTGCCGCCGCCTGTGCGGAACCACCGCCCACGCCTCCGGCCACGATCTGGCCTGGGAAATGGTGCCCTTCGATGTGCAGCTGATCGGCGGAATGACGCTCCATCAGGGACGGATTGCGGAGATGGCAACGGGAGAAGGCAAAACGCTGGTCGCGACGATGCCGGTCTACCTCAATGCGCTGGCGGGCCGCGGCGTTCACGTGATCACCACCAACGACTTTCTGGCCGGGCGCGACAGCGAATGGATGGGCCATGTCTACCGCTACCTCGGCCTGAGCGTCGGTTGTCTGTCAAATCAGATGCCGCCGCAGCAGCGCCGGGAAATGTACGACTGCGATATCACCTACGGCACGAACAGCGAGTTCGGGTTCGACTATCTGCGCGATAACATGGCGATGCGGCCCGAAGATATGGTGCAGCAACGCGGCCATCACTACGCAATCATCGACGAAATCGATTCAATCCTGATCGACGAGGCGCGCACGCCGCTGATTATTTCCGGCCCCGCCCCCTACTCGGCTGACGAGCAATACCGCTCACTCAACAGCACCGTCGGCAGTCTGGTCCGTCAACAAACCGCGCTCTGCAATCAATTCATGAAAGAGGCCATCGACGCTCTCGCGGCCGGCGACAAAGACGGCGCGCAGCTCCGCCTCTATCAAGTGCATCAGGGAACGCCGAAAAACAAACAGCTCGCCAAGCTGGTCGAAGAACCCGCCAACCGCCGGTTGCTCGAGCAGGTGAACAACATGATGATCACCGATTCCTATAAGGAACAATCCCGCGAACTGCGCGAAGAGCTCTTTTTCACGATCGATGAAAAAGGCCACGACGCCAACCTGACCGATAAAGGATGCGAAGCGCTCAACCCGGATGATCCGGAACACTTCCTGATGCCCGACCTCGCAACGTCCATGTCCGAGCTCGAAGGCAACACCACGCTCTCCGCACAGGAAAAAATGGTCCGCCGCCAAAAATTGCAGGACGAGTTCGCGCACCGCAGCGAACGCATTCACGCGGTCAACCAGCTGATCAACGCCCACTGCGTCTACGAAAAAGATGTGGAATATGTGGTGCAGGACAATCAGGTGCTGATTGTCGACACCTTCACCGGCCGCTTGATGCCGGGTCGCCGCTGGTCCGACGGTCTTCATCAGGCCATCGAAGCCAAGGAGGGGGTGAAGATCGAGCGCGAAACCCAGACGCTGGCGACCATCACCATTCAGAACTATTTCCGCATGTACGAAAAACTCTCCGGCATGACCGGAACCGCCGAAACGGAAGCCTCTGAATTCCACGAAATCTACAGCCTCGATGTGGTGGTGATTCCCACCAACCGCCCCATCCGCCGCGTCGACATCAACGACCAGATCTATAAAACCAAGCGCGAAAAATACAATGCGCTGATAGAAGA
>JAEIOF010000166.1 GCA_016342445.1 Verrucomicrobiota bacterium | reverse complement strand
CGCCCATCGCAAGCCGACAAATCCACTCCTGCTTTTTAGGTGAATAAACTTAGGTGCGCCATAGTTTCTTTGGTACTCTCCGCCCATGGAAAAACTAAGCGCCAGCCTTGAAGACTATCTGGAAGCCATCTTTTGGGTGGCGGAAGAAAAAGGCGCCGCGCGCCCGAAAGACATTGCAGACCGCCTTCAGGTAAAAGCCGCCTCCGTCACCGGAGCCCTGAAAACACTGGCAGAAAAGAATCTTGTGAACTATGCGCCTTACGATGTGGTCACGCTGACCGCAACGGGTAAACGCGCCGCGCGCACCATCGCAAAAAAACACAACGCTCTGCTCAACTTCTTCAACAACGTCCTCGACATCCCGCGCGAAGAGGCCGAAGAGTTCGCCTGCAAAATGGAACATGTCATTCCCGACCATGTTCTTGAGCGCTTTGTCCGCTTCGCGGAATTTATTGAAAAATGCCCCAACAGCGGCGGCGTCTGGCAAGAGGGATCGCACGGCTACTTATGCAACGTTCGCGGAAGCAACCCCCAGTGCGACACCTGTAGCCTTGCCAAGTAACCCCCGTATTCCAATCCTTGGAAAAATTACGCTTTGTTTTCCAAATGTTTGGAAAACTAAAAACATCCAATGCCGTTGGCTCCAAATATTGGGAACCAATAAATCTCATGGCCCTGCCGCGCGCCAAGTGGTTAATGGCCAAAAAAAACAGTCGGATCAATAACTCGATTTTTTGCCTGAATTCACAGGTTAAATATATGTAACCTTTTTATTATCAACTAATTAACCGATTCACACCCCCACACTTTTAAAAGTATGGGAGTTCAATATCCATAGAATCCTTATAATCAGCATCTTACAGAATTAAAATGATGATGTTACGACCCCGTTATCTTTTGATGAGTCCGCCCGTCGGCGGGCTCATCACGGGCTGAAAAAAGAAAACGCGGATTTCCCAAGAAGTGGAAAATCCGCGTTTCTATAGAACAACTGACTGTCTACCAGTTTTCACCAAGCATCTCGAAATGGGCCTGAGCGTGGTCGCACGCGGCGCATTTGATCGGTGCTTTGTGGCCGGTATGCAGGTAACCGCAATTACGGCAGCGCCAAACCACTTTTTCACCGCGTTCAAAAACGGTGCCTTCATTGATATTGGCGGCCAGTTCCTGATAGCGCTTGTCGTGTTGCTTTTCAGCAATCGCAATGGCACTGAAAACCGAAGCAATCAGTGTGAAGCCCTCTTCTTTGGCGATCTTGGCGAAAGACGGATACATGTCGGTCCACTCGTGCTCTTCGCCAGCTGCGGCGGCCAGCAGGTTATCAACGGTTGAACCGACCGGCCCGGCCGGGAAGGTGCTGGCTGGGATTTCAATTTCGCCGCCCTCCATCAGTTTAAACAGACGCTTCGCGTGCTCTTTTTCCTGATCAGCGGTTTCCGTAAAAATATCGGCAATTTGAACGTAGCCCTCTTTTTTGGCGGCGGCAGCGTAGTAGGTGTAGCGATTGCGGGCCTGCGATTCCCCGGCAAATGCACACATCAGATTGGTTTCAGTCTGACTTCCTTTGAGTTCCATTTTTCTCCTCCTTTGGGTTTCAATGCGGGCTCATTATGGGTAATTCCATCTGCATTTCAACAGAAAGTATTTCAAACGATATGAATGTTTTTTTGAGGTGCGCTCTGAAGGAGCGAAGGCTGGTGCACCCAACAGGAGTCGAACCTGTATCAATGGCTTCGGAGGCCACTATTCTATCCATTGAACTATGGGTGCAAGAGAGAAAGAAGGTACCGATTCACCGCCAATAGGGAAACAGAAAAACAAAAACAAAACGCCCCGCAGTGCGGGGCGTTTTGCAAACGGTCAACTTCGACAACTATGCATTGGCCGTTTCAAACGCTTTCATGAATTCGACAAGCGCATCGACTCCCGCAGCCGGAAAAGCGTTGTAGATGGAAGCGCGAATGCCACCCACGGAACGATGCCCCTTCAGACTAGTCATCCCCTTCGCTGCGGCCTCTTTGATAAACTGCGCTTCGAGTTCTTCGGTCGGCAACCGGAAGGTGACATTCATCGGCGAACGGTATTCCGGAACCGCGGTTCCCTTATAAAAATCCGATGCGTCAATGGCCGCGTAGAGCTTGCCCGCTTTTTCTTCGTTGCGCTTCTGCATGCCTTCGAGTCCGCCGTTGGCCAGCAGCCAGCGGGTGACGAGAGCAATGATGTAGATCGGGAAGGTCGGCGCGGTGTTGGAGAGTGAGTCGTTTTCCATCACGTGTTTGTACTGGAACAGTTCAGGAAGCGCGTCCGGCGATTTTTCCGCAAGATCGTTGCGGATGATCACCAGCGTAACGCCCGCGCAGGCGAGGTTTTTCTGGGCCCCGGCATAGATCATCGCAAACTGCGAGACGTCGAGCGGACGCGAAAGAATATCGGAGGACATGTCGGCGATCAGCGGCGCATCCGTTTTCGGGAATTCTTTCACCTGTGCGCCGGAGATCGTCTCGTTGGAACAGATATGCACATAGGCCGCGCCATCCGTGAATTTCAAGTCAGTGTTGGCGGGTACGCGGGTCGGGATGTCCTTTGCCGTGTTGGCGAGTTCATTCACGTTGGCGCCAAGCTTTTTCGCCGCCTTGATCGCCTTGGAGCTCCAGGCCCCGGCGGTGATGTAGTCCGCAGTCTTCCCTTCGCCAAGCAGGTTCATCGGAATCAGCGAAAACTGGGTGCTCGCACCACCGGTCATGAACAGCACGCTGTAGCCGTCCGGAATGTTCAGCAGTTTCGCGAGGTTATCTTTGGCCTCCTGGTGAATGGCGGAATAGTCCTTGCCGCGGTGGCTCATCTCCATGATGGACATACCGGTTCCGTTGAAATCGAGTAGTTCAGACTGAACCTGAAGAAGAACCTCTTCCGGCAGAATCGCCGGCCCTGCACTG
>JAEIOF010000165.1 GCA_016342445.1 Verrucomicrobiota bacterium | reverse complement strand
GCCAAGCTCGACTCCATGGGCCCGGTCAACCTCGTCGCGATCGAAGAGCACGCCGAACTCGAAGAGCGCTTCGCCTTCCTGAACCATCAGGAAGCGGATCTGACCAAAGCTAAAACGCAGCTGATGGAAATGATCAGAAAGATCAACGAAACCACCACAGAACTGTTCAAAGAGACCTTCGACAAAGTAAATGCAAACTTCGGCGAAATGTTCAACCAGCTCTTCGGCGGCGGTTCAGCCCGACTGGTGCTGGTGGACGAAGAGGATGTCCTCGAATCGGGTATCGAAATTATCGCCCGCCCGCCCGGCAAAAAGCTCCAGACCATCTCATTGCTCTCCGGGGGCGAACGCACCATGACCGCCGTGGCCCTGCTCTTCTCACTGTTTAAAGTGAAACCGAGCCCCTTCTGCGTACTC
The DNA here is from genome assembly GCA_016342445.1 of Verrucomicrobiota bacterium. Lineage (GTDB taxonomy): Bacteria > Verrucomicrobiota > Kiritimatiellia > Kiritimatiellales > Tichowtungiaceae > Tichowtungia. The sequence goes on along the minus strand of JAEIOF010000165.1, from coordinate 2,550 downwards.
GACGAGCTCGACGCCGCGCTCGACGAAGCCAACGTCACCCGATTCGTCACCATGGTTAAAAACTTCCTCGTCGAATCGCAGTTCGTCCTGATCACGCACAGCCGCCAGACCATCGCCGCGGCCGACGTCATCTACGGAGTCACCATGCCCAACCGCGGTGTTTCGCGCACCATGTCGATGAAGTTCTCCGACTATCAGGATTCGGACGCCGCGAAAGAATAAGGAGCGGCCATGATGAATTCAGCAGGATTTCTATTCAGCACCTGGCTCCGCTTTTTCTTTCTATTCACGCCATTTTTTGCGCTGACGATGTTTCTCAGCATGACGCAATCCTACACGGAGGCGGAGCGGAAAAAGTTGTCCATTCAGGTCTGCGTTGCCGTCTTTATCGTCTGTATGGCCCTGTTCTTTTTCGGAAACATTGTGTTCTCCGTCTTCGGCATCACACTGGATGCCTTCCGGGTGGGTGCTGGCGTATTGCTTTTTCTTTCAGCGGTTAACCTTGTTCAAGCGAAAGACATGCCGCCAGCATCCACATCCGATGAAGACATCTCCGTGGTTCCACTGGCCATTCCAATCGTCGTCGGGCCCGCCACCGTCGGGGCACTGCTCGTTTTCGGCGGTGAAATGCCGGACACAGCTCACCGTATGACCGGTCTTATCTCGCTCATCTTCGCCGTCATCAGCCTGGGTATCGTTCTGCTACTGGGCTCGGCCATTGAACGGATTGCAGGAAAGCGCGGCCTCGTAATCTTAAGCAAAATCACCGGCCTGATTTTAGCCGCCCTCGCCGCACAGATGATCATGATGGGCATACAGCATTTCTTTTCGCCATAACGATCCGGAGAAAGCATGCCTAAAACCATTCAATGGGCCCGAAGGATCGCGGCACTGGCGCAGACGGGGCTGACCTACACCCAAGACCCCTACGAAAAAGAGCGCTGTGAAGAACTACAGCAGATCGCCGCTGAAATGATGGATGCCGCAACCGGCATTGATTCCAATCATCCTTGTCGCGCCGGAGCCTTGGGCGAAGGCGGATGGAAAACCATTTTCAAAAACGAATCCGGCTATGCCACCCCGAAAGTCGATGTGCGTGGCGCGGTGTTTCAGGATGGAAAAATCCTGCTTTCAAAAGAACAGCAGGACGGGCGCTGGAGCCTGCCCGGCGGCTGGGCGGACGTAAACGACACGCCGTCCGAAGCCATTATCCGGGAAGTGCGCGAGGAAACTGGTTATCCGGTCAAATGCACCAAACTCGCCGCCGTGCTCGACCGCGACCTGCACCTGAACGATCCGGCACACGCCCACCCGTTCCACATCTACAAATTGCTCTTTCTCTGTGAAATTACCGGCGAAGCCGACGAGCTGTGCCACGACATCACCGACGCCGCCTTCTTTGATCTCAACGATCTGCCGCCGCTCTCGGAGCACCGCACCCTGCCCAAACACGTCGAACTACTCCACAAGCACTATCAGAATCCGGATCTACCCACCCAGTTCGATTGATTTTCCAAACATTGGAAAAAACCCTATGCCGCCACGCCGTGGTTTTCCAATGTTTGGAAAATATGTACCCGCGCCAAAACTTATCATATTTTTTGATGTTGCCTTTTTGACAACTTTTGTCATTCTGTCAGTTGAAATAAGGAGTCCCCTATGAATGAACTGGCGATAAACCTGATGCGTTTGCGCAAGCTCAACGGCCTGACCCAACAGTCCGTGGCCGATGCTGTAGGAATCAGCCGCGTAGCTTACCGCAACCTTGAAAAAGGCGATGCCGCCCCCCGTGAGTCCACCCTGCGTGCACTGGCCGAATCGCTCAACTGCTCCGTCATGGATCTGCTGGCTCCGGTGCTGGAACTTAAATCACTGCGCTTCCGGGCCAACAAATCAGCAAGTGAACAGGAGCGTGCCCAAAGCGATCTGGTGGTCGCCCGCTCAGCCAACTGGCTGAACGACTTCAATGAGCTGGAAGAAGTACTCGGTGAAAAACGGAACGGCCACCTTAAACCATTGCGGAAAGGAACTCTTCCCGAAAAGGCGGCACAACAGGCGCGAGAGCTACTGCTCGGCGAAAGATCGGACTGTGACTGCATGCCCGATCTGTGCGAACTGCTGGAAAACTCCAACATCAAACTGTTCCTGTTCGATTTTAAAATGGCCAACCTGTTCGGCCTTTCCATCGGCGATGAAGATGGTGGTCCTGCTATTGCCGTCCACACCGGCTCGAACATCTCCGTCGAGCGGCAGATCTTCTCGCTCGCCCACGAACTGGGGCATCTACTGATGCACAAAGACAGCTACGGGAAATGCTCAGAGGACCTGACCGACGAACAGGAGGCGGAAGCCGACCGCTTTGCCGCCGCCTTCCTTATGCCGAGAGATCAGTTTATTGCCGAATGGAACGAAAACCGCGGACTGCACTGGGTGGATGCCGTACTGAAAACCAAACGGCATTTTAAAGTCAGCTATCAGGCCGTTCTGCGCCAGCTAATTGAAATGGGGAAAGCCGAACACCCGACGGTCTATAAGAAATTCCGCGCAGAC
>JAEIOF010000164.1 GCA_016342445.1 Verrucomicrobiota bacterium | reverse complement strand
AGCAATAGTTTGGCGAGAATCAGCGGCAGGGCGGAGAGGGTCAGCATCAGTAAAGCCCGGCGGCGGCTGTGCAACAGATTTTTAGAAACAATTCCGGTGATGGCTACGGCCAGCCCGAGCCCGATCAGAAGCAACAGTCCGCTGGCGGCCAACCGCTGAATGCGTTCGGCGGGCGATTCGAGTTTGCTGACGCGCTGATCGTGCGCGGTAAGCCAGACGAGCGTTTGTTCGCTGACGGGATCGCCGCTGCGCACGAGAATGGAGCCGCTGTTGATCGATTCTATGACGGGATCGACCAGTTCCATGGCCTGCGCGCGTCGAGCCGCGGTTTCAGCGGCATCGTAGACAATGTTGGGGTGCATCCACGGAGTGATCAGCGTACGGATGATCTGTTCGTCGCGCCGGTCGCGCGGCAACTGGCCGGCAATGATCGCGACGGTGGTTTGCAGGGCGTCCGGGTAGAGCAGAAAGCTGTCGAGCGGGCGGATCGTTTCGGATGGCTTTCCCTGTACGGCGATATTCCCGCCGGGTGCGGTGTTGTTAAATCGACTCGAGAGGTCGTTTTCGCTGATGATGCCCTGCTCAATGGGGCTGTTTAGCGCGCTGATGATGACGTCTTCCAGATCGGGCCCGCCCTCGGGGAAAATGCGCAGCAGCTCCTCCGTCGTTAGCGATATGGAGAGCAGATCGAGCACGTCTTTGATGGAGTCCTGGATGATGGCGTATCGTTCGGCATCGGCGGCCGCCAGCAGGGTTTGCATGCGCGGAGCCAGTTTGCTCAGCGCCTGCCGGGCGCGGTCGATCCCGGTGGTGTCGATGCGGAAGACCGGCAGAATTCCTCCCGCCCGTTCGCGACGTTTCAGTTCGGTCGCCGAAAGGGATTCGGCGCGGAAATCCACAGAGGCCACAATGGTCTCCGGGGCCTGCTGGCCGAGAACGAGCTCCTGCGGACGCATCAGACGTCCGCTGTAGAAGAGAGCAACAACGCCCAGCCAGAGCGTTAACACGACAACCAGATTGAAGACCGGAAACTTCTGGCGTTTCTTGCGGGCGGTCAGATCTTTAGTCGCGCTGACGCGGTTTTTCACTTTTCGTTGGGGGAGCTTGCGTTTCACTGTGGCCTCTTTTTCTGGGGTTTATACCCTGTGGCGGCGGTAAGCACGAATGATTTTCTGAACGAGCGGATGGCGGATCACGTCGTCGTCGGTCAGTTCGACAAACGCCAGATCAGCAATTTTTTGAAGGGCGATTTCAGCCTCCAGCAGTCCGGAATTCTTTCGGTCGGGCAGGTCAATCTGCGTCGGATCGCCGGTGATGACCGCTTTGGCATCGAAGCCGAGGCGGGTCAGCAGCATCAGCATCTGTTTGGTGGTGGTGTTCTGGGCTTCGTCGAGAATGATAAAAGCATGGTTGAGAGTCCGCCCGCGCATGTAGGCCAGCGGAGCGACTTCAATGACGCCGCGTTCCATCAGCTTTTCAATCTCGCCGGCGGGGAGCATGTCGTGAAGCGCGTCGTAGAGCGGGCGCAGGTAGGGGTCGATTTTCTGCTGTAGATCGCCGGGCAGAAACCCGAGCGCCTCGCCCGCCTCGATGGCTGGGCGGGTCAGGATGATGCGGCTGACCTCGTCGTTGAGCAGGGCGGAGATGGCGCAGGCCATTGCCAGATAGGTTTTGCCCGTTCCGGCAGGGCCGAGCCCGAAGGTGACGGCGTTGTTGCGGATGGCATCCAGATAAATCTGCTGGCCTGCCGTGCGAGGGAAGACCGCCGCTTTGCGCGGGCTGACATCGATCCGCATCGACGCAAACGATTCCAGAATTTTTTCGCGTCCGGCGGCGAAGGCGCTCAGGGCGTGGAGAATCAGCGCATTGTTGAGCGGCAGGCCGCAGTCGCGCGCGGTGCGCAGTTCCTCAAAAAAGCGCACCGCATCCTCGGCCCGTTCACCTGCAGTTTTGAGCCATGTGTCGCGGGCGGTCAGCGACACGCCGAAGACCCGCTCCACCTCCGCAACGGTTTGGGCGGGGAGGGCGGTCAGGTCGGACGCCTCGCGGGCGTTATCAAAATGGAGTGTTTGTTCACTCATTGAGGCGGGCAAGGTATGCTTTTCAGGGGGTCAGGGTCAATTTTAAAGCCCGTTTCCAATGGTTGGAAAAAACGGCTCCATTTGGTCCGGCCATTGGAAGCTAGAGAACGGTGATCTGTTCACCGTTGGTTTCGACGGTCTGACCGACGCGGATTTTTTTGCGCAGGCGGGTTTCCACTTCGCCGTCGACGGTGACGAGCCCTTCATCGATCATCATTTTGGCCTCGCCGCCGGTTCCGCACAGGTGCGTGGCTTTGAGCAGTTGAAAGAGGGCGATGTGTTCGCCGGTGAGTTTAAAGTTGATCATGCTCTTTTCTCATGGCTCGAATGAGTTCCAGATCGCGGAAGGCCGCGCGCCGCCGGTTGTAGAGTGCGTTCATTTTCTCCTCCAGAGTCTTCCAATCCTCGGAAGAGGCGGGCGTGTCGTAGTCCCACATCTCTTCGTCGGAGCGTTTAAACTGCCACTTGACTTTTCCCTGTCCGAGAAAGGTGATGCGTATGGTGCGCTTCACGCCGTCGTCGAGTTTCTCTTTCCATTCGATATTTCGTTTCATCGTTCAATCCGCTTCTGTTATTAAAAGGGTATTTAACAGGCAGGATGCGAACAATGGAAAACTATTTTGGATGGAAGTCTCTTTTTCTTCTCGGCGCGGCGCTGCTGTTTGCGGGCTGTAAGCCTGCGGACTCCGGCTCATTCAGCGGTGCGCGCGCGTTCGCGGAAACGGAGGCGCTGGTGCAGATTTCCCCGCGCGACGCCGGAACCGCCAAGGCGCGTATTGCGGCCGTCCATCTGGAAACACAGCTGAAAGACCTCGGCTTCAAAACCGTCATCGACACCTTTTCGGAGGAGACCCCGGCCGGAAAAATCTTTTTTAACAATGTGCTCGGACGGTTGCCGGGCAAGACGAATCGCCTGATCCTTCTGGTCTCGCACTTCGACACCAAGACCGGGATCTCGCCGGAATTTCAAGGGGCGAACGATTCGGGATCGAGCTCGGGCGTTCTGC
>JAEIOF010000163.1 GCA_016342445.1 Verrucomicrobiota bacterium | reverse complement strand
TGCTCTATTCAAACGGGCTGGTCGCAAATCCGATGCTGGTCGAGGAATGCGCCATTCCCGCCAAAACCCTCCAGATCTACCGCCTGCAGTAAGAAGTCTCAGGATTCGGACGCTTTTTGAACTTTCAAGGCCGCTTCGGTGCGTGAATGCACGTGCAGCTTTTCGTAGATATGCTGAAGGTGGAACTTGACGGTCGCAACCGTGACGTTCATGTGATCGGCAATCTCCTTATTCGTCATGCCGTGCATCACATGCCGAAGCACTTCGTTTTCCCGCGACGTGAGGTTGTCCACCTCCGATGCGGTCTGGGCCCGGGTCTGAAACTGTCCGATCACCTTCCGGGCAATTTCCGGCGTCATGGGCACGCCGCCCCCCAGCGCCTCCCGAATGGCCTGGATGATGCGCTCCGGTTTCGCACGCTTGAGAAGATAGCCGCATGCCCCCGCCTGAAGCGCCCTGAAAATCCGATCGGAGTCCTCATAGACCGTTACGACAACCACCTGCACGTTCGGAATCTGCTCTTTGATGCTTGCGGTACATTCAATCCCTGTACCATCGGGCAGTTGAATATCCATCAGCACCACATCCGGCTTGGCTTTCGGTATGTTCTTCAATGCTTCGCCTACCGTGCTGCATGTGCAGACGCATTTCATGTCGCCCGTGCGGTTGATCAGCGTCTCAAACCCTTCCCGTAACGTCCTGTTATCTTCAACTATCCCGACTTTTATCATTCCAGAGCCTTCTGTATCTTCGCCTGCAAGCGGACGATGGTTCCCGTTTTCGGGTCGCTTTGTATGGTGCATTGTCCATTCAAGGCCTCCATGCGTTCCGTCATGTTGACCAAACCGTCGGCACCGGCCTCCCGTTCACCGGGAATAAACCCTGATCCATCGTCAGATACAATAACCACCAGGTCATTGTTTTGCACAAAAATACGGAGCCAAACTTTCCGGGCGCTGGAATGCCGTATGACATTGGAGAGCGCTTCCTTGAACGCGAGGAATATCTCCTGCCGAAACCGCGGATCCAGAGAAAAATGAGGCAGGTTGTCGGCCACATCCAGTCCGCAATTGATCGAAGCAAGTTCAAGAAGCCGTTGGGCATAGGCCCCGAAATAACCGGCCAGAGAAGATACCGTATCGTTGCGGGGGTTCACCGCCCAGACGATTTCGTCGAGCGAGGTCACCATGTGCAACGCGACATCACTCAATTCATCAGAGTATCTCTTCCTTTCCTCTGCGGTCGTATCCGGGCTGTTGACCAGCGAGGCCAGCATGTTCACCTCCGTCAGGCGGGCGCCAAGATCGTCATGCAGGTCATGGGCCAGGCGGGTGCGTTCATGCTCGATCTCGCGCTGGTGTTCGGCACGCTGCCGCTCGCGAATCTGGTTGCCCAGCTCCTCGGTCCGCTGCTCCACCTTCCGATGCAGTTGTTTAATCCAGATCAAAGCGGCAGCAAGTACCGCAACAAGCAGTCCCACGACACTCAGCATGCGTTGCAATGTCCACCAGGGCGGGCGCGAAAGAACCACGATATCTGTATCACTGTTGAGTAAAAGCTTGAACGAGTCGATCGCCCGGCCGAGCACCCGGTTCCCGCCCAGCCCGATGTAAGCCCCCGTAAGTTCAAGGCGGCTACCTGGAGCCAACGCCTTGATATCAAATCCGCCGGTCAATTCCGCCACAAACCGGCGCAATCCGTTCTGCAGTTCCAGCACAACCTTTCCAGGCTGTTCACTGATGCCCAACAGCACCCCTTCGACCCTCACGAAGGTCGAATCATACTCATCCCGCAACAGGCTTTGCCCCTCCAAATGGCGGGGCTCGGGCATTTCTGAATGCCCTGTTTTTCTTGCAATCGCTTCCCGCAACACGGGCGACGGCCCGCCCAGCTCCAGGAAGCCCACCACATCCACCCTTTCACCAACCTCGGCATCTATCTCGCTAATCGGCACAAACCTGAGGCCATGACCTCCATCCATCAGGCAACAAGTCTCTTTGCCTTTATGAATGAGCACCCCGGAGACCATGACACGTTGCAGCGCGCCGGCCTGAGGATCGAACTGGAGAAGGTCACCCACCCGCTTGAGCCCGATTGCGAAAGGATCGGCTGGAGCCGGATGAACAACGGTTATCCAATGCTGGTCAAGGTAGATACTGCCTACCACAACCCGCCGGGAATCCCCGTCCCAGTCGGCAAGCAGGCAGCCGCGCAGCCGAACCGTTGCGCCGAGCGCGTCGGGCGGCACCGGGGCGCCGGCGGAATTAAGTCGTACATTGATGCGACCGCCGCGGGTCAGCAATGCGATCCTGTTACCGCCGACCGACGCAACCACGCCTTCCAGCTCGACATAATTGCAGTGCAGGCTACCGTTGATCAATTGATCCCACGACGGCTTGATCGGCTCCGGAAGACCGCCGGCACCCAGAACCTCCACATGGGTGGCGGCAATGTACTGTGAAAACGTATACGGCCCCGTGGTTCCCTCAACTTCGCAATAGTCGCCGACCTGCAGGTTGATGGGGCCGCCGAGCGCAACGTAGATTCCACGGGAAGAATCCTGAAGAACAGCGCCGTTGGACTCCATGGGACTGGTGATCACACCCCGAACCTTAACCGGATACCTGAGGGAGGACTCTTCGAGGCTGAGTTGATAGACCTCCTCGATCGTGGTTAGTAGCGGAAGGTTGCCGGCTGCCCCGCCCCCCCCTGTGGCTGGACTGGCATGTTGCTGACCAGTCTCTTCCAGGCGCTGCGCAAAAAACTCACTGCGCACCCAGTTGCCGGCCAAATTGCGGATTCGCCGGCTAACGCCAACGGCATGTATGCGGACATGCGGCCGCAGCGCCAAAAAGGCTGCGGAATCTTCCGCAATCCTAACGCGCACCAGCCCGGTCTCCGTCATCAGCTCCAGCTCCAATGCATTGCGTGAATGATGAACCGTTATGACATCCCCCTCTATCTCCGCCCATTGGAACTCCGGATAGTCCGGAGGAACTCCATACACAGATGCGAGCAGAGGCGATGGAAGCGCCCCGCTTCCCTTCGTGTAGATTTGCAATGAGGGAGGCCCGATAAACAGGCGACTTCCATCGTCGGACCGGACATAAAAC
>JAEIOF010000004.1 GCA_016342445.1 Verrucomicrobiota bacterium | reverse complement strand
GGACTGGAGGACTATTTTAACGGCGGGTGGTATTACCGGGCCGTATTTCAGAATCCTTTATATGGCTTAACCCTGAAGCGTCCCTTCAGAACCGTTCAATACCGATTCCATCTCCCGGATGTCGTGACGTTCGAAAAAGAACTGAATATGGGCTTCGAACGCGGGCCGGGCAACACCAGCCGCGCGGCGTACGACACCACCGTCTACTACTATCTTGAACAGCCTTCGGAGGCTTTTGGCGATCAGCCTCGTCAGGCGTGGTTGAACCCGCCGCCGGATGAGTTCGAGGCCCGGTCGTTAATGACCCGGCTGTGGGATTACGAAAAGTCCGACGATTTTTCCAATGCCGAAAAACTTACGCAACATGCGGTGATGTACTGGAAATATCCTGCAGACATCAAAGCCATTTTGTCTCAAAGAGTGCAGGCGTATCAGGCGCAGCGTTCCGGTGTTGCCTCGGAAGAGGCGATGACAATTTTCGTATACTCGAATAAAAAATCGGCCGTTTATCTCGACGGGAAACTTGTGCTCGCGACTTCGGATCCAACCCGCAGCCGGGTTGCCGCGGTTGACGTTCCGGCCGGAGAGCACGTCTTGTCCGTTGAGACCGAAGCCGGGGCATGGCCCGACTGGGTGCAGGCGGGTCTGAAAAAGGGCGTCTGGATAATGGGAATCGACTCGTCATGGAAGTGTGCCGTGAATCCAGTTGGGAAATGGCGCGACTCATCCTATGACGACTCAGGTTGGAATCAGCCATTTGGCACATGTAAAGGCCCTCCTGAGCAGGAAGCCGTGCCGTTTGTTTATCCGGATCCGTATGTGGGGCTGCAGTCAAAGCTGGACGGCGTGCGCGCCCGGGAGCTGCCCCCCGGAGTCGGGGCCAAAGTGGTTTACCGGAAAGTATTCGAGGTCGACTAATCAGCTCGCGATGTGAACGTTGCCGAGGTGGATGTGATGCAGGCCGTTGTGTTCGGCAATCTGTTTTGCCTGTAGCAGGGTTTCGAGCGGGGTCGGCGGGGCTTCATTCCACTCGAGGGTGGGGCGGTAGGCGCTGAAGTGCCACGGCACATCCGGCCCCAGATTGGCGACGGCCCATTGAGTCATCGCGTCGATCTCGGCGGGCGAATCGTTCCAGCCCGGAATCAGAAGAGTGGTCACTTCGAGATGCACATCCGTTTCGTTCTGGAGATAAAGCAGCGTGTCGAGCACCGGCTGGAGCGTTGCGCCGCATAGCTCTTTATAGAAGCGATCTGTGAAGGCTTTCAGATCGACGTTGGCCGCATCCATGTGACTGAAAAATTCTCTGCGCGGCTCCGGTTTGATCCAGCCGTTGGTGACGGCGACCGTTTTCAGTCCCTGTTCATGGCACACCTTCGCCGTATCGACGGCGAACTCCAGAAAGATGATCGGTTCGTTGTAGGTAAACGCTACGTTTTCGCAATCGTATTTGATGGCCGCTTCCGCAAGGGTCTCCGGAGTGATGCAGGTTCCCTCCAGTTTGTTTGCGCGGCTCATGTGGAAGTTCTGGCAGAAGCCGCAGGTCAGGTTGCAACCGACGGTTCCGAACGAGAGGGCGCTGGAGCCGGGCAGGAAATGGTTGAGCGGTTTTTTCTCGATCGGATCGACCGCCAGCCCGCAGGCGAGGCCGTAGGAGGCGGCGATCAGTTGGTCGCCAACGCGCTGGCGAACCAGACAGGCTCCGTGCTTTCCGTCCGCGATGCGGCAGCCGCGCGGACAGAGATCGCATTCGATCAGCCCGTCGGTTCGCATGTGCCAGTAGCGCGCCGTTTTCATGGGCGGATAATAACGTTGTTATTTCGGGATGACATCCTTTAAATTTCAGCCATGAGCGAGAAAGTTAGAGTTCCTGCGGTTGCGGGGATGTTTTATCCCGCGGATCCTGAAGAGCTCCGTCGGATGCTGACGGGGTTTCTGGATAGGGCCGCCGCCATTTCGCTTACGCCTCCGAAGGCGATCATCGTTCCGCATGCGGGCTATATCTATTCCGGCCCCGTCGCCGCCACGGCCTATGCACAGCTCCATCCCGCCGGCATCAACCGCGTGGTGCTGATCGGCCCGTCGCACTGCGTGTCCTTCCCCGGACTGGCGGCTCCCGAGGCGCTGGAGTGGGAGACCCCGCTCGGCGAGATTCTGATCGATTTCCAGGCATTGGAAAAAGTGGTAACGCTCTCGCAGGTTCAGCTGTCGGATATGGCTCATAAGGCGGAGCACAGCCTCGAAGTGCAGCTTCCGTTTCTTCAGAGCGTACTGGACGACTTTCAGCTGGTTCCGCTCGTGGCGGGCGATACCACCAAGGAGGAGGTGGCGGAAGTTCTCGACGCGCTGTGGGGCGGCCCCGAAACGCTCGTGGTGATCAGTTCCGACCTCTGCCACTACGAAAGCTATGAACGGGCGAGCGAGAAGGATCGGACCACGGCCCAGGCGATTGTGGATCTCGACACGCGCGGGTTGGAGTTTGACGACGCCTGCGGGCTGCTTCCCGTCAAGGGACTCGTCCACCTGGCTCAGCAAAAGCTCATGCGGGCTGAACTGCTCGATCTGCGCAACTCCGGCGACACCGCCGGGCCGCGCGATGCCGTTGTCGGTTACGGTGCCTTCGCCTTCTATGAATGAACAGCCGCGGTTACTGCTTCAGCAGAATTGCCGGCGTTTCAATCTGCAGGAAGTTGGTGTAGCGGCCATAGATTTGTCCGCCGCCCATGAATGCAACCAAATCATCCATTTCGATTTTTTTCTCTTCAAGAAGTTTTGTCAGACAGGCGCGGGTCAGCTCGTCGGTCGTTTTTGGCACTTCGACATGGGTCGCATAGACACCGTAACTCAGAGAGAGCTGGCGAATGGTGCTGATGTGCTGGGAGAGAGCCAGAATCGGCGTTTTTCCGCGATACGAGGCACATGTCCGGGCGGTTTCGCCGGTTTTTGTGCTGGTGATGATTGCCGCTACCGGCAGTGCCGCAGCGCACGTGACGGCCGCTTTGGCGATGTGGTTGCGCGGCATGAGCTCTTCGCGCTGTTCATGAACCGGCAGGGAGTCGATCAGGGTCTTCTTCTGCTGTTCCACGGCGCGGGCAATATCGGCCATCATCCGGACGGCTTCGATGGGGAATTTCCCGTAGGCGGTTTCGCCGCTGAGCATGATGGCATCGGTTCCGTCATAGATGGCATTGGCGACATCGCTGACTTCGGCGCGGGTCGGGCGCGGGTTTTCGATCATGGAGTGTAGCATCTGGGTGGCGGTGATCACCGGTTTTTTCCGCCGGATGCAGGTTTTGATCATCTCTTTCTGAATGCAGGGAACCTCTGCGGCCGGGATTTCAATTCCCAGATCTCCGCGGGCCACCATGATGCCGTATGCAACATCCAGAATGGAGTCGAGGTTGTCTACCCCTTCCTGATTTTCGATTTTCGCAATGATTTTGATCGGGCTGTTGCGCAGATCCAGAATCCCCTGGATGGCGAGTATGTCTTCGCGGCAGCGAACAAACGAGTGGGCGATAAAGTCAATCGGGTTGCGGGTTGCCCAGTCCACAAAAAGGGCATCTTTCTCAGTCAGAGCGGGCAGATCTAGCTCGATACCGGGAACATTGATGCTCTTCTTGTTTTTAATTTCTCCGTCATTGAGTGCGGTGCAGAGCAGGATGCCATCGGCTCGTTCGTCGACGGACAGGGCGATGTCGCCATCATCGATCAGTATTTGACAGCCCGTAGGCACTTTTTCGACAAATCCGAGGTAGGAGATCTGGAATCCGTTCTCCGGAACGTGGTCTGCACCGATCTTCACCCGGTCGCCGGTTTTGAGATGAAGGGTGGCGGGCAGGTTGCAGGTGCGAACTTCCGGGCCTTTGGTATCCAGCAGAATGCCCACCCGGTCGGAGACGGCGCGAATTGCCGTGACGACCTTCTCGGCGGTTGCGAGATCCATGTGGGCCGTATTCAGGCGTACCACATCCATGCCGTTTTCAATGAGTTGCTTGATGAAATCGGGATCGCACCGGTTATCAGCCAGCGTGCAGATAATTTTTGTTTGTTTGGTCGTCATAGAGGTCCTTTTGATGCGCGAGGTTTTAACAGATTGACCGGTCAGGACTAGCATTAAATGGGAGAAATGGTAAAAGTGGTTCATGAAACGGGAGCATCAGCAGCTGTTACTTGCGATTGCGCGCGACGCGATTTTCCAAACATTGGAACTCGGCAGCGCCGGGAGGTCTTCTGTTTTCCAAGGGTTGGAAAAAAATAATAAAAAAGTTCCAGAGGTTGGAAAACCCGCAGGCCAGGTGAGCGCACCCGGCGAACTTCCCGCCGAGCTGATGGAACAGCGTGCGACGTTTGTGACGCTGACGAGCGACGGCAATCTGCGCGGGTGCATCGGGATGCTCGAAGCGTGCCGTCCGTTGGCGGAGGATGTTGCCGAAAACGCCGTGGCAGCTGCTTTTCACGATCCGCGCTTCCCGCCGCTCTCGCGTGATGAGTTCGACGATCTCCAAATCAGTATTTCGGTTCTTTCCCCGCCGGGGGAAATGTCCTTTTCATCGGAAGCTGATTTGCTAAGCCAGGTTCGCCCCGGGGTCGACGGATTGATTTTGCAGGAGGGGGTTCGGCGAGGAACCTTTTTGCCGAGCGTTTGGGAAGAGCTTCCCGAAAAGGAAATGTTTTTCGAACATCTTAAGTTGAAGGCGGGACTGCCCGCCGGATACTGGTCGGAAACCCTTCGCGTCTTTCGCTACACCACGGAGTATATTCAACAAGATGAAGGAGATGAAGATGGAAAACGAAACTCAGGAACGGAGTGAGGAGCAAATGAGTTCGCCGTCTACCGATGAGAAATCGTGGGCGATGGGCTGCCATCTGATCGCGCTGATGACGGGGTTTGTCGGGCCGCTGATTTTGTGGCTGATCAAACGCGAGGGAAATCCGTATGTTGAGAAGCAGGGAAAAGAGGCGCTGAACTTTCAGCTCAGCATTCTGCTCTATGTTATCATCTGCGGAATGCTTTCCGTGGTGGTGATCGGAATCGCGCTGATGCCGCTGGTGTGGATTGCGAATGTCATCTTTATCCTTATTGCCTCTGTGAGGGCGAATGAAGGCGATGACTATCGCTACCCGCTCTGCATCCGCTTCATCAAATAGGCCGGGAGCCCCGGCGGGCCTGCTGTTTTCCAATGCTTGGAAGAACGGGACGGAAAAGTTCCAAACATTGGAAACCGCCGTCGCTAAAGGCTATGGCGGGCAGGAAAGAAAAACCCGGCCGCTCTTGCGAGCGGACGGGTTGGGTTTTTTTAATCCCTCTGGAGGATTAGATTTTTCCGACGAGGTCGAGGCCGGGCGTGAGAGTTGCATCGCCGGGCTGCCAGCCTGCGGGGCAGACCTGGTCGCCATATTGGCGGACGAATTTGGCGGCTTCGAGTTTGCGCAGGGCTTCGACGGCGCTGCGGCCGATGCCGAGATCGTGCATTTCCATGGTTTTGAGGACGCCGTCGGGATCGATGATGAAGGTTCCGCGAAGCGCGAGGCCTTCTGCATCAATGTAGGTTCCGAAGGCGCGGCTGATGTTGCCGGTCGGGTCGGCGCCCATGGGGTAGTTGACGATTTTGATGGCTTCGGATTCGTCGTGCCATGCTTTGTGGACAAAGGCGGTGTCGGTGCTGATGGAAATGATTTCCGCGCCGGCGGCCTGGAATTTGTCGTAGAGCAGGGCGGCTTCTTTGAGCTCGGTGGGACAGACGAAGGTGAAGTCGGCCGGATAGAAGATCAGAACGACCCATTTTCCCTTATAGTCTGAGAGTTTGATTTTTTTGATCTCTTCGTTGTGGAATACGTCCATTTCGAAGTCGTCGACTTGTTGCCCGATTTTCAGCATGATGTTTCTCCTTGTTAAATGCCTGTTTTTAAATGTGACAATTATGATAGGGATTGCAACGGTGTTGGCAACCGTTTTTTGAAATTTTTTGGAATGCAGGGGGGTGCGGGCAGGGTGAGATAAATGGTTGTAAATATTTACGCCAAAAAAGTTGACAGGAAACGGTTTTTGGCTAAAGTCGCTCCCCTTTGTGTGATGAACCAGAAGTGCTTTGGTGTTTGCGCAGGGTGATTTAAATGAAGTTAGGGTATAAAAATCTGATTTTTGTTGGAGCGCAAAACAGGATCGGTTTTTTTTACGCTTTTTTTTGCGTTTAAATGGCGAATAGCGCGAGCACGAGGAGTTTACCGCCCACGTAGCTCAGTTGGTAGAGCGCATCCTTGGTAAGGATGAGGTCAGCGGTTCGACTCCGCTCATGGGCTCCAGTTGAAGATTTGTGAATTAGATAAGAATAAGGATCAGGAGGAATAGTCATGGCTAAAGATAAATTCGAACGGACAAAACCGCACGTTAACGTCGGGACCATCGGTCACGTTGACCATGGTAAAACTACGCTGACCGCAGCGATCACTTGTGTGCAGGGCTCTAAGGGCCTGTCCAAATATATTGCTTACGATGAAGTAGCGAAGGCTTCTGAATCCCAGGGCCGTCGTGATGCATCCAAAATCATGACCATTGCGACTTCGCACGTTGAGTACGAGTCTGACAAACGTCATTACGCTCACGTTGACTGCCCGGGACATGCCGACTATGTCAAAAACATGATCACCGGTGCGGCTCAGATGGACGGCGCGATTCTTTGCGTTTCCGCTTCTGACGGACCGATGCCCCAGACTCGTGAGCACATCCTGCTCGCTCGTCAGGTTGGTGTGCCGTGCATCGTTGTTTTCATGAACAAGTGTGACCTCGTGGACGACGAAGAACTTCTCGACCTCGTGGAGCTTGAAATTCGCGAACTGCTTTCCAAGTACGAATTCCCGGGCGATGACGTTCCGGTTATCCGTGGTGCGGCTCTGCCGGCGATTCTGAACCCGAGCGGACCGGAAGCTGCTTGTATTCAGGAGCTGATGGAAGCCCTCGACAGCTATGTTCCGGAGCCGGAGCGTATTACCGACCAGGCCTTCCTGCTTCCGATCGAAGACGTGTTCTCGATTGAAGGTCGCGGTACCGTGGTAACAGGTCGTATCGAACGCGGCATGGTTCACACCGGTGACGAAGTTGCGATTATCGGTCTGAAAGACACGGTCAAAACCACCTGTACGGGTGTTGAAATGTTCCGCAAAATCCTCGACGAAGGTCAGGCTGGCGATAATGTCGGCTGTCTGCTTCGCGGCACCAAGAAGGAAGACGTGGAGCGCGGCCAGGTTCTGGCTAAGCCCGGTTCCATCAACCCGCACACGACCTTCACTTCCGAAGTGTACATCCTGAACAAAGACGAAGGTGGACGCCACACTCCGTTCTTTAAAGGATACCGTCCGCAGTTTTATTTCCGCACAACCGACGTGACGGGTGACATCACCCTTCCGGAAGGTGTTGAGATGGTTATGCCTGGCGATAATGTCAGCATGAACGTCGAGCTGATCGTTCCGATCGCAATGGAGCAGCACATGCGCTTCGCGATTCGTGAAGGTGGACGCACCGTTGGCGCGGGTCGCGTGACCGAGATTGTCAAGTAAGCGGACGCAACGAAATGTTGAGCCGGTGATGCATTCGCCCATGCGGGTGCATCACTATTCTCACCAACGATAGAAAAAGAGGGCGGAGATCATGCCGAGAGATATTATTACCCTGGCTTGCACAGAATGTAAGCGTCGCAATTATTCGACGACGAAGAACAAGAAGCTTTCGACAGGTCGTCTCGAACGCAAGAAATTCTGTCCGAGTGATCGGAAACACACACTGCACAGAGAAACAAAATAGATTTTGAAGATTTGGTGTAGGCCAGTAGCTCAATTGGCAGAGCACCGGTCTCCAAAACCGGGGGTTAGGGGTTCGACTCCCTTCTGGCCTGCCAGTTTCTTCGGGGTTAAGAGATGAAAAAAATTGTTGAATTAATTAATGCGCTGTGGACGTTTCTCGGCGAGGTGAAAACCGAGCTGAAGAAATGCACCTGGCCGACCCGCCGGGAGTTGCTGGGTTCAACGATGGTTGTTGTTGTCTCGGTGTTGATTCTGGGTGTGTTCGTTGGATTGAGCGACACGACACTGATGGGTTTGTTAAGAGCGGTTCTGCGCTAAGCGGAGAAAGACGAATAATGGAAAAGCAGTGGTTCGTTTTACATACGCTCTCCGGGCATGAGCAGAAGGTTCAGAATAATATTGCTAGCCGGGTGAAGCAGGAAGAGTTTGAGGAGTACGTTGGGGAGATCCTGATTCCGACCGAAAATATTTCGGAAGTGAAGAATGGGAAGAAAACAACGCGGGCTCGCAAGTTTTTCCCCGGTTATGTACTGGCCAATGTGGCTTTGTATGATGGGCAGAAAAATTTAATAGCGAAGACCTGGTCGTTTATTCAGGAAACACCGAGTGTGATTGGATTTGTCGGAGGCGTAGCCCCGGTTCCATTGCGTGAGGATGAAGTGAATAGCATTTTGAATCAGGTCGAAGAGAAGAAGGAAAAGGTCACGCCGAAGATTCAGTTTGAACCGGGTGAAACGGTGAAAATCACCGACGGGCCGTTCATGAACTTTAGCGGAGTGATTGAGGAAGTGGATCCGAGTCGTGGAAAACTGAAAGTTTCAGTTTCGATCTTCGGGCGGACTGCTCCTGTGGAATTGGAATATTGGCAGGCGGACAAAGCGTCGTAACCTGAGCGGAGTTTTTTATGGCAAAAAAAGAAATGGCAAAGATCAAATTGCAGATTCCGGCAGGGAAGGCAACTCCGGCTCCGCCGGTCGGTCCGGCGCTGGGTCAAAAAGGCGTAAATATTATGGAGTTCTGCAAGGCATTTAATGCCGCTACGCAGAATGACGCCGGGATGATCATTCCGGTGGTGATCACGGTCTATCAGGACCGTTCCTTCAGCTACGTAACTAAAAGCCCGCCGGCGTCCGCGCTGCTTAAAAAAGCGGCGTCTATTGCTAAGGGCTCGGGGGTTCCGAACCGCGACAAGGTCGGTAAAGTGACCCGCGCACAAATTGAAGAAATTGTTAAAATTAAAGAAGCAGATTTGACGGGTAACAGCTTGGATGCGGCCTGCCGTATCATTGAAGGCACCGCCCGCAGCATGGGAATTGAGGTTGAATAGCCATGATACACGGAAAAAAATATAGAGCTGTTAAGGAAAAGGTTTCGAAAGAGAACCGTTATGCCGTTGAGACGGCCATCGAGTTTTTGAAAGAAAACCCCACCGCGAATTTTGATGAAACATTTGAAATCGCTCTGAAGATGGGTCTGGATCCGACGAAGTCGGATCAGGCGGTCCGCTCGACTGTGGCGCTTCCTCACGGAACCGGTAAAGACGTCCGCGTGATCGTGTTTGCCACTGGCGCAGCGGCTGAGGCCGCTAAAGGCGCAGGCGCTACTGAAGTCGGCTTCGAAGATCTGTTGGCTAAAGTGATGGGCGGCTGGATGGATTTTGATGTGGTGGTTGCCACAACAGAAGCCATGAAGGAAGTCCGTAAAGCGGCCCGAATTCTCGGACCGCGCGGCCTGATGCCGAATCCGAAAACAGGAACGGTTACCGATGACACCGCGACGGCTGTAAAGCAGTTGAAGGCTGGGCGGGTTGAGTTCCGTATGGATCGCAATGGCAACATTATGGTTCCGTTCGGGAAACGCTCTTTCACGACAGAAGCACTGGCTGAAAATTTCCGTTCCGTTTACGGTGCGATTCTCGCTGCCAAACCGGACTCCGCTAAAGGAGTTTATATCAAACGCTGCACGATCGCGACCACCATGGGGCCGGGTCTACATGTCGATGTAAAAGAAACAGCTGCGGCTTAACCTGAGGACATACGAGTCATGAGCACAGAAAATACAAATTTGAGACTTGAAAAACAGGCGATGTTTAACGAGGTGCAGGAGAGTGTCTCCGGTGCGCTTTACATGTTGCTAACCGATTGTACCGGCATGACCGTGCTTGAAACGCTGGATTTTAAAAAACAGCTTAAGGGTGCTGATGCGAAACTGAAAGTGGTCAAAAACACCACCCTCAACCGCATCTATGGCAATCTGAACACGCTGACTGGGCCGACCGCGATGATCAGCGGTGCTGGCGATGTGGTCGAAGTGGCGAAGATTCTGAAGAAGTTTTCTGCGGCAACGAAAAAGCCGGTCATTAAGGGTGGCGTACTCGAAGGCTCCGTTCTTTCGTCGAATGACGTTGTGGCATTGGCAGATCTGCCGGGCAAAAAAGAGCTTCAGGCAATGCTTGTTGGCACACTGGCCGCCCCGATGACTCAGGTGGTCGGCGTGATGAACCAGAAGGTTTGCAGTTTGCTATACGTGCTCAATGCCGTCGTAGAAAAAAAAGAACAGGCAGCGTAAAAACGTTTTCATTTAATTGTTGGGATTCATATATCTGTAGGAGGAATAAAAATGGCTGAAGAAGTAAAAGATGCTGAAGAAGCAAAAGTAGAAGTCAAACTCGAAGGCAAAATGGCTGAGTTTGTTGACTGGATCGAAGGTATTTCGGTGTTGGAACTTTCCAACCTGGTGAAAGCTCTGGAAGTCCGTTTGGGCGTTTCCGCAGCAGCCCCCGTTGCGGTTGCCGCAGCTGGCGGTGCCGCAGCTGGTGGCGAAGCTGCCGCAGAAGCTCAGACCGAATTTACGGTTGTACTGACGGTTCCTGGTTCGCAGAAGATTCAGGTCATTAAAGAGTTGCGCGCAATTACCGGCCTGGGACTGAAAGAATCTAAAGACCTGGTCGACAGCGCACCAAAAGCGGTTAAAGAAGGCGTCTCTCAGGAAGAAGCCGATTCGATCAAGGCAACGCTCGAAGGCGTTGGCGCGACCGTCGAAATCAAGTAACAAAAGCGATGCGCAGTCGTAGCCCGGCGGTTTCCCCGCCGGTGCTTCTGTGCGTCAAGTGGTGTGGTTGAATTTCGTGAGCCTGCCGCTTCATTTGAAGCGGGGGGTTTAAGCGTCTAATATGAGCCTGAAGGTAATTTAATGGCCGATAGAAAAAACTTTGGAAAACTAACTGACGTAATCGAAGCTCCGGACCTCATTGAGCTCCAGACCAATTCCTATCTGGAATTTCTCCAGCAGGGAGTGGCTCCGTCGAAGCGAAAAAAAATAGGATTACAAGCTGTTCTTAGCGAGGCATTTCCCGTCGAAAGCTATGATGGGCAGATCGCGCTGGACTTTGTCAGCTACGAGATTAAAGAGCCCAAACTGTCCTACACGGAGTCGATTAAAGAGGGTGAAACCTTCTCGGCCCCGCTGTACGTGACATTCCGGTTGCGTGAAAACGAAGACATCCGCGAAGATACGCTCTTCATGGGCGAAATTCCGTTGATGACCGACCGCGGAAGCTTTGTGATCAATGGCGCGGAACGCGTTATTGTGAGCCAGTTGCATCGTTCACCGGGTATTTGCTTTGAACGCACAACTCATCCGAACGGATCGTTTCTCTATTCGTTCCGTATTATCCCGGATCATGGATCCTGGGTGGAAACTCAGTTCGATACATCTGAACTGCTTTATGTCTACCTCGACCGCAAGCGTCGCCGCAGAAAATTTCTCGCCTCCACGTTCCTGCGTGCCCTTGGGTACGGAACGGACGAGGAAATTCTCAATCTGTATTACAGCATTGAAAACTTCTCCCTTAAAAAACAGATCTCCGACGAGTCAGAACTGGTTGGCTTTGTGCTCAAGGACGATGTGGTGGACAGCGACTCGCACTCGGTCATTGGCCGTCGCTACGACGCTCTGACCCTTGACATGATTGACCGCATGAGGCTCGCCGGC
Organism: Verrucomicrobiota bacterium; assembly: GCA_016342445.1. Taxonomy (GTDB): domain Bacteria; phylum Verrucomicrobiota; class Kiritimatiellia; order Kiritimatiellales; family Tichowtungiaceae; genus Tichowtungia. Next base: position 33,229 of record JAEIOF010000004.1, on the reverse strand, counting down.
TACAAGAGCGTCGATGTGGTTAACGTTTCTTGGGACGAAGGGCTCTTCCTGAAGAGTATTCAGAAAGACACCACGCGCAACGTGGATGAAGCCCTCAAGGATCTGTACCAGAAACTCCGTCCCGGGGATCCGCCGACGACTGCCAGTGCCCGCCAGATGCTCAAACGCCTCTTCTTCGACGAAGCCCGCTTCAGTCTCAGCCGCGTTGGCCGCTATAAAGTGCAGCAGAAGCTCGGTACCAAATCCACCGCGCTAACGCTGGATAAAGAAGATGTGGTCGAAGCAATTCGCCATCTGATCAACGTCCGCATGGGTAATGGCATTCTCGATGATATTGACCATCTGGGAAGCCGCCGTATCCGTACGGTGGGTGAGCTTCTTGAAGGACAGTGCCGCGTCGGGCTGGCCCGTATTCAGCGTCTGGTGAAAGAGCGCATGACGATTTTCGACACAACCGTCGACCGTCTCACCTCGCAGAAACTGATCAATCCCAAAGCTCTGTCCGCAGTCATTAAGGATTTCTTTGGCCGTTCACAGCTCAGCCAGTTTATGGATCAAACCAATCCGCTCTCCGAGCTGACCCACAAGCGCCGTCTTTCGGCACTTGGACCGGGGGGGCTGAACCGTGACCGTGCCGGGTTTGAAGTGCGAGACGTACACAGCTCGCATTACGGACGAATCTGTCCGATTGAAACGCCGGAAGGTCCGAACATCGGTTTGATCTCTTCGCTCAGTACATTTGCGCGGATCAATGAATATGGATTCATTGTCACCCCGTACCGCAAAGTGCTGAAGGGTCGTGTGTCCGACAAAGTGGAATCGCTGACTGCCGACCAGGAAGAAAAATTTGTGATCGCGCAGGCCAATGCGCCGCTGAACGCGGATGGAACCTTCCAGAATGACCGCGTCATGGTTCGTGCCCGTGGTGACTTTATCGAAGTCGAGCCGTCTGAAGTGGACTACATGGATGTATCCCCGAAACAGGTGGTCAGTATCGCCGCCGGGCTCATCCCGTTCCTCGAGCACGACGATGCCAACCGCGCACTCATGGGATCCAACATGCAACGTCAGGCTGTTCCGTTGATGGTTTCCGAGCGTCCGTTTGTGGCAACCGGTATCGAAGAGCGCATTGCTCGCGACTCCCGCGTGCTGATTGTGTCTGAAGAGGCCGGCAAAGTGGCCTACGTTTCTGCGGACACCATCATCGTCTCTAAAGACGGCTCCATGCCCGTCAAAAAGAAAACGCCGAAAGAGGAGTATCAGGAATATCCTCTGCGTAAATTCATGCGTTCCAATGCCGGGACCTGCCTCAACCAGAAACCGATCGTCAAAAAAGGCGAGAAAGTTAAGGCTGGCCAGGTGCTTGCGGACGGTCCCGCGACCGATCAGGGCGAACTCGCCTTGGGCCGTAACGTCACCGTGGCGTTCATGCCGTGGTGTGGTTACAACTTTGAGGATGCCATTCTGATCAGCGAAAAGCTGGTGAAAGAGGATGTCTACACCTCGATCCATATTGAAGTGTTCGAATGCGGCGCCCGCGACACCAAGCTGGGTCCCGAGGAAATCACTCGCGACATTCCTAACGTGGGTGAAGAGGCTCTCAAGAACCTGAGTCACGAAGGGATCATCGAAATCGGCGCGGAAGTGAAACCAGGCGACATTCTCGTCGGGAAAATCACCCCGAAGGTCGAAACCGAACTGGCTCCGGAAGAGCGCTTGCTTCGTGCGATTTTCGGCGAAAAAGCCGCCGATGTGCGCGACACCTCACTGCGCGCTCCCTCCGGATGTCGTGGAATCGTGATGGACGTCAAAGTCTCCTCCAAAAACAAATACGCCAAAGAACCGACGGCCGCAGCGAAAGCCAAGGCCGAGCCGGATATGGGCAAGCGTAAAAAGGAGATCGATGAAAACTACAAAAATTCGGTCAACGAACTTACTGAAGATTTGACGGAAGCGCTGAGCAACATCTTGTTGGGAGAAAAGATTCCTCTCGATGTCGTGAATGTGCAGAGCGGTGATATCATCATCCCCGCCAACCGCAAAATCACCAAAACCCTCCTGCGCAAGCTGGCGGCAAGCTATGAGCACATCGAAATTGATCCGAGCCCGATTCGCATCAAAATCATGGGTATCATCGACAACTTCCGCAATCGGTTTGCTGAAGCGGAAGCCGACAAGCAACGTTCGCTCGACCGCGCCGGAAACGGCGAGGAACTCGACGAAGGCATCGTCAAACAGGTCAAAGTTTATGTGGCCTGTAAGAAGAAGCTTTCGGTCGGCGATAAAATGGCCGGACGTCACGGAAACAAAGGGGTTATTTCGCGCATCCTGCCGGAAGAAGACATGCCTTTCCTTCCGGATGGAACGCCCGTAGAGATCGTTCTGAATCCGCTTGGGGTGCCCTCACGTATGAACGTGGGTCAGGTGCTTGAAACCCATCTCGGATGGGCTTGTAAACATCTTGGAATTCACGCAGCTACGCCGATTTTCGACGGGATCTCGGAAGTGAAGATCCGCGAGATGATGGAAGATGCCGGGCTGTCCAAAGACGGTAAAACCATCCTTTACGATGGTCGCACCGGTGAGCGGTTTGAACAGCGCGTGGTGGTCGGAACCATCTACATGCTGAAGCTGCATCATCTCGTAACAGAAAAAATTCATGCCCGTGCCGTCGGTCCGTATTCACTGGTCACCCAGCAGCCGCTCGGTGGTAAAGCTCAGTACGGCGGACAGCGCTTCGGAGAAATGGAAGTCTGGGCGCTCGAAGCGTATGGAGCGGCTTATGCACTCCAGGAAGTTTTGACCGTCAAGAGCGACGACCTCGCTGGCCGCACCCGAATTTATGAGTCCATTGTGAAGGGCGAAAACGTCCTCGATGCCGGTCGCCCGGAATCGTTCAATGTTCTGATCAAGGAATTGCAGGGTCTCGGCTTGAATTTCGAAGTGAAAGCCCCACAAGAAGAGAACATTTCACTCTAGGGCATCTTTAATCTTTGACAGGAGAATCATGGTGGATACACGTAGTGCAGCAGATATACTCGGCGTCGAAACCGAAACCGTCACGGATGTCGCAAGCATCAAGCTTGCTTCGCCGGAAGACATTCGTTCATGGAGCTTCGGGGAAGTAAAAAACCCCGAAACCATTAACTACCGGACCTTTAAGCCCGAAAAGGGCGGTCTGTTTTGTGAACGCATTTTCGGTCCGTCGAAGGACTGGGAATGTAGTTGTGGAAAATACAAGCGGATCAAGCACAAAGGGGTCATCTGTGATCGCTGTGGTGTGGAAGTCACGCTGTCCCGCGTCCGTCGCGAACGCATGGCTCATATTGAGTTAGCGATTCCGGTCTCCCACATCTGGTTCTTCAAGGCAACCCCCAGCCGGATGAGCCTGCTGCTCGACATGACGATGCGCGATCTCGAGCACATCATCTATTACGACGATTATGTTGTGGTCGATCCCGGCGATACGCCGCTCAAAGAAAAGCAGCTCCTCTCCGAGCTCGAATACCGTGAATCGCTCGACAACTACGGCGACGGCAGCTTCGAGGCTCTCATCGGCGCGGAAGGCGTTCGCGCACTTCTCAAAAAAATCAACTTGGCTGAAAAACTTGTAGAGCTCGAAGATGCCATGGGCAACACGCGCAGCAAAATGACGCGCAAAAAGATCGTTCAGCAGATGAAAGTCATCGAAGGGCTGATCAAAAGCAATTCGCGTCCGGAATGGATGACCTTCGAAGTGCTGCCGGTCATCCCGCCGGATCTTCGTCCGCTTGTCCCTCTCGAAGGTGGCCGTTTCGCCACCTCCGACCTCAACGACCTTTATCGTCGCGTCATCAACCGCAACAACCGCCTGAAAACACTCTTGGCTCTTAAAACGCCGGAAGTGATCATCCGCAACGAAAAGCGGATGCTTCAGCAATCGGTCGACGCCCTGTTCGACAACGGACGTCATGGTCGCGCTGTCAGCGGACCCGGTAACCGGCCGCTCAAATCGCTCAGCGACATGCTCAAAGGGAAGCAGGGCCGTTTCCGTCAGAATCTGCTCGGAAAACGCGTCGACTACTCCGGTCGTTCCGTAATTGTGGTCGGGCCGAATCTGAAACTCAACCAGTGCGGGCTTCCCAAGAAGATGGCCCTCGTTCTTTTCGAACCCTTCATCATCCGTAAGCTCAAAGAGCGTGGCATTGTGCATACCGTGCGCAGCGCCAAGAAAATGATCGAGCGCGAAGAAGAGGTCGTTTGGGACATTCTTGACGAAGTGACCAAAGGCCACACCGTCATGCTCAACCGTGCGCCGACGCTTCATCGACTTTCCATTCAGTCCTTTGAGCCGACGCTGATCGAAGGGGATGCAATCCAGGTTCACCCGCTCGTTTGTACCGCCTACAACGCCGACTTCGATGGTGACCAGATGGCCGTTCACGTTCCGCTTTCCGTTGAAGCGCAGATTGAATCCAAATGTCTCATGTTGGCACCGAACAACGTCTTCTCGCCTTCCAGCGGAAAGCCGGTCACTACGCCGACACAGGATATCGCCTTGGGAATCTACTTCCTGACCAGCTTCTCGCAGACCTTCCTTCTCAAATCGCGCAAAAGCAAAGGCAAGGAAGAAGAACAGGAGCGTTTGCCGATCCTCGCAGACATCAACGAAGTGCACACCGCGTTTGATGAGGGTGCAATGGCTCTGCACGACCGCATTCGTTACCGAAACCCGGATTATCAGCGCGAAACCAAATACGGCGTGCAGGATAAATCGGTCATCATAACGACCGTGGGTCGCGTGTTCTTCAACGAAGTCTGGCCGGAAGGCCTCGGGTTCGTGAACGACCGGGTGTCCAAAAAAGTTCTCGGAACCCTGATTGAGCATTGCTACGAAAAAGCCGGACACGATGAGACCGTTCTCGTCCTCGACCGTCTGAAAGACCTCGGATTCGCCCAGGCGACCGCCGCCGGGATTTCAATTGGTCTTTCCGACATGATCATTCCGCCGGAAAAAGCCGAACTGATCGCCGCCGCTCGTAAAGAAATCCGCATCGTCGAAGACAAATACAAAAAAGGTCTCATCACCGATGGCGAGCGCTACAACATGGTCATTGACCAGTGGACCGACGCCAACGACAAGCTGACCAACAAGCTCTTCACCGCGCTGGAGCGCAACGACGACCCCGTCAATGCTAACTCCAAAGACGACTTGAACCCCGTGTTTATCATGGTGGATTCCGGTGCCCGTGGATCCCGTCAGCAGATTCGTCAGCTGGCCGGTATGCGCGGACTGATGGCCAAGCCGTCCGGTGAAATTATTGAGCGCCCGATTCTCGCGAACTTCCGTGAGGGGCTCTCCGTTCTTGAGTACTTCATCTCCACCCATGGAGCCCGTAAGGGTCTGGCCGATACCGCGCTCAAAACCGCGGACTCCGGATACCTCACCCGCAAGCTGGTCGATGTGGCTCACGATATCATCATCATGGAAGAAGACTGCCACACCCTGAACGGGATTGAAGTGGTCGCCATCACCGATGGAGATGACGAACTCGTCTCTCTCGCCCAGCGCGTCATCGGCCGCACCTCCTGCGACGATATTTACGATCCCTACAGTGAAAAAGAAGTCATTGTGGCGGCTAACGAAATCATCGACGAGTACGCCGCTAAGAAGATCGAAAAGGTGGGGATCGAATCTCTCCGTCTCCGAAGCGTACTGACCTGCGAGTCGCGTCGCGGCGTCTGCTCCAAGTGTTATGGCCGCAATCTGGCCACCGGCAAAGAAGCGCGATTGGGCGAACCGGTCGGAATCATCGCCGCGCAGTCCATTGGTGAGCCGGGAACCCAGCTGACCATGCGTACCTTCCACATCGGGGGTACCGCCAGCGCGGTCTTCAAACAGCCGAAAGTGAGCGCAAAAGAAAGCTGCGTCATTCGCTACGAAAACGTACGTACCGTGAAAGTGGACGGCGGGAACGTCATCCTTAACAAAAACGGTCATATTGTTTCCTACGACAAAGAAGGCCGCGAGCTCGAACGCTACACCGCCGTTATTGGTGCGTTGGTATCGGTTGATGATGGCGGATCCGTCAAAAAAGGCGAAACCTTCGTCACATGGGATCCCTACAGTGTGCCGATTCTCTCCGAGCAAACCGGAAAAATTAACTTCCACGACTTCATCGAAGGGGTCACCGTTCAAAAAGCTCAAGACGAAACCACGGGTATGGAAGGACTGATTGTTCTTGAACACAAAGAAGACCTCCATCCGCAGATCGTTGTGACCGATCCGGCAGGAAAGGCCCTGGCCTACTACTCCATTCCGGCTGGTGCCCACGTCATGGTGACCAAAGAGTTGAATATCGAAGCGGGAGCCCTGCTGGCGAAAACGCCTCGTAAACAGGCCAAGACGAAAGATATTACCGGGGGTCTCCCGCGTGTGGCCGAACTGGTTGAAGCCCGTCTTCCGAAAGAAGCGGCTGAAATCGCCAAGATCGACGGGATTGTTGAACTCGGCGGTATTGCCAAGGGTAAACGTCAGCTCATCATTCGCGACCCATCGACCGGAACCGAAGAAGAGCATCTCATCCCCATGGGTAAACACATTGTGGCCTACGGCGGTGACTGGGTTCAGAAAGGTCAGCAGCTTACCGAAGGACCCGTTGTCCCGCAGGAACTTCTCGAAGTCTGTGGACCGCAGGAGCTCCAGGAATATCTCGTCAACGAAGTGCAGGCCGTTTATCGCCTTCAGGGTGTGGAAATCAACGACAAGCACATCGAAGTCATCGTCCGTCAGATGCTCCGCAAGGTGAAAATCACCGAGCCGGGCGACACTGAATTCCTTTGGGGCGAACAGGTCGAAAAACAGAAGTTCCAGGAAGTCAACTCGCGCGCCATGGAAGAGGGACGTCGGCCTGCCGAAGCCTCTCCGGTCCTCTTGGGGATCACCAAGGCCGCCTTGGCAACCGAAAGCTTCATCTCAGCAGCCTCCTTCCAGGACACCACCCGTGTGCTGACGCAGGCGGCCACGCTGGGACGTATCGATCTGCTGCGCGGATTCAAAGAAAACGTCATCATGGGTCACTTGATCCCGGCGGGTTCCGGATTCCCCCTCTACAAAAACATTCGCCCCGTCAAACTCGGCGAAGAGATCAGCGTAGAGGACAATCTGGGTGCAAACCCATTGGGCCCTGTAGAGGAATCTCCAGTAGTCGTTCTCTAAGAACTCCAAAAGAGTTCCGAAAAAGCGCCCCGAATTCCGGGGCGCTTTTTTTGTCCCTGCGTCGCACCCTGCTAGATATATCACTATGTGATATATCGTATTACGATATATGCCCGCCCGCCGCCGGGATGGTTTCCACCCATTGGAACTTTTCGTCTCTGTTTTTCCAATGTTTGGAAAAACAGAAAGCCCCCGGCTCAGCGGGTTCCAATGGTTGGAAAAATCACATCGGTTTTTTTTCAATGCTTGGAAAACAGAAGGATTCCCGGCTCAGCCCGCTTCCACTGCTTGGAAAACGGTCTGTCTGTTTTCAATTCCGAATGCCTTCCGGCTTGTTTCTCAGAGGCGAACCGTTACATTTCCACGCCTTATGGCACTACTTAGCTTACAAAACATTCAAATTGCTTTCGGCGGCCCCAAGCTGCTCGACGGGGCGACTCTTCAGATTGAACCGGGAGAGCGGATCTGTCTGCTCGGGCGCAACGGGGAGGGCAAGTCGACCCTTCTCAAAATCCTCAGCGGCGATCTGGAGCCGGACGGCGGGGCGGTTCTTCGTCAGGGCGGCGTGACGGTCGCCCGCCTGACCCAAAAGGTTCCGCAAGACCTTCAGGGTACGGTGTTCGATATTATTTCCAAGGATTGGAACCACGAGCACGCGCTGGATCATCCGGTGGAAAAGGTGATTTCGTTGATGAATCTCGATGGCGAGCAGGAGTTTTCGGCACTGTCCGGCGGGATGCGCCGCCGCGCGCTGCTGGCCAAAACGCTGGTGAACGAACCCGATGTGCTGATTCTCGACGAGCCGACCAATCACCTCGATATTGAATCCATCCAATGGTTGGAAAACTTTTTGCTCCGTTGGCGCGGTACTGTTTTATTTGTGACGCATGACCGCGTGTTTTTGCAGAAGTTGGCCACCCGTATCGTCGAACTTGATCGTGGGAATCTGACCAGCTGGGAGTGCGATTATTCGACCTATCTCAAGCGCAGGCAGGATCTGCTGGATGCGGAAGAGGGGCAGCGGGCTCAGTTCGACCGAAAGCTGGCGCAGGAGGAGGTTTGGATTCGTAAGGGGATCAAGGCGCGGCGAACGCGTAATGAGGGCCGTGTGCGCGAGCTCGAAAAGATGCGTAGCGACCGTTCGCAGCGCCGCGAGCGCTCCGGGACCGTCAAGATGCAGCTGCACGAAGCGGGCGCCTCGGGCCGCAAGGTGATCACTGCCGATAATATTTCCTGCGGCTATGACGGCAAAGTGATCGTTAGTGGTTTTTCGACCGAGATTTTGCGCGGCGATCGTATCGGTATCATCGGCCCTAATGGATGCGGGAAATCGACGCTGATCAATGCGCTGCTCGGGCAACTCGAACCGACGAGGGGCGAGGTGCGTCATGGCACACGCCTCGAAATCGCTTATTTCGATCAGCATCGGATCCAGCTCGACGAAACCAAGAGCGTGAAGTGGAATTTGTGCGGCGACAATGAGTACGTTCAGACCAATAGCGGAAGTCAGCATGTGATTGGCTATTTGAATAATTTTCTCTTTTCTCCGGCGGATGCCGAGCAACCGGTCGGGTCGCTCTCCGGCGGCGAACGCAATCGCCTGATGCTCGCCAAGCTCTTTGCTCAGTCCTCTAACCTGCTGGTGCTCGACGAGCCGACCAATGATCTGGATGTGGAAACGCTCGACCTGCTCGAGGAGCTGCTGGCCGAGTATCAGGGAACCGTTCTGCTTGTCAGTCACGACCGCGCTTTTCTCAACAACGTCGTAACTTCAACGCTTGTTTTCGAGAGCGGGAGCATCGGCGAATACGCCGGCGGTTACGACGACTGGCTTGAGCAATCCGCTCGGCAGCAGAAGGCTACGGTTCAGACTCGAAAAGTTGATGAGTCGTTGAAGGAGCGGACGCGCAAGCTGACCAATAAGGAGCGGGAGGAGCTGAAGGAACTGCCCCGGCTCATTGAGACGCTCGAAGCGGAGCTTGAAAAGTTGAACACGACCCTCAACGATCCTGATTTCTACCGTCGTGATCCGGTCGAGATTAAAACCGTCACCGCGCGAGCCGAAGCCGTTCCGCACGAGCTTGAAACCGCCTTCAACCGCTGGGCCGAACTCGACTCGCACGGCTGATCTGCAGTTTTTTCACTCGACCAGCGGGAGAGAGGCCGGCGCTATTGCGACCGGCAACGGAACGCAGTGAAGTGGCAACCATTGGAAGCCGGCCCGAAGAATCGGGTTCGCGAGATGATCCGGCAAAACACTGGAAAAATCCGCTGGCCCGCCGTGGCTTTACTCTTCAAAGGATTGGAGAATGCTTTTGAGGGCGGCCTCAGAATCCAGAACGGGGTTGGTTGGTGCGGGGTCGGCTTGATGTAGATTTCCGAGGCCTTGCATCAAGGTTTGGATGGAGGTTTCTGTGATATGCTCGGGGTGATCATACAGATCGTTGAACAGATGTTTTAAAGCCCTGCCCAGCACTTCGCGGCGCGATTCGGATTTATCCGCTAGCGCGGCCTTCATTTCGGGCTGGACGCTCCGGTAGAGGCCGGCCAGTACTTTGCGCTGGACTTCGGGATGCGCGCCGATTGCCACGGCTCTTACGGGTGCGTCCGGCGCAGTCGATGCCGCAGCGGTTTCTAGCGGGGTTGGCTTGCTTCCGCTCTGGCCGATAGGCGCTGCCTCTAAGGTGTTTTGAATCTCCGCAAGCAGGCGGTTTGGTGGGCATAGAGATTTGGTGAAAAACTTTTGAACGCCCAGCGGACAGACTTCGTCGAGCAGACTTTGAACGTGTCCATTAGAAAAAATGATGACCGGGACGTCTTTGAGTTCCGGGATGTTGCGGATTTGCTTTAGAACTTCCACGCCGTTCATTTCAGGCATATTGAGGTCGAGGATGATGGTGTCCGGGCGGAGATGTTCCAGTTTAGACAGCGCTTCTGCGCCGCTGTTGGCCGTTTCCACCTGATATCCTTCGCCTGACAGCTTTGTTTTATAAAGCGTGGTTACAAACAGGTCGTCGTCAACAAGCAGGATCGTTTTCATAATTAAAATGCGCAGTTGAAATGATTGTTTAGAATGTCGCGGACTGCAGACATTTCTTCTTTTATGTTTTTTAGTTGCTCCGGAAAGTTCTCGGGCAGTCCCTGTTTGGCATCCAGTTCAAGCGCGCGCAGCAGGATGCCCAGTGTTGTCATTCCGCAGGCAACGCTTGACCCCGCGCATTTGTGCGCGACCGCCGAGACGGTCGCGGCATCCCCGTTACCCGCCGCTTCTTCGAGCCGGGCCAGCTCCTCGCCGGTCAGGTCGAAATAGAGGTGAATCAGGTCAATGGCGATGTCCCGGTCATCACAGGATGACTCCATAAGAAGTTTAAGATCAATTGAGTCAGTGGTGTTCATAGCGTGGACTATAAGGAGTCCGCAGCGGCACAAGCAATGTGAAAAGGTGTTATTAAACACCCCGTTTGTTCCTTTATTGGCATTTTTTGGACGTAACATCGTGCTGGCACCTGAAGTTGAAGGTGCGGCATGGTCGCGCTATAGCTCATTTAGCAGGCGGCATGGCGCGAGGAGGATCTTTAGAGTCTGCTCGTCGATCTGCAAATATGGCTCAATCGGTATCATATGAACGGAAAATAGGCGGTCTGGAGCCTGTAAGCTTGGATGGGAAGTTTCCGCGCTTGCACAATTTTTTCGGCAGTGTAACCTCTCCGAACTATGGCCGCTAAAAAAGAAAAAAAGACAGGAACCGTCGATATTGAGACGGTTATCGCGCAGATTAAGCAACAATATGGCGACGGAGCAATTGTCCGCTTGGGTGATCAGGAAATCCCGAAGACCATCGCTCATATTTCCACGGGCGCACTGACGCTCGATCTTGCCCTCGGAATCGGCGGCGTGCCTAAAGGGCGCGTGATTGAAATTTTTGGCCCGGAATCCTCCGGAAAAACAACGCTTTGTTCTCACATCATCGCCAACGTTCAGAGAGAGGGCGGAATCGCCGCTTTTATCGATACCGAACACGCGTTGGATCCGGCATATGCCAAGAAGATTGGTGTGGACATCGATAATCTGCTCGTCTCCCAACCCGACTCGGGCGAAGAGGCGCTCAATATCTGCGAAACGCTGATTCAGAGCGGGTCGGTTGATGTTGTGGTGCTCGACTCCGTTGCAGCACTCGCGCCGCGCGCCGAGCTCGACGGCGAAATGGGCCAGTCTCACGTCGGCCTGCAGGCTCGATTGATGAGTCAGGCGCTTCGTAAGCTGACCTCCGCGATTAACCGCACCAACTGCTGTTGCATCTTCACTAACCAGATTCGTGAAAAAGTTGGTGTGATGTTCGGTAGCCCCGAAACCACTCCCGGCGGCCGCGCACTGAAATTTTATGCCTCTGTTCGACTCGACATCCGTCGCATCGGTCAGCTCAAAAATACCGACGGCTCCATCTATGGGAACCGTACCAAGGTCAAGGTGGTGAAAAATAAAGTGGCCGCGCCGTTCAGGGTCGCTGAGTTCGACATTCTCTACGCCGAAGGCATTTCATGGGCCGGCTCCATCGTGGACGCCGGGATTGAGGCCGGATTGATCGAAAAGAAGGGCTCCTGGCTCTCCTGTGATGGGCAGCAACTGGGACAGGGACGTGAGGGCGCGCGCAAAGCGCTCCTCGACGACCCCACGCTGGCCGACGAACTCGTCTCCAAGATCCTCGAAGCCGAGAGCTCTAAGAAGACGTAAGGACGGGGTCGCGGCACAAGGGCGTCGGGAGCAAAGTTACAATCTTTGGGCCGGTTTCCAATCATTGGAACATTTTATCCGGCGACAGGGCAGGGGCGTAGGGTTCGGTGCGGAGTGGATTGTGAAAAGAAGTTGCAGGAGAGCCTTGCTATTCTTTGGTTTTTTGGTTGTATAGCCCGCTTGCGCCGCATTTTTTGCAGTGGATTCCGGTGCTGAGAAAAAACTGCAAAAAAAATTAATGTAATGCTTGCGGGGCGGGCGGCAGGAACATACTATCTGCCGCTCGATTTTTGAGGGAAGGAATATTTATGCCGACAATTAATCAACTCGTTAGAAAACCGCGTGTTCCGCTGAAAAAGAAGAAGAAATGCCCTGCATTGACCGCGTGTCCGCAGCGTCGTGGTGTCTGTCTTTTGGTGAAGACACAGACTCCGAAAAAGCCGAACTCCGCGTTGCGGAAAGTGGCGCGTGTCCGTTTGACCAATGGTCGCGAAATTAATGCCTACATTCCGGGCGAAGGTCACAATCTTCAGGAACACAGCATGGTGCTGGTTCGCGGCGGTCGTGTGAAGGACTTGCCGGGTGTTCGTTACCACATCGTTCGCGGTGCACTGGACTGTCTCGGTGTGAACGGACGCAAACAAGGGCGCTCAAAATACGGCGCTAAGAGACCGAAGGCTTAAAGAAGGTTTTTAATCATGGCAAGAAGACGCGCAGCAGTAAAACGTGAAGTTATTCCGGATCCCCGCTTTAACAGCGAGTTGGTGGCCTACATGGTCAACAGCATCATGGGTCGTGGCAAAAAGGCAACCGCCGCAGCCATCGTTTACGGAGCACTTGAAGATGTTCAGACTAAGATGCCTGATGAAGATCCGTTGATGGTCTTCTCTCGTGCAGTTGAGAATATTAAGCCGAAGTTGGAAGTAAAATCCAAACGTGTCGGTGGAGCTACCTATCAGGTCCCGCTCGAAGTGGGTGCCAAGCGTCAAACCGCACTGGCTTGCCGTTGGTTGATCCAGTACTCCAAAACCCGTAAAGGGATGCCGATGCGCCGTGCGCTGGCGAATGAATTGATGGATGCCTACTCCAATCAGGGTGCGGCGATTAAGAAGCGCGATGACACCCACAAAATGGCTCAGGCGAACAAAGCCTTTGCTCATTATAAGTGGTAATGACTGGTTCCAGACCCTTGTTCTTTGAGAATTGAAATGACGATTGCTGTGAAAAATGACGCAAAACATGCGAAGAGCGGTGTGTCTTCCCCTCGGGAAGACGCGGCGCGCGGTCGTAGTTTGTCGTCAATTCGCAACATCGGCATTGTCGCTCATATCGACGCGGGGAAAACCACGACGACGGAGCGCATTCTCTATTATACCGGTCGCGTTTATAAAATGGGCGAGGTGCATGAAGGCACGGCGGTCATGGACTGGATGGAGCAGGAGCAGGAGCGCGGCATTACGATTACCAGCGCGGCCACCACGTGTTTCTGGCGCGATCACCAAGTCAATATTATCGACACCCCCGGCCACGTGGACTTTACCGTGGAAGTTGAACGTTCCCTTCGCGTGCTCGACGGCGCGGTCGGTGTTTTCTGCGGAGTGGGTGGGGTTCAGCCTCAGTCCGAAACCGTTTGGCGTCAGGCCAAGAAATATCACGTTCCCTGCCTGGCGTTTGTGAACAAGATGGACCGGATGGGCGCAAATTTCGCCAAGGTGGTTTCTGAATTGCGCGAAAAACTGGCGGCTCCGGCTGTACCGGTTCAGCTTCCTTGGGGAAGCGAAGAAGATTTTAAAGGGATCGTTGATCTCGTTCATATGAAGGCTTTTCTCTTTAAAGAGGAAAATCTCGGTAGCGGGGTGTCTGAGATTGCGATTCCCGAAGAGATGGCTGTAGACGCTGAAAAACAGCGCGCCGCGCTGGTCGAAAAAACAGCTGAAGTGGATGAGACACTTCTTGAAATTTATTTGGAAAACCCGGATGTTCCGGCCGCCCTGCTGGCCGCCGCAATTCGCCGCGCCACAATTGCCGGTCATCTGGTTCCGGTGCTGTGCGGTTCTTCGCTGAAGAACAAAGGGGTTCAGCCGCTGCTCGACGCGGTAGTCGATTACCTTCCTTCCCCGGTTGACGTCCCGGCTGTAACAGGAATTCATCCCAAGACGGAAGCCCCGGAAGTCCGCGAAGCGGGCGATTATGAGCCGCTGAGCGCGCTGGCGTTCAAGATGGCCACCGATTCGTTTGTCGGCAAGTTGGCATTTATTCGTATATATTCCGGTAAGCTTGAAAAACGACAGAATGTTTTCAACCCCCGCACAAATAAGCGCGAAAAGATTGGTCGACTGCTCCGGTTGCACGCCAATAGCCGTGAAGATGTCGATGTGCTTTATTCCGGTGAAATCGGCGCGATTTCCGGGCTTAAATTTTTCACGACGGGTGACACGCTTTGCGCGGAAAACGATGCGATCGTTCTGGAGCGCATTGTCTTCCCTGAGCCGGTGATTGCCATGGCGATTGAGCCGAAGACACAGGCCGACCGCGACGCACTGGCTGCCGCTCTCCAGTCTTTGACCGAAGAAGATCCCACCTTCCGCGTGACGATGAACGAGGATACAGGGCAAACGATTATCAACGGGATGGGCGAGCTTCACCTTGAAATCATTAAGGACCGTATTTTCCGCGAATTTAAAGTAAAGGCCAATGCGGGTAAGCCGGTGGTGGCCTACCGCGAAAGCGCCCGCACCGCCGGCACCGGCGAGTTCACCTTCGAGCGTGAAATCGGCGGACGCGGTCATTTTGCCAAGCTGGTGATCGAAGTTTCTCCGCGTGAGCGCGGAACAGGCAATCAGGTCAATGTGAACGTGTCCAAAGAGGTTGTTCCTGCCATTTTCCACCTTCCGATCACGCAGGGGATTTCCGATGCGTTGATGACCGGAGTGCTGGGCAACTACCCGCTCGTGGATATTGAAGTGAATGTGACCGGCGGCGCGGCCCATCCGGTCGATTCGTCCGAAATGGCATTCCGCACTGCCGCTGTGATGGCTCTTCGTGATGCCGTCGGAAATTCCTCTCCGACACTGCTTGAGCCCATCATGAAGCTCGAAATTATTTCACCCGAAGATCATTTGGGCGATGTTATGAACGATTTGAATGGACGTCGTGGGCGGATCCGTGAGATTGAATCTCGCGACGGAATTCAAATTGTTCATGTAGATGTGCCGCTGGCCGAAATGTTCGGCTACGCCACGACCTTACGCTCCCTGACCAAGGGGCGGGCCAGTTACACCATGGAGCCGCAGAGTTTTGAGGCCGTCCCGGATTCAATGCAGGAGACGATTTTAAACCGTTACTAGAGAAAAGTTATGAATAATCAACGCATACGCATACGTTTAAAATCTTTCGACCATCGGGTGCTCGACACCTCGTCGAAAGAAATTGTTGAAGCCGCTAAGCGCACGGGCGCTCGTGTGGCCGGACCCATTCCGATGCCGACCCGCATCGAGCGGTATACCGTCAACCGCAGTCCGTTTGTGAACAAAAAATCGATGGAGCAGTTTGAGATCCGCACGCACAAACGCTTGCTGGACATCATCGACCCGACCATTAAAACCGTAGATGAGCTCAAAAAGCTGAATCTGCCGGCGGGCGTGGACATCACCATTAAAATCTGAGCGATATCATGAAAAGTTTAATTGGAAAAAAATTGGGAATGACGCAGATCTTCGACGACGAAGGACGTTGCATTCCGGTCACTGTGATCGAGGCAGGTCCGTGTAGTGTGCTTCAGCGCAAGACAACGAAGACGGATGGCTACGAAGCGATTCAGATCGGTTTCGGCGCGCAAAAGGAACAACGTGTTTCGAAGCCGCTGGTTGGCCACTACAAAAAAGCCGGTGTGGGCACGATGCACGAACTGCGTGAAGTGCGTGTGAGCGCCGACGACGAAACCAAAGCGGGCGACACGCTCACCGCCGCGATCTTCGAAGACATCAAGTTTGTGGATGTTCTGGGTGTGACCAAAGGGAAGGGCTTCCAAGGGGTTATGAAACGGTACGGTTTCGGCGGCGGTCCCGCGACCCACGGTTCGCATTTTCATCGCAGACCCGGTTCCATCGGGATGTGTGAACATCCGGGCCGCGTTTTCAAATCGAAGAAAATGCCGGGTCAGATGGGATCAACAAAAATCACCGTTCAGAGTCTGAAAGTGGTTCAGGTTCGTCCAGAAGAAAACCTAATCCTTCTTAAGGGTGCGGTGCCTGGTGCAAACGGCAGTACGCTAGTGCTTCGCGAAGCACTCAAACGGAAATAATTTGAGAGGATGAACATGAACACAATGCCACTTAAAGATTGTAAGGGAACGGCGCTGGGCGAAGTGAGCCTCAGTGAAAAGTTTGATGTGACCGATAAGGGTGCACAGGCGCTCTTCCAAACGGTGACCACCTATCAGGCTCATCAGCATCAAGGGTCTGCTAATACGCAGGGCAAGGGTGCCGTGAACGGAAGCGGAGCTAAACCCTGGAAACAGAAAGGGACGGGCCGCGCCCGTGCCGGTTATAAGCAGTCGCCCGTATGGCGCGGCGGTGCCGTTGCGTGGGGTCCGCATCCTCATAAAGTCCGCAAGCAGTTGCCTAAAAAGGTGGCTCGTCTGGCCTTCGCTCGTGCCTTCGGCACACGGGCTGCTGAAGCTGCGATTACGGTTCTGGATGATATTAAGCTGGAGTCGCCTCGCACGAAGGAGTTTGTCTCTGTTTTCAAAACGTTGGGAGTCAGCGGCAAGGCCTTGCTGATTCTTGGCGAGATCAATCAGAATGTTAGCCTCGCGGCGCGCAATCTGCCGGATGTGGAAGTGGTGAGTGCTGATCTTGTGAGCACCTATCATATTGTTCGCTATCCGCAGATCTTGATCACCAAAGCGGGAATGGAAAAGCTCGAAGAGCGGATGGCGTAGAGGGGAATTTCAATGAAAGATATTTATCAGATAATTAATAAGGTTCTGTTGACAGAGAAGGGCACTCGCCTTTCCGAGGAAGAGAACAAGTACATCTTCAGCGTCAATCCGAAGGCTAATAAAGCGGAGATCAAGCAGGCTGTTGAGAAGTTTTTCAAGGTGAAAGTGGTTGCCGTTAATACCATGAATCGTCAGGGAAAAAAGAAACGTGAACGCACGGCCAGCGCCGGACGCACCGCCGCTTGGAAGCGCGCCGTCGTGACGCTTGCTGAAGACAGCAAGATCGACTTTGTTTAGGGAGAATAATCATGGCTTTGAAAACATATAAACCGACCACGCCGAGTCGTCGCCATATGGTGACTTCCGCGTTTGAAGAAATCACGAAGTCGACCCCGGAGCGTTCATTGCTTCGTCCGAAGAAGAGCACGGGCGGACGCAACAGCGCAGGCCGGATCACAACCCGCCATAAGGGGGGAGGCCACAAGCGTCGCTACCGTGTGATTGACTTTAAGCGCAATAAACTCAACATCCCCGCAACCGTGGCGAGCATTGAGTACGATCCGAACCGTTCGTCGCGAATCGCTTTGCTGAATTATGCGGACGGCGAAAAACGCTATATCATCGCCCCTGTGGGTCTGGAAGTTGGCGCGACGCTTCTGTCCGGGTCGAACGTGGAGCCCGATATCGGAAATGCATTGCCGCTGGCAAACATTCCGTTGGGAACCGCAGTTCATAACATTGAGTTGCAGGCCGGTTGCGGGGGGCAGATTGCTCGCTCTGCTGGAACCAGCGCTCAGCTGATGAGCCGCGAGGGAGATTTTGCCAACCTGAAAATGCCGTCCGGAGAAATCCGACGCATCCGCACAGCGTGCTATGCGACAATCGGTCGGGTTGGAAATGTGGATCATGAAAATATCGTGAGTGGTAAGGCCGGCCGTAAACGCTGGCTCGGAATTCGTCCGACCGTTCGCGGTGTGGCGATGAACCCTGTGGATCATCCGATGGGTGGTGGAGAAGGTCGTACGTCCGGTGGTGGACATCCGATCTCGCCGTGGGGAACGCTGGCCAAAGGCAAGCGCACTCGGAAAAAGAAAAAGGCTTCCAGCCAGTATATTGTCGAACGGAGAAAGAAGTAAGTTATGGCACGTTCACTTAAAAAAGGTCCCTACATCGACGCAAAACTGCTCAAAAAGGTTGAGCAGATGGAAGTGTCTGGCAGAAAAAAACCGATCAAAACCTGGTCGCGAGCTTGTATGATCGCGCCGGAATTTGTCGGCCACACCTTCATGGTGCATAACGGGAAATTGTTTGTTTCCGTCTTTGTTTCGGAAAACATGGTGGGGCACCGTTTGGGAGAGTTCTCTCCGACCCGCGGCTTTAAAACGCACGGAATCGCGACAGATAAAACAATTCGCTAAACATTTTTGATAGAAGTTCTGGATTTGAAAAAGGAATGACGTATAGTTGCCGCCTTTGCGCCCGAAAAGCGGCAGCTAAACTGTAGAAGGTAAAGACATGGAAGTTTCAGCAACAACAAAATATGTGAGAATGTCTCCGTTGAAAGCCCGCGGGGTCGCCTCTGAGATCTGTGGACTTTCCGTTGCGGAGGCCCTTCGTATCACTGAATTTAACGCCAAAAAGTCTGCTCTGCAGATTGGGAAAACCTTGAAGTCGGCCATTGCAAATGCCGAGAACAACGAAGGGGTTTCCGCAGATAAGCTTTTTGTGAAAGATGCGCATGTGGATGGTGGACCGACCTTGAAACGGTTTCGTCCCCGCGCCCGTGGATCGGCTAGTGCAATCCGCAAGCGTACCACACATGTAACAGTCGTTTTGACCGATCGTAAGTAAGTAGAAAGGGAATTGTTTTGGGACAGAAAGTAAATCCAATAGGACTTCGAATTGCGGTCAATAAAAATTGGCGCTCACGCTGGTATGCCGGCAAAAAGGAGTTTGCTGATCTGCTTCAAGAGGATATCCGTATCCGCGAAGCCGTTAAGGCGCGTCTGAAAGATGCTGCAATTTCAAGCGTTTTTATTGAGCGCTATGCAAACCGTGTTCGTGTGACGATTCGTACAGCCCGTCCGGGCTTGGTGATCGGCCGCAAGGGCGAGGACATCGAAAAGCTGCGCGAGCAGCTGAGCGCGAAGACAAAAAAAGAAGTATATATCGAAATTGATGAAGTCAAAAGTCCTGACCTCGATGCAACACTGGTGGCCGAGAGTATCGCCCTCCAGCTGGAGCGCCGAGTTTCTTTCCGCCGGGCCATGAAACGCGCCATTCAGATGGCGATGGATACGGGTGCCGATGGAATCAAGGTGTTGGCAAGTGGTCGTCTTGGCGGTGCCGAGCTTTCCCGCTCGGAAAGCTATAAGGAAGGCAAGATCCCGTTGCACACACTGCGTGCCGACATTGATTATGGCGTGGCGACAGCCCGCACGATTGCTGGTGCAATCGGAATCAAGGTCTGGATTTGCAAGAAGGACCAAAAGGCGCAAGCTTAAGCAGGAGTATTTGAATCATGCCTTTAATGCCAAAACGAGTTAAACACCGCAAAGTCCAGAAGGGCTCCCGCGGAGGAATGGCCAAAGCCGGAACGACCATCGCCTTCGGCGAATTCGGTCTGCAGGCGCTGGAACGTGCCTGGATCACCAACATTCAGATTGAGGCTTGCCGTGTGGCAATCAACCGCAACCTGAAACGTAAAGGAAAGTTGTGGATTCGTATTTTCCCCGACAAACCCTATACGAAAAAACCGCTGGAAGTCCGCATGGGTAAGGGAAAAGGTGGAGTCGAAGGATGGGTGGCCGTGGTTCGTCCGGGCCGGATCCTTTTTGAGCTCGACGGAGTTCCAGAAGCGCAGGCGCGGGTCGCCATGCGTCTGGCCGCAACTAAACTGCCAATCCGGGTCCGCTTTGTGACTCGCCACGGCTAATGATTTTTAGATGAGAGCGATCGAATGAAAAAAACAAAAGAACTTATGGACATGACGAGTGCCGAGCTGCAAGAGCAGATCGACAGTGCGAAACAGGAGCTGTTTAGTCTCCGGCTTCAGCAGGTCTCGGGGCAGCTGGAGAATCCGTTGCGGATTCGTGCCGTGCGTCGCTCCATTGCCCGCGTCAAAACGATCATGAATCAGGCGGCAAACGCCGAGGGGTAAATAATGGACTCTAGAGGAAATCGCAAAGTGCGTGAAGGCCGCGTGTGTGGCGCGGCAAACAACAAAACGATCGCGGTGCTGATCGAGCGCCGCGTCCGGCATCCGTTGCTGGGTAAAGAAATTCGTGTGCAGAAAAAAGTGCACGCTCATGACGAAAATAACGATGCCAAAGTGGGCGATGTGGTTCGCATCATGGAAACACGCCCGATCAGCCGGCTGAAACGCTGGCGGCTCGTCGAAATCATTTCGAAATAAGGCAGGAAAACAATGATTCAAGTGCAGAGCAGATTACAGGTGGCGGATAATACAGGTGCGCGTAGCGTGATGTGTATCCGGGTTATGAAGACCAAGCGCAGCTATGCCAAAGTGGGCGAAGTCATTAAGGTGTGTGTGAAAGAGGCTCAGCCGAACGGGATGGTCAAAAAAGGGGATGTGTTGGATGCCGTCGTTGTGCGGACCGCAGCTCCGATCCGTCGTCGTGATGGTTCTGTTCTTCGTTTCGACAACAACGCCGCTGTGATTTTAGATGCGGCGCGCAATCCGCGCGGAACCCGTATTTTCGGGCCGGTTGCTCGCGAACTTCGCGACGGGAACTTCATGAAGGTGGTTTCACTGGCCCCTGAAGTTCTTTAAGGAGAGGAATCAATTTTATGAAAGCACGTATTAAAAAAGGGGACATGGTTCAAGTCATCGCTGGCGACGACAAGGGCAAGTCCGGAAAGGTTCTTCAGGTGCTGTCTGGTGGAGGCCGGGCGCTGGTCGAGGGACTGAACTTTGTTAAAAAACACATGCGGAAGACGCAGGACAACCCGCAAGGGGGAGTTTTTGAAAAAGAAGCTCCGATCCATCTCTCCAATTTGAAAAAAGCAGAATAATTATTAACCAAACCACTTACGAGGAGCGGGCTACACTATGACCCCGACAATGAAAACCAAATATCGTGAGCAGGTGGTTCCGGAGCTTCAGAAGAAGTTCAATTACGGAAACACCATGCTGATTCCGAAGCTCTCCAAGATCGTCATCAATGTGTCGGTTGGGATGCAGCATGATCGTGACGCCTTGAATTCCGTACTTGAGGATTTAGCTAAAATTACCGGGCAACGCCCGATGATGATCAAGGCGCAACGCAGTGTTTCAAACTTCAAACTGCGCGAAGGTGTGGCCTTAGCCGGAAAAATAACCCTGCGTGGCGCACGGATGTATGAATTTCTGGATCGCCTCATCAACATCGCCATGCCGCGAATTCGCGACTTCCGCGGTGTCCCCGCTCAGTCCTTCGACGGACGCGGGAACTACTCGCTCGGGTTGAAAGAGCAGACCATCTTCCCGGAAATCGATCCGGACCGTGTCCGCAAAGTTCATGGTATGGATGTGACGATCGTTACGACGGCCAAAACCAATCCGGAGGCCCATGAACTGCTCCGTCTGATCGGCATGCCGTTTGAACAGAAAAACAAAGGTGAACAGCAATGATATTGAGCGATCCAATTTCCGATATGCTGACCCGTATTCGCAATGCCAACATGGCTGAGCATAAAACGGTTCAGATCCCGCACTCCCGAATGAAGAGCGAGCTGGCTCGCATCCTCAAAGAAGAGGGCTATATCAAAGATTACACGACCGAAAATGTTGCCGGAAAAGCGACATTGGTTCTGTTCCTCAAATATATGGAAGATCAGAAGCCGGTGATCCAGGGCTTGCGCCGCGTCAGTCGTCCGAGCCGCCGTCACTATGTTGGCGCAGACGATGTCCCTCGCGTATTAGGTGGAATCGGAACCGCGATTCTGAGTACATCATCGGGAGTATTCACCGACACTGAGGCCCGTAAGTCTCATGTGGGCGGCGAAGTGCTCTGTTATATTTGGTAATTTGAAATCGAGGGTTAAACCATGTCAAGAGTAGGAAAAGCACCCATTGCGATCCCCGCCGGAGTTGAGGTGAAGATTGCAGGAAGAACCGTTACGGTCAAAGGGGCCAAAGGTGAAAGCGTCTGGGAAGTCCCGGAGGTCATCTCGGTGGCTCTGGAAGGCAACCAGTTGCTGGTTGGCCGTGTGAAGGAAACCAAAGAAGCTCGCTCGCTTCACGGAACCATTCGTAGCGTCATCAACAACATGGTGGTTGGCGTCGAAAAGGGGTATGTGAAGGATCTCGAAATCAGCGGGGTCGGTTATAAGGCCCAGATGCAGGGAACGACCTGTGTGCTATCGCTTGGCTTTTCACACGAAATCAACTATGAGATCCCCGCCGGAGTCACTGTGGAAGTGAACAAAACGGGGCTTGAGGTGAAGGTCTCGGGGCATGACAAGGCTCTGGTTGGCTTGGTTGCATCGCGCATTCGCGCATTCTCGCCCGCTGAGCCGTACAAAGGCAAAGGCGTGAAATATAAAGGCGAACAGATTCGTCGTAAAGAAGGTAAGGCAGTGGCTTAATCATGAAGGTCAAAAACAAATCAGATTATCGGAAGCGCAGACACCTTCGTTTGCGGAACAAAATCAAAGGAACGGCAGATCGTCCGCGGATGGCTGTTTATGTTTCCAATCGCTACATCTACGTTCAGGTTATCGACGACGATGCGCAGAAGACCATTTGTTCGGTCTCTTCGTTGGGCGGCAAAGCCACCGTCGAAACCGCCAAGGAGCTCGGGGCAAAAATAGCCGAAGCCGCCAAGGCGCAGGGCGTCGTGCGAATCGCATTCGATCGCGGTGGATTTGCCTTCGGTTCGCGGTTGCGGGCGTTGGCTGATAGTGCCCGTGAAGGCGGTCTCGATTTTTAATTCATGTAAATAGGAGTTATCCGCTGTGGCTAAAAGATTTGAAAAAAGAGAAGAAAAGAAACCCGAGTTCGAAGAGCGCGTGGTTCATATCAATCGCAACTCGAAAGTGGTTAAAGGTGGACGTCGCTTCAGCTTCGGCGCTCTCGTCGTTGTGGGTGATGGCAAGGGCCGAGTCGGATACGGCCTCGGCAAAGCCAACGAAGTGGCTGACGCCATCCGTAAGGGCGGCGAAGCCGGCAAGCGTGGGATGGTGCCAGTGACCATGCGGGGAACCACCATTCCTCACGAAGCGTTCGGTGAATTCGGCGGTGCACAGGTCATGCTGAAGCCCGCCTCTGAAGGTACGGGTGTGATCGCAGGTGGATCCTGCCGCGCTGTACTGGAATTGGCCGGTGTGCACGACGTGCTTGCCAAATCGCTCGGTAGCAGCAACAAATTGAACGTAACCAAAGCAACTATGGCCGCTCTTGCATCCCTGCGTACGCGGGAAGAAGCACTCGCAGCCCGCGGAAAATAAGAAGAGGTTTTTGAAATGAATTTGCACTCACTCCAACCTGCTAAAGGTTCCACGCATCGTAGAATGCGCGTCGGTCGAGGTCGCGCTTCCGGAAAAGGTAAAACCAGTGGTCGTGGACATAAAGGTCTATATGCTCGCTCCGGTTCAAGCCATAAGCCGCTCTTTGAGGGGGGACAGATGCCGATGTCCCGCCGTATTCCTAAGCGCGGATTCACAAACTTCACCCGCAGCGTGTTTGCACCGGTGAACTTGAGCGCTCTGGATGCATTCGAAGACGGTAGCGAAGTCACTGCTGAAGTATTGAAAAAGTCCGGGCTGGTCAAGGGCCGCTGGGACGGAATCAAAATCCTCGGAACCGGCGAAATCAGCAAAAAGCTTTCGATCAAAGCCAGCGCATTCAGTGCGACGGCCAAAGAAAAGATCGAAGCCGCTGGCGGTACGTGCGAAGTAGTTTAATTTAAAATTCAGCGGGGTTAACCGATGCTTTCCGCCTTTGTAAACAGCTTTAAGATCAAGGAATTGCGGCAGCGAATCCTGTTCACTCTGGGGATTATTTTCCTCTGTCGTCTCTTGGCAAACATTCCAATTGCCGGGGTCGATTTTGGGATGATCACCGCCCAGATTAAAGCCTCTGCGGCGGGCGGGGCAGGCGTCGGGTTTCTCGACATGTTCAACCTCTTCAGTGGCGGCGCAGTCAAAAACTGTGCGGTCGGTGCGTTGGGCATCATGCCCTACATCAGCGCATCGATCATTATTCAGCTGATGACCGCAGTGGTTCCGTTTCTCGAAAAGCTCGCCCGTGAGGGCGATGCCGGACGGGCGAAAATCACTCAGTATACCCGCTACCTCACCGTCATCCTTTGTTCTTTCCAGGCCTTTTTGCTGGCCAAAGCCCTGCAAACCAACGGCCTTGGATTCTTCGATCCCGCCATTGTCCGGATTCCCGGCATTGGATTTGTTCTCCTCACCGTCATGACCATCACCACCGGCACCTTGCTGATGATGTGGCTCGGCGAGCAGATCACCGAGCGGGGGATCGGTAACGGGATTTCCATGATCATCACCGTCAACATCATCAGTCGTCTGCCGATGGCAGTCGGCGCTATGATCAGCATGTTCAAGCCGGTTGACGGCATTGTTCGCAACTCTCCTTTTATGGGTGTTTCCATGATCATCATGATTCTGGTGGTAATCGCCGGAGTCATTGCCGTGACACAGGCTCAGCAGAAAATACCCGTACAGTACGCTAAACGGGTCGTCGGTAAAAAAGTGTACGGCGGACAGCACACCTTCATGCCGTTGCGCGTCAACTACGCCGGTGTCATGCCCATCATCTTTGCGCAAGCCATCCTCATGTTTCCCTCAAAAATGTTCTCCATGATGCCTTGGCCTGCGGCTAAGCAACTCGGTGCCGCCTTTGCTTACGGCACCCCGGTTTACATGGCCACATTTGGTCTCATGATTCTCTTTTTCTCCTACTTCTGGGTTGCCACACAGTTCAACCCCGTTAAAATTGCGGATGATCTGAAGAAACAGGGCGGCTATGTCCCCGGAATTCGCCCCGGAACACCGACCGCTGAATTTTTGGATCGCACCATGACCCGCATCACCTTGGCTGGTGCGCTCTTCCTGACCACCATTGCCGTCATGCCGACGATCGTTTCCAAGCAGTTCGGAATTCCCGGACTGGTTGCCTCCTTCTTCGGTGGGACCAGCTTGCTGATTATGGTCGGGGTGATGCTCGACACGATGCGCCAGATCGAGTCTCACCTCTTGATGCGCCACTACGACGGATTTCTGAAAAAAGGAAAACTCAAATCCGGAAGAAGGTAGGCGATGGACGCAATTATTCTTCTCGGAGGTCCTGGCGCGGGTAAGGGCACCCTCGCAGATGCTCTCAGGAAGCAAAAGGGCTTTTTTCATGTCTCCACGGGCGACATGTTGCGTGCGGCGGTCAAATCCGGAAGTGATGTCGGGCTGGAAGTAAAATCCTGTATGGAATCCGGCGAACTCGTTCCCGATTCCGTTGTTTTGAACATCATTAAAGAGCGCGTAACACGGGAGTCTTCCAGCGCTCAATTCATGTTCGATGGATTTCCCCGCACTCTGGAGCAGGCCGAAGGCCTTCATACATTCTTTTCCGAAATCGGAGGGGTCATCACGCACGTCTTTAATCTCGATGCGGATCGCGAGGCGCTCATTTGTCGACTCACCGCCCGCCGCACCTGCAAAACCTGCGGTGCAATCTATCACATCATCAACATGCCCTCGAAAGTGGACGGGATCTGCGATGTGGATGGTGGCGAACTCTACCAGCGTGCCGACGACAGCGAAGAAACGATTCTCAACCGCCTTGAAGTCTATCAAAAACAGACGGCACCCCTGATTGGATACTATCGGGATCTGGGACTCATTCGCGATATCGATGCGGGAGGTTCTGCCGCCGAAACTGAGGCGTTGGTCCTCGCCGTGCTCAATGGGTAAAAGAGTTCGAAATTCACGGCTCAGAGCTTCGGGTTTTTTTCTCTCACAGCTCATAATTTCAGGTTTTTTATGATCATTGTTAAATCCGACTCCGAACTCGACGCCATGCGTCGCGTCAATCAAATGACCGCCCGTGTGCGCGATGCGCTCGCTGCGCATGTCAAACCCGGCATCACCACCCTGGCGCTCGGCAATCTCGCGCAAACCATGATCCGCGAAGCCGGCGGCGTCAGTGCGTTTTACGGATACCACGGATTTTCTGGTCAGATTTGCACCTCCGTTAACGACGAAGTCGTTCATGGAATCCCCGGTGGTCGTATCCTGAAAGAGGGCGATATCGTCAGCATTGACACAGGAATTTCCTATGGTGGATTTATCGGCGACACAGCCGTCACCGTTGCCGTTGGCGAAATAAGCGCCGAAAAACAGCGCCTGCTCGACGTCACGAAAGCCTCGCTTCATGCCGGAATCGCTAAAGCGGTTGAAGGCAACCGTCTCGGCGACATCTCCCACGCCATTCAGACTGTTGTTGAAGCGGCCGGTTTCACCATCGTTCGCGACTTTGTTGGTCATGGCATCGGGCGAAGCATGCATGAAGATCCTCAGATTCCAAACTTTGGAAAACCAGGACGCGGCCCTGTTCTCAAAGCCGGGATGACCCTTGCCATCGAGCCCATGGTCAACATGGGCGGGGCAAAAGTGTCAGTTCTTGATGACAAATGGACTGTCGTCACCAAAGACGGCTCCGCTTCCGCTCACTTCGAACACACCATCGCGGTCGGAAAAATCGCCGCCGAAATTCTCACCATCGCTTAAAGTTCCAGCCCTTGGATCTTTTTGCCGGAATTTTTCCAAACATTGGAAAACTCAGCGGTTTTTTTCCAGCCCTTGGAATGCTTGCTCCTCATTTTTCCAAGCATTGGAAAAAACAGTTCCCGACTTTGGATCCTCCTGTAAAGAAACTGAGGTTTTTACGCGGCAACCTTTAACACGGATGAGTTGGGTCCAATATTTGGAAACGTTAAAGGAGCTGTGTCAGTCCTGTCTTTTAACCTTTTATTCGAGCGCCGCAGAGGGGCTCATCGATAGAAATCGTTGAATAATTAATCGGTTGGAAGATCGGGTTCGATTGATTTTAATCTTATTCTTTTTCGATCAGCTTGCTGTGGAGCTTAAAACCGTTCAGGAGGGATTATATATAAGGTGACGGGTGCCCGGAAGAATCTTCTGTTTTTGCGGGGATTACAGTTCAGGGCGAATGACTACTGGAACTTCATGAATCTCGGAGTTACACTTTTGCGGTACCTTGCGATGATTTGTTTCGTGAGTTTGGCGTATTTCGTAGATTAAAAATAAATCGGATGAGACAGATTTTGAAATGGTTCCCGTTGATCTTGTTTTTGTGCGGATTCGCGTATGGCGCGCAACCGGTTCAGGTAGATTTTTTTTACGAGCCCGGATGTGGAGATTGCGAACGGATCGCGGCGGAACTGCTTCCCGGAATTGTGGAGCAATTTCAGGGGGGCTGTGCGATTCGGGCGCATGACATTGGTGTAGAGACGAACTTCCTGTATCTGCTTCAGTTGGAGACTGCCATCGGACATACGGGCCCGGATCGGGCTTATCTGATTGTCAACTGCCAATACATTTTCGGTCCTTCGCCAGACCCGCAGGATGTTTACTCGCTGATTTCACGCCTTTCGGAGCAGGGGGCGTCTGCGGATTTCGTAACAGACGGGGCTTTGCCGGATGTGGTGGAAGAGCGGTTTGGCGGCTTTACTTTCCCGGCGGTGATTGTTGCCGGATTGCTGGACGGGATGAATCCGTGTGCAATTTCGACGCTGGTTTTTTTCATGAGTCTGTTGGCTGTTTCTAAGGTTCGGAATCGCCAGCTTTTGTTGTTAGGGATTTTCTTTTGTCTGGCATCGTTTCTGACCTATTTGGCGCTGGGGTTTGGTCTGCTTCGAGTTTTGCATCTTTTCTCGGGCTTTACGGTTTTTCGTAGCGCGGTGGAGTGGGCGATGGCGGCTGTTTTGTTGGTGCTGGCGTTTTTGTCGTTCCGCGATGCGCTTCGTTTCCGGAAAAGCCGGGATGGGCATGACGTGACGCTTCAGCTTTCAGCCGGCATGAAAAAACGGATTCACAGCGTGATGCACCGGGGGTTGGGTGTGGGCAGTGTGATTCTGGGTGGTCTGCTGATCGGAACGGCGGTGACGGCGCTGGAAAGTGTCTGTACGGGACAGGTTTATGTGCCGACGCTGGTGTTGATTTTGAAAAACAGCGCTTTTTCAGAATCGCGGGCGTGGCTCTACCTGCTTGCGTATAACCTGATGTTCATCATGCCGCTGGCATTGACGTTTGTTGCCGTTTACTTCGGACTGCGCACGGAAACGCTCCTCGCGTGGGCCCGGAAAAACGTGGTTTTCAGCAAAACGATGCTCGGCCTCTTCTTTATTGTCATGGCCTTTTTGATTCGTTTGATCTGAAATTCCACCAAAACGTTGCCGTTCCCGTTGGTCACGGTCTCGCATGCGCGGGGCTTCTCTCTTGTTGGTCGAGTGGAACTAATCGCGATGGGTCTTGTGATCCTTTTCCAAGGGTGAATCACTCCCGCTGGTCGTTATTATATTTTTGGTAGAATTATCTGCCGCTGCGCGTTCAGGGTAAATCCCGGCAGAAAAATTCCAGGGGTTGGGTCTGAGCCGTTGCAAGCAGGCGTATGCGCCAACAGGCTTTCTGTAAGAAAGAAGGAAGCCCTGCGGCTGGCAAGTTCTTTTGGCACCTCGAAAAGAAACAAACTGCAGGCGAGTGGCAATATCGGCTTTTGTGTGCGCCGCGTCGCCGCTACACTTCTTTCATGAAAAATTTTATTCTGGATACCAACGTCCTTCTTCACGACCCCTCCGCCTACAGTCAGTTTGAGGAGAATAATGTCATTATTCCGCTGAAGGTTCTGGAGGAGATCGATCAGTTTAAGCGCGAGCTTAGCGAGCGCGGGCGCAATGCGCGAACGGTTTCGCGGTCGCTTGATGAGCTGCGCAAGACCGGCCGGCTTTCCGACGGGGTGAGACTCGAGAGCGGCGGAACCATTAAGGTGATTTTTGCGGACATGGACAATCCGTTTGCCGTGGGGCTATCTGCGGATGATTTGATCATCAAGCTGGCCGTGGATCTTCAGAAGGCTGAGCCGGATGTTAAGTGCACGGTGGTCAGTAAGGATATCAACCTGCGTCTAAAGGCGGATGCGCTGGGTCTGGAGGCAGAGGATTATGAAAATGGCCAGCACCACGAGCCGGATGAGATGTATTCCGGGCAAGCGGTGCTGGAGGCGGACTCTGAGGCGATCGGCTTTTTCGCGAGCGAGGGTCATGCGGTGATTCCGGGAATGGACGAGCTGTTTCCCAATCAGTATGTGACGTTGCAGAATCCGAACGATCCCAAGCAGACGATGCTGGGTCGCTACGATGTCGAGACGCACCGTGTGGTGAAACTGCTGACGATAGATAACAATGCGCCCATTACGCCGCGTAATCGGGAGCAGCGCTTTGCGATGGATGCGTTGCTGAATGATAAGATTAAGCTGATCACGCTTTCCGGCAAGGCTGGAACCGGGAAAACCCTGCTGGCGATCGCGGCGGGTTATCATCAAGTGATGGATACCAAGCGCTACAAGCGGTTGCTGGTTTCGCGTCCGATTTTCCCGATGGGCAAAGACCTCGGCTATCTCCCCGGCACGGTGGAGGAAAAGCTCGATCCCTGGATGCAGCCGATTCACGATGCGCTTTCGCTGATTGTCCATGGTCGGACTGGAAATACGAACGTGCCGAACAAGAGGGGCGGGGATATCATTGCGTCCAATCCGCTGATTGATGTGGAGCCGCTCACCTACATTCGCGGACGGAGCATTCCCAATCAGTTCATGATTGTGGACGAAGCGCAGAATCTGACGCCGCTGGAGGTGAAGACGGTGATTACCCGCGTCGGGCACGACACCAAAATCATTCTGACCGGCGACCTCTATCAGATCGATAATCCCTACGTGGACAGCCTGTCGAGCGGGTTGAGCGCAGTGGTGGAGAAATTCCGCGGCGAACCTCTGGCGGCGCACATCCTGTTGACCGAAGGCGTTCGTTCCGACCTCGCTGAGAAGGCGGCGAATCTTCTTTAGACCGGATCGCTTCTTTACAATACCACGGCAGATTGACTACCGTTTTCGGCCTGTAACGGACAGAAGGAAAAGACCTATGTTATTTCAATCGAGCATGAGTAAAATTTTAGCGGCTCGGGGCTATCGTCACTGTGATAGCGACGAGGAATTTACGCGCCACGGGGATTATGTACGTAATATTCAGTACGCGTTTTCCAAGGAGTTTAGCGGTGCAGGCGAGAAAATCATCGACATCATTTTTCTCGGAGTGGATGTGCGCAATGAAAAGCTGGTGATCGGTTTTTTTCGGGAAAATATTTCGATTGAAAACGGGATTCTCGAAAATTCGGATGTGAGTATTCCCTTGAGCAAGTTTTCGATTGCCGAGTTCGAGAAGCAGATCGATCGCTTGATCCCCCGAGGTGTGCCTCTGCGGAAGAGGGGCGCTGAAAACAAAACATTTTAAGGAGAAGGTTTTATGATGAATTCAGAAAAATTATTCGCCGACCGCATCGGCGGCGAGCAGTTCGGTAAATCGACCGAAATTTATAAATTCGAAAAAATCAAACGGGCGAAGGCCAAGGTGCGCAAAGAGCAGCCCGGCCTGGAAATTCTTGATTTCGGTGTGGGGGAACCCGATCGAATGGCACCCGCGCCGATCCGCGAGGCGCTGAAGGTGGAAGTCGATAAGCCTTCGAACCGCGGCTATTCCGATAACGGAATTCCGGAGTTCAAGCAGGCCGCGGCCGTTTATATGAAGAATTTTTTCGGGGTGGATCTCGACCCGGCGACCGAAATCAACCACAGCATCGGCACCAAGCCCGCGCTCGCCATGCTCCCGCTCGCTTTTGTGAATCCCGGCGATGTGATTTTCCAGACCGTCCCCGGCTATCCGGTGATGGCCACGCACACCAAATATCTCGGCGGTGAAGTGGTCGATATTCCGCTGCTCGAAGAAAACGGATTTCTTCCAAACCTTGGAAGAATCGATCCGGCGCTGGCCGACCGCTGCAAGCTGTTTTACATCAACTATCCCAACAACCCGACCGGTGCGGTCGCGACCGACGCGTTTTATGACGAGCTGATCGCCTTCGCGAAGAAGCACAACATTTTGATCGTACAGGATGCCCCGTATGCCACGCTCGTTTACGGTGCGGAGCGAAAATCCATTCTTCAACGCCCCGGTGCGAAAGAATGCGCCATTGAGCTGCACTCCATGTCCAAAGCCTACAATATGACCGGCTGGCGCCTCGCCTTTTTCTGCGGTGCCTCGTGGGCTGTCGATGCGCTGGCAACGATCAAAGATAACTGTGATAGCGGACAGTTTAAGGCCATTCAGCACGCCGCGTGTGTTGGCATTGCCGACGAAAGCCTCGCCGAGGGAATCCGTGACCATTACGAGAAGCGCCTGATCCGCATGGTCGAAGTGCTCAAAGCAACGGGCTTCGACGCCAAGATGCCGGGTGGAACCTTTTATCTCTACGTCAAAGCGCCGAAAGGGGCGGGGAATGTCGCTTTCGCCAATGCCGAAGAGGCATCGCTCTATTTGATTGAGAGATTCGGTATCTCCACGGTGCCGTGGGACAACACCGGCCCGTTCATCCGCTTCGGCGCGGTTTTCGAATCCGCCAACGACGAAGATGACGAACGCGTACTCAACGAACTCGCCGCGCGTCTCAAAAAAGCCGATCTGAAGTTTTAATCGTCTGTTGAAACGGAGATTCGATCGAAAACCCTGCCGGCATCCTCCGGCAGGGTTTTTTCGTTAAAGAAGCCGCGTAGAATTTCCAAGCATTGGAAACTTTCTTGAAGCTGTTTTTCCAATCCTTGGAAATTAAGCCGTTCGAAATCATTTTCGTTGCGGATATCAACAAGGTGAATATCGCCCAAGGCTTGTTTTCCAGCATGATTCGGCAGGGCACCCAAGATCCGGAGGAGCTTGCCGTGAAGTTCGTCGGGCTGGTGGAAGAGTTGATCGGCGCAGAAAAATTCATAGCAGACCGGCGGGCGGCCCGCATCAAGCAGGCAGCCTTTTTCGGTTAAAAACCCGTAGCGGTCGTTAAAAAGGTTCGATTGCTGATGGACGAGCTTGAGAAAGGGGCTTTCGATCGCTTCTTCGCAGATGATCGCGGTACAACAGCAGATGCCACATTGTACGCATAATTCGTTGCACTGTGCGTTGACGAGCTCCTGCACATCAAGTTCGAGTCTTGTGTATTGTTCGATTAGGTTTTTGAGTAGGGCATTCATAATAGGAGTGTTTTCAACCGGTTGATGATTTCCTTAAGACGGGCGGGTGTTTCTGTTGATGTTAGGCGCGGATAGCGCCCGTTGGGCATCATTGCCTGTCCGTTGCGAGTTAGGATAATACGTTTTTTATGAACACGAACAGCCTGTACGTCGGAATTTGCGGCGGCAATTCGTATCCGGGCGACCTCAAAAAGATTTTTGACAGCAGGCGGTAGTTTTCCGAAGCGGTCAGCAAATTCTTTTTTCAGCGTGCGCACCTCGGTTTCAGTCGCCAGTGAGGCGATTCGTCCATAGAGCTTTACGCGCAGATTTTCGTCCTCAATGTATTCATATGGAATAAAAGCGCCATGGGGTGTGGTTTCACCCGGCGAGCGCTCAAGAAAATCCAGTTCCACAGCGACGTCGATTAGCGGTGGAACCTTTTTCCCCTGTAATCGGGCGACACTGCGTTTTAAAAGCTGACAGTAGAGGTCGAAGCCGATTGCCGCAATATGCCCGCTTTGCTGTGCGCCGAGCAGGTTGCCCGCGCCGCGGATTTCCAGATCGCGCATGGCGATGCGAAACCCGGCGCCGAGCCCGCCGAACTGTTTCAGGGCATCGATGCGGTGGCGTGCATCGTCGGAAAGGGTTCCGCCGGGCGGCAACAGCAGAAAGGCGTAGGCTTTGTGGCGGGCGCGCCCGACGCGTCCGCGCAACTGGTAGAGATCGGAGAGCCCGAAGCGGTCGGCGCGGTCGACGAGGATGGTGTTGCAGTTTGGAATATCGACGCCGCTTTCGACGATGGTGGTGCAGACGAGTACGTCGAAGAGTCCGCGTACAAAACGATGCATCACATCGGAGAGCTCTTTTTCGCTCATCTGGCCGTGCGCGAATTCTACGTGCGCTTCGGGAACAAGTTTTTGCACATGGCTCGCGATTTTACTGATGGTTTGCACGCGGTTGTGCAGGTAGAAGATCTGCCCGTCGCGCGCCAGCTCGTGAAGAATGGCTTCGCGGACGATGTCATCGTGATGTTCAAGGACGATCG
>JAEIOF010000162.1 GCA_016342445.1 Verrucomicrobiota bacterium | reverse complement strand
TGATGGCGAATTGAGTTCCGGCGATGCGTCCCATTTGTCCGTGAGTGAGGCGGGCGAAACCGTGTTCGATTCGGGGGATATCGGCATTCAGGGTATAGAGGCTTTCCCCTCTCGTTGACCGATTGTTTATCAGGAGGAGGCAAGAGATGATCATGGATAAGATGAAAACAGAACGAATCGGCTCGGTTGATATTCTGCGCGGGCTGACCATTTTTTTGATGGTTTTTGTCAATACCCATATTCCGAACGCGCCCTGGTGGATGAAGCATTTTCCTCAGGACCAAAGCGGAATGACCTTTGCGGATGTGATCTTCCCGGCTTTTCTGCTGATCATGGGGATGTCGATTCCCTTGTCGGTCGGGCGTTCCCTCGACAAGGGGGTTCCTAGACTCAAGATCATCGGCTCGGTGTTGTTGCGTTCGTTTTCGTTGATTGTGCTGGGTCTTCTTGAGCCGGGGATGAATGTCCCGGATCCGACGGTTATGGGCGGGACGGTTCCGCTTTGGGGAACGTTGGTTTGTCTGAGTTTTTTCGCGGTCTGGCACTCGTGTCCGACGCCGACGGTGACGGCCAGACGGGTTTCGCTGGCAGTTCGGGTGCTCGGTATCGCGTTTCTGCTTTATTACATCGCATCTTTTCGCAGTCCGGAGGGGGTCTGGCTGGAGACGAAATTCTGGGGTATTCTGGGCATCCTGGGCTGGTCGTACCTGATCGTCAGCTTCATCTACATGGTATTGCGCAACCAGCGTGACCTGTTGCTGCTGGCCTCGTTTATGCTGCTTTCCTACTACATTGCCACGAAACAGGGATTTTTCCCGGAGGGCAGCTGGCTGAGCGGAAGTGGATCGCTCTTCGGCGGGCGGCCCGGCATTGTCATGATGGGGGCGGCTCTGGGCTCGTTGCTGGTTGAGCCGATGGCGCACGGGAAGCGGCTTCGCTGGATCTTCGGCTTTGCTCTGCTGACGGGGATGATCGCGCTCTTTCTGGAGCCGCTCTACGGCATCGGCAAAGTGAAGTCCACCCCGACGTGGATCTACGCTTCGGTGGCGATTACGGCGCTGGTCTGGATTCCGATCTACTGGTTGCGGGATGTCCGCGGTCGACGCGGAGGCGCTTTCGGTTTCCTGACCGGTCTGGGCCATATTCCGCTCACCATCTATCTTTTCCATCCGTTGGTCATGAGGGTGATGACCCTGACGGGGCTTCACCATTCCTTCGAACAGCTGGGTGCCATCAACCTCGGCGCGGGGATTGTGCGAACGCTGCTCTTAACGGCGGGGGTCTGCTGGATTCCGCTTTGGCTCTTTCGGAAATATAAGTTTGTGTTGAAGGTTTAGCGCGGAGAGAAAATGGAAACGCGGCTGTTGAACATCTCGATGGTGTGGATGCTGTGCACCGCGTTGGTGTACGGGGCGGATCTGCCGATCACGGCAAACCCGCTGAAAACGCGCGCCGACGTGCAGGAGGCGGTGCGGCAGCTTTGCGCACCGCTGAAGCCGCACTACAGCGAAGGCAAGGCGCAGGTTCATCTGGGCGACACCTGCACCAACTACGGAGAACGCCGCTGTGAAATGGAAGCCTTTGCCCGTCCGTTCTGGGGGCTGATGCCTCTGGCCGCCGGCGGGGGCGAATCGGATTTCTGGTCAATTTGCCGGGAAGGGCTGCGCAACGGAACCAATCCGAACCACCCGGAATATTGGGGGACGCTGACCGATGTCGATCAGCTGGCGGTGGAGATGCCGGCGATGGCTCTGGCTCTGGCGTTGGCGCCGGAGCAGTTCTGGACGCCGTTTTCGGATGCCGAGCGCGAGCAGATTGTCGTGTGGCTGGATCAGATCAATCATCATCAGGTGGCGGACAATAACTGGCACGCGTTTCCTCTTCTTGTGAATGCGTCACTCAAAAAAGTTGGGATGCCATATAGCGCGGAGATCCTGGAGGCGAGTCTTCAGCGGCTGGACGATTTTTATCTCGGGGACGGCTGGTATTCCGATGGCACGGGACGCCGTATGGATTACTACGTTCCGTTCGCCATGCATTTCTATTCGTTGGTGTATGCCGCGATGATGCGGGATGAGGATCCGGTACGCGCCGCGCTATTTTGTGAGCGCGCGGCTCTTTTTGCCAAGGAGTTCCAACATTGGTTCACGGCAGACGGCGCGGCGCTGCCGTTCGGGCGCAGTCAGACCTATCGTTTTGCGCAGGGGGCCTTCTGGGGTGCGCTGGCGTTCGCCGATGTTGAGGCGCTGCCGTGGGGCGAAATCAAAGGGTTGTATCTGCGGCATCTGCGCCAGTGGTTCCGCCAACCGATTTTTACCTCCGACGGCCTGCTGTCCATTGGCTATGCCTATCCTAACCTGCTGATGAGTGAATTTTATAACGGCCCCGGATCGCCGTACTGGGCGATGAAGACATTTCTTCCGCTGGCCCTGCCGGCGGACCACCCGTTCTGGGCGGCGGAGGAACTGCCGTTTCCAAACATTGGAAAAACCAGTGTTCAGAAACCGGCACTCATATCGATTGCGCGCTCCGCGAACAACGATCATGTGGTGGCGCTCACTTCGGGGCAGTGGTGCGGGCTCGATTTCGGACACATCGCCGAAAAATATTCCAAGTTTGCCTATTCGACTCATTTCGGCTTCAGCATTTCGCGCGAGGCCACCGGCCTTGTCAAAGGCGCATACGATTCCATGCTGGCGCTCAGCGACGGCGATGATATCTGGCGCGTTCGCCGTAAATGCGAGTCGGTCGAGATCGCCGATAAAAGCATCGTCTCGGTTTGGAAACCCTGGGCGGATGTGGAGATCACAACGGAGCTGATCCAGTGCTATCCGTGGCATATCCGCATCCACACGATCAAGACCGATCGTCCGCTGGAGACCGCAGAGGGGGCGTTTGCCGCGCCGCGCGATGCGGGAGTGGCCGTGCCTGAAAATGGGTCGAACCGGACGGACGGCGCGCGTTATGGAGGCAGCGGAATTCTCAACCTGTCCGGCGCGCGCGAACCGGCGATTATTGTACCGTTCCCGAATACCAATTTGATTCATCCGCGCACCGTGATCCCGACATTGACGGGGCATCTGGAGCCGGGTGAGCACCGCTTCGTTTGCGCCGTGCTGGGCGAGGTGTCGGCGGAAAGAGCAGAAACTGCCTGGGCCAATCCTCCTTGTTTTCAGGACGGGCGCTGGATTGTTCCCGAAGGAAGATAGCGGGAATACACGT
>JAEIOF010000003.1 GCA_016342445.1 Verrucomicrobiota bacterium | reverse complement strand
CGGATACAAGCTGGATGAAATCGCCACCAACGCCCCGGATTTTCTGATTCCGTCCGCCCACATGCAGACGCTGCAGAACATGGTGGACTGGTGTCTCGCCGAAGGATTGATCGCAGTAATAGATCCCGTGCACAACTGGGCTAACCATGACGACCCTGCACTGGAGTTCGAAACCGACGATCTTCCGAAGCTTGGAAAAATCTGGGAACAGGTCGCCGCGCGCTTCGCAGACTACGACCTGAAAAACGTCGTCTTTGAAGTGATGAACGAACCGCACAGCGAAGACGATGTGGCGCAGATCATCGCGACCAGTCTGACGGCAATCCGCTCGCAAGCCGGTAACGAGCGGCGCATCGTGATTGTCCCCGGCGACGGGTTTTCGACCCGTCAGGCACTGATCGATGCATTGGATAACAACGAGATTCCGGCGAATGATCCGTTCCTGATCGGCACCTTCCACTACTACGACCCGAAAACCTTCACCGCACAGGGGGCAAGCACCATCACCTGGGGAACTGCCGGAGAGTTTGAGCAGGTCGTCACTGACTTCGATGCCGTTGTGTCCGCTAACAACGGCTGGGCGTCGAGCAACGGAACGGAATCGCTCCCCGTTTACCTCGGTGAATTCGGGGTTGATAACGGTGCGCCCGCCGCGGACCGCAAGGAATGGCTGAGCTGGATCCGCATGCAGGCCGAAGCGCGCGGCTTCTCCTGGGCGCACTGGAACATGTACCAGAACACCGACACCTCCAAAGGCATGGGGCCGTGGACCGATACCGAAAAAGATTTTCCGGCGACCCGCAGCTTCGACGCCGATCCGCTCGAAGCGCTGACCGGCCGCTACGAGGTTGAAGAAGGAGCGAACGCCGGCGGCGTGACGGTTGAATCCACCTATGCCGGATTCACCGGAACCGGCTATGCCGCCTTTCCGACCAACACCGGCGCAGCGACCTGGGTGAGGGTTGAAAATATCTTCACACCTGTCGCCACCAATTACACGGTGAAGATCCACTACGCATCGGTCAGCAACCGACTGATGCGACTAGTGGTGCGCAATGACACCACCACAACGCACACACTCGACAACCAGCTCTTTCCCGCCACCGGCGGACTGAACAGCTGGAGCACCCTGAATGTGCCGCTTCCGTTTGAAGCCGGCGAGCTGGGCAATCTTAAATTTGTCGCAACGCCCGATCCCGGCGTGCAACTCGACTGGATTCAGATTACCCTGCCGTAAGCATGAAACACTGTCCTCTGCTGATTCCCGCCCTGCTCCTCGCGCTCTGCTGCGGAGCGCAGACTTTTGACGGGACAGATCTCGCGGGGATTGAATCGATTGTCCGCGACGTCGAATCCTCAAGCGAACGCTGGCGACAGGAGGCCGAAGAGCGGATCCGTGAACACCGCATGGCGGATCTGAACCTCACGGTGCTTCAAGGCGGGGAGCCCGTCTCTAACGCCGTGGTGCGGGTTAAACTGCTCCGCCACGCCTTTCGGTTCGGCGGAATCGTCAACCCGAAAGTGATGGTCAACGGACTCGGCGCCCTCTCCGGGAAAGAGTACCGCGAGCTTTTTCTAAACTTCGGATTCAACACCACCGGTTTCAACAACGGGTTGAAATATAAACTGCGCAGAAGCTACGAGGCGCTGATTCCCGAGCAGCTGGAGTGGTTTGCGGACCATCAGATTCCCGTCCGGGGTCACTGCCTCATCTGGCCGGGGCGCGACCACATGGACAAAGAGATGTTCCAGCTGGTCGCTCTCTGCAAAAAAAGTCCCTCCTCCCGAAACAAAGAAAAGCTGCAGCGCATGTGCGAAGAGCAGATCAAACTCTGGGCGCCCAAATGGAATGTCTTCGAGTGGGATGTCATCAACGAAACACGCGGCAACCATGATGTGGCGGATCTGATCGGCGAAGAGGTGTACGCCGAGTGGTTTAAACTGGCGCGAAAATACTCGGTCGACCCCGCCGCCGGGCTCTATCTCAACGAAAACCGGGTTGTCTCCGACCCCGAACCGGGCGTGCGAACCGCCAAAATGACTCTCTACATCGACACGGTGGAAAAACTTCTCAACCGAGGCGCACCCGTCACCGGGCTCGGCTTGCAGAGCCGCTTTCACAGCATGATACCTGCAGAAACAATTTATGAGCGCCTCTGCCTGCTGGGAAAACTGAACCTGCCGATCGCGGCAACCGAATTTGAAATTGGAAAAACGGTCGAAGGCGAATTGAACAAAGCCATCATGACCGAACGGGTGATGACGATTTATTTCAGTTATCCGCTGGCGAACGGCATCTATGCCTGGACGCTCCTGCCCTCCGGCTCAGAGGGAGAAACCGGCCGCAACATTCTTGAAGGAAACGGTCATCCAAACCTGCGTGGCAAAGTCTGGCTCTACCTCATGAAAAACCGGTGGATGACAGACGAAAAACTCGCTGCCGATGAGAACGGAAATGTTTCGGTGCGCGGATTTCTCGGCGACTACGAAATCACCGTCGAGCACAACGGCCGCACCCAAACCGTCCCCCTTACCCTCGACAAAGCCCTGCGCCAAACCATCCGGCTCTAATGTTTCCAAGCATTGGAAACATTTCTTCCAGATATTGGAAATGAAGACGCGACACCCCCGTCGCGTTTGAACCGGCCTAGCCGCTCAACACTTCTTCAGCTAACGCGACGAGGGCGTCGCGTCTTGCGCCTTTTGTGATTTTTTGCGGCCATCTTCAGGAATTGGTATCTGAAGGTGCTACCGTCTCTCATAAAAATCCCCCATATCGGTCTATTTATCCGTCTCATCACCTACGAAAAGATTCGATTCCATAGCGCGCGAATTAACCCGGCGGTCTCTGAACAGGCCGCGACGCTCCACCGCAGTCGAGGTGACGCGTTCATGCGATGTGCGACTGCAGCGCAACAGAGCCCTTCTCGACAGCGTCAGGAGCTCTCAGACGAGCCGGCTCGCTCAGCACAGGGAGCAGGTCGTCCCCGCCGAAAAGCGAATCCGCGAACACCGCATGACTGAACTGAACATGAGGATTAGGAATGATGGACAACCGGTCTCGAATGCGAATGTGCGGACGAGGCCGACCCGCCACGCCTTCCGCTTCGGCGGAATCGTCAACCCGAAAGCAATGGTCGACGGGCGGATTGTCTCCGGAGACGCCTTATTTCGCGCCGGGGGTGCTGACAAACTCTTCGAGGGTCAGGATGCCGTCGCCGTCCGCATCGCGCTTCTGGAACCGCTTGGCGGCTTCTTCTGCGTAGCCTTCCTTGCCTTTGCCTGCGAACTGCGCTCTGGTCATTTCGGTGAACTCTTCTTTGGAGATTTTCCCGTCTTTGTCAGTATCCCATTTTTTAAAGAGCTGCTCCGGGCCGGCCAAGGCTGTTCCGGCCGCCAGAACGGCCGCGCTGATCATGATGATTGTTTTCTTCATTTTCATCCTCCTGTTTTCTGTTTATCCAAGCACTACATGCACTTCACTGACGGTTCCGGCCGGAGCGAGCGGAATCAAATTGCCGCCGATTTCCAGTCCGTTCACGGTCATTTTCCGGACGCCGTTGCAGACACCGTGCGGATTTTCGACGGTGATGTGATAGGTCGCGCCGCGGAATTTCCGAACGATCTTGTACTCTTTCCAATCTTTGGAAATACACGGATCGATCATCAGACCGTCGTAGTCGGGTTTTATTCCCAGAATGTCCTGCGAGATGGCGGCCCAGTTCCAGGCGGCGGTTCCGGTGAGCCAGCTGTTTTTGGCTTCGCCCGGCTTGAAGGCGTCTTTACCGGCGATCATCTGCGAGTAGACGTAGGGCTCCATTTTGTGGAGTTCCGATTTTTCTTCGCGGTAGGCGGGCGCGATGCGCTTCCAGTAGTCGACGGCGCGATCGCCGTTGCCGAGTTTGGTTTCGCCGATGATGATCCACGGGTTGTTGTGGCAGAAAATGCCGGCGTTTTCTTTGTAGCCCGGCGGATAGGTGGAGATTTCACCGTATTCGATGACGTATTTTGTGAAGGCGGGGTTGTTGAGCACGATGCCGTGTTCGCAGGCGAGGCGCTCTTCGACGGAGTCGAGCGCTTTTTGGCAGAGCCCCTCCTCTTTGCCGATTTCAGCCATGGTGCAGAAGCCCTGCGATTCGATGAAGATCTGCGCTTCGTCGTTTTCTTTGGAGCCGACTTTTTTGCCGTAGTAGTCGTAGGCGCGCAGGAACCACTCGCCATCCCAACCGTGCGTTTTGACCGCTTCGATCATGTCATCGATGTGCTGCTCCGCTTCGCCGGTTTCGATGCTGCGGCGTTTGCACAGCTCGACGTATTCGCGGCCGTAGAGAACAAACTGCCCGGCGATCATGAGCGATTCGGCGGTGCGGCCCATTTGATTGCCGGTGGTCTGAAAGGATTCGTTCGGATCATTGGAGAAACAGTTGAGGTTGAGGCAGTCGTTCCAGTCGGCGCGACCGATCAGCGGCAAGCCGTGCGGACCGAGGTTGTTGACCGTAAAGTTGAACGAACGGGTCAGGTGTCCGAACAGGTCGGTGGCTTTAGACTCGTCGTTATCGTAAGGAACGGTTTCGTCGAGAATGGACCAGTCGCCGGTCTCTTTGATGTAGGCGGAGACGGAGAGAATCAGCCAGAGCGGATCGTCGTTGAAGTCGCCGCCGATGTCGGCGTTGCCGCGCTTGGTGAGCGGCTGATACTGGTGGTAGGCCGAACCGTCTTCGAACTGCGTGGCGGCGATGTCGAGTATGCGCTGCTTGGCGCGCCCGGGCACCTGATGCACAAAGCCGATCAGGTCCTGGTTGGAGTCGCGGAAGCCCATGCCGCGCCCGATGCCCGATTCAAAGAAGGAGGCGCTGCGGCTCATGTTGAAGGTGACCATGCACTGGTAGGGGTTCCAAATGTTGACCATGCGGTCGAGTTTTTCGTCGCCGGTCGACACCTGGTAGACATCCAGCAGTTTTTTCCAACCATTGGAAATTTCCAACAGCGCGGCATCGACTTTTTCGACGGTGTCGAATTGGGCAATCAACGTTTTGGCTTTGGTCTTATTGATGACGCCTTTGGATTCCCATTTTTCTTCGGGAGCATTTTCGATGTAGCCGAGCACGAAGACGAGCTCGCGTTTTTCGCCGGGCTCGAGGTTCACTTCGATATAATGCGAGGCGACGGGCGACCAGCCGTGCGCAACGGAGTTGCGCGGCGCGCCCTCTTCCACGACTTGAGGCTTTTCGAATCCGTTATAGAGGCCGATAAAACTTTCGCGGTCGGTGTCGAACCCGTTGATCGGGGCGTTGACGGAGAAGAAGGCATAGTGGTCGCGGCGCTCCTTATATTCGGTTTTGTGGTAGATAACCGAATCTTCAATTTCCACTTCGCCGCAGGAGAGGTTGCGCTGAAAGTTTTCCATGTCAGACATGCCGTTCCAGAGACACCATTCGACGAAGGAGAAGAGCTTCAGGTTTTTCCGAACATTGGAAATATTTTCGATCGTCAGCTTATGGACTTCGGCGTTGGTTCCGCGCGGGACAAAGCAGGTGAGTTCGGAGCGAACACCGTCTTTCTCGCCGATAAATTTGGAATAGCTGAGGCCGTGGCGGCACTCGTAGGTATCGAGCTCGGTCTGAGTCGGTTTCCAGCCGGGGTTCCAGACGGTGTCACCATCTTTGATGTAGTAGTAGCGGCCGCCGGTGTCGACCGGCACATTGTTGTAGCGGTAGCGGGTGAGGCGGCGGAATTTGGCATCCTTATAGAAGCAATAGCCGCCGGCCGTGTTGGAGACGAGCCCGAAAAACTCTTCGTTTCCGAGGTAGTTGATCCACGGGTACGGGGTCTTCGGATCGGTGATTACATATTCACGGTTCGCGTCGTCAAAATGTCCAAATTTACTCATCAGATTCTCCTCAAAAAATTAACCGCGAAATACACGAATCACACGAAACAGATTCTCGGCATATACAGCCTTTCGTGTATTTGGTGTATTTCGTGGTTTAAATTAACTTATCCAAGAGTGACTTCGACAGCCACCACGGCTCCCGCTTCTGCGACGGGTACGATGTTGCCGTCAATAGGATGTCCGTCAACCGCGACGGACTTGACGCCTCTGGAAACCCCGGCAGGGTTTTTCACCGAGATTTGATAGGTGGCCCCGCGGAATTTACGGGTGAGGGTGAAGCCGTTCCACGTGCGCGGAATGCAGGGGTCGATCAGCAAACCATTGTGCCGCGGACGGAGCCCGAGAATGTACTGCGTGGCGGCCTGATAGGTCCAGGACGAGGTGCCGGAGAGCCAGCTGTTACGGGCAAGTCCGAACTGGGGATGTTCATCGCCGAGAATGTTCTGCGGGTAACAGTAAGGCTCGCATTCGAAGGTATCGATGCCACCGTTCTGCGCCGCCGGGTTGATCTGATCATAGTACTGGAATGCGCGATCGCCGTTACCAACCATGGTTTCAGCAATTATCACCCATGGGTTGGAGTGAAGGAAAATGCCTCCATTTTCCTTGGCTCCGGGCGGATAACTGGTGACGCCGCCCTTGGTCTCATCATACCCGTTATACCCCGGCCAGCTCAGCTTGATGCCGCGCGCGGTATTGAGCTTTTCATTGACGGAGTTGAGCGCCTTCACCGCGCGCTCCGGCGTGGCAAAACCGGACAAGACCGACCACGACTGGGCGTTGGTGTAGATTTTTCCTTCGCTATTCTGTGCCGACCCGATGGGCTCGCCGTTTTCTTGGAAATAGCGGGTATACCACTCGCCATCCCAAGCGCTCCCGTTCACGACCCCCTGCATGTGAGCGTGGTCGACACGATACTTCTCCGCCGCAGCGGCGTCGCCGAGATGCTCCATCAGATCGATCATATCCAGAAGGGCGCGACCGTAAAGGCAGGCAATCATTTCGCTTTCGGCATCGCCGTGCAGATTGACGGTGTCGTTCCAGTCAGCGAATCCGAGTAGCGGCAGGCCATGCTGCCCGGTGTGCGTTTTTGTAAACTCCAGTGCCCGCTGCAGGTGGTCGAGAACCGAGCCGGTCTCTCTCTTTTCCAACGGAAGTTTTTTGTCGTAAAAAGTTATTTCTTCATCAAGAAAGGAATAGTCACCCGTTTCTTTCAGGTAGGCGCACACGGCCTGAATGACCCACAAATGGTCATCGCCGTACCACTGTTTGTCGCCTTCTTCCCGCGAGTCGCCCTCGTTGGCCTCCATCGTCAGCGGGAAAAACTGATGCATCGCGGAACCGTTCACCAGTTGCACGCTGATCAGTTTTTTCATCAGCGCTTTCGCTTCGTTCGGCGCACCGGCCAATACGCCCATGACATCCTGAGAACTGTCGCGGAAGCCGATTCCGCGCGCGCCGAGCCCCAACTGGTAGAGCGAGAGGTAGCGCGACCAGTTCAGCGTGGTGTGGCATTGGCGCGGATTATGGATGTTGACCATCGAGTTGAAGGCCGCATCAGGCGTTTCAACACACATCGTGGAAAGATAATCGGCCCAAAATTCGCGTTGTGCTTTGAAGGCCGCATCGACGGCGTCCAGAGATCGGAACTTTTTCACGGTCTCCGCCACCGTTGAGGGATGCTCCTGGCCAAGCTGTGTGACAATCCGTCTGGTCTCTCCGGGCGCGATGGATCCGAGCTTATGGAGCAACGCAGCGATGTTGTCTCCCCGCCGCGCTTCAAAACACGAAAGGCTTTCGTTTTGCAGCTCCAAGGGGTTCCGCCAGCTTCCGTATTCGTTGAGACCCAAAAACTTTTTGCGATCAGTCTGAAAGGAATCGACAGGAAGGTTGGAGGTGAAAAAATTATTCTCCTTCTCTTTTTTCAAGAAAGCGTACTGGCGCAAAACCACAGTTCCGTCGGCATTGCGATCGGCGTCGACCGTCATCGTCTGTGGCACCCAATCCGCGTTGGTGTATTGCTTAAGCGCGTCAAAATGACTGAATTCCACCACCGGAATGACATCCAGATCCAGCGGCTCTTTACCCAGATTTGTAACCTTGATATCACGAAGAACCACAGATGCTCCGTTTGGAACAAAAATGGTGACGTCTGTGCGGATGCCATGAAGCTCGGAAACGATGCGCTGGTAGCCGAGGCCGACGTGACATTTATACCGGTCATACCGGGTCAATGTGGGCACAAAGAACGGGGAAAAAATCTCGTTCTCTCCATTTTCATGACGGATCCGAATATAGAGAGTCTCGCCCTTGAAGTCCGAGCTCGGCAATTGCGGCATATATTTGGTGATCCGGTTCAACGCCGGGTCTCCCTTACAGATCAGCGAACCTCCGGTATGGTCGATAATCCCGCCGAAGGCCAGTGTGCCGACATAATTAATCCATTTCACCGGAGTACAGGGA
Source organism: Verrucomicrobiota bacterium (assembly GCA_016342445.1). Classification (GTDB taxonomy): domain Bacteria; phylum Verrucomicrobiota; class Kiritimatiellia; order Kiritimatiellales; family Tichowtungiaceae; genus Tichowtungia. The sequence goes on along the minus strand of JAEIOF010000003.1, from coordinate 38,340 downwards.
TCGGTGATCACATACTCTCTAGCCTCATCATCAAAATATCCGTATTTCATCAGTTCCCCCAGCTAAAGTTCATTCCATAGATGTATTAGTCTATTTCTCTATTTGCTACCCATTATTTCGTTAAGCGGCACCTTCATCAATTCACTTTTCCAGTGAAAGCATCCGGAAAAGTGCTGAGACGACGTACTTTACCGCAGGTCGCGTCGGGATACCCGCCGATTCTGCTCTGCGAGTAATGGCGGGACACGCAGACCCAACGATTGGAAATTTTTGGATTAAAGGTTCCAAGGATTGGAAAAAACTCCACCGGTTTTTCCAAGGGCGCGAATTCAATTTCTAAATGCAACAAGTTGGGATCTCATGGTTTCCGCTGGGGTTCGATAGCCCAGGCATTTCCTGGGACGGTTGTTCAGCAGGCCAACGGCCTGCTCAACCTCTCGGGGGTTAACCCCCGAAAAATCGGTTCCTTTCGGGAAAAACTGTCGTAGAAGCCCGTTGGTGTTCTCGTTGGTGCCGCGCTCCCATGCGTGGTAAGGCCGGGCGAAGTAAACCGCTGTCTCCAACGCCTCTTCGAGTTCTGAAAACATAGAGAACTCCATGCCGTTGTCAACGGTCATGGTTTCAACTGGCAGCCCGCTTCGCCGGAATGATTCAATGATCGCACGGTTGTAGGTTTTGGCCTTCCGGTCAGCAAGGGTCTGAACCGGAGAGGCCATGGGCCCTTTGTTGCAATTGATATTAGAATTCGCGGGGCTGGAAAAGTCCGGGCACAAAAAAATCCGCCCCGTTTTAAGGGGCGGATTCGCTTCACTGAAGAATCAGTCATTAACGGCGTTTGAAGCGGCGGACGAACATCGTCACGAGCGCCCCCAGACCGAGCATCCCGACCGTGGCCGGTTCCGGAATTACGTCAATTCCCATTGCATCAATCGAGACCGAGCTTGCGGCGGTGGCCCAGTCGGCGGTTGTGTCACCAGAGGTGGTGTAAGCCATGCCTCCGATATTCGAGCCGATGAAGTCGGTGAAGCTGTACTCCACGTTGCCGTCGACGACATAATCAACCGTGTTGTTGTCGAAGTCGAAACGAACTTCAACCAGCGCACCGGCCGCTTCGGTCGGATTGTAGGCAAATGAGCGGTATGCAGCTCCGCCTGAGGTGTTCGACCACAGACGAATCCGTCCTGCCCCGCCGATAATCCCCAGCTCAATACCCGCGATATCCGTTCCGGCGGAGTCCGTGGTTTTCAGCTTCCACAAATCGCCTTCGCTGGCGGCGTCGAAGTTCCACGAAGCAAAGTCCACAGTCAGACTGTAAGCACCGGTTGTGAGCGGGGCGGCATAAATATCGAGAAGTCCACCGGCATCTGCCGTGGCTGAACCCTTTTTCGGCAGTTTGCGGGTTGTTACACCGCTGTCGCCGTCGATTACGAAGTTCCCGCTTCCATCCGTTACTGCACCAACAGTGTTGAAGTTCCAGATACTGTTAATTGATCCTGAATTAGCGAGGTCGTTCAGGTCGGTTCCGGCGGTGTCATTCATGTCCCACCATTCGATAGGTGCGGCCGATGCGCCAAGCGCCATTCCCATTGCGATCATTGTTACTGCTATGATTTTCCTCATTTATTCTCCTTTTTCGTTTACTACGTTTCCCGGGGACCTTCCCCGAACAGAACGATATCAACTTACATTTTTAATTTTATTACCCAATATCTGATGCCACTGAAAACCGCATGGCTTTCAGTGAAAAACACCCCTCAGCCTTATTGAAAATTGCGGCCCGCAACCATGGTTCCGTTGGGTTGAACTTTTTTGGCCGTGACAAAAATCATGAGATTGCGTTTCACGGAGCGTTCGCCTTCGGAGCGGAAAAGCCGGCCGACGAGCGGGATGCTTCCAAGCACCGGAACCCGGTCTTCGAAGGCTTCCAGCTTCTCGCTGATCAGGCCGCCCATCCCGACGGTGGCCCCGTCCTGAACCGTGACCTCGGTCTGAACTTCGCGCTCTTTGAAGACCGGGAGCTTGGCGACGACGGGCTCGTGCTCAAACTGCATTCCCACGCGATATTGATAGTAGGTGTAAGAGGTGTCCGCAGGTGCCAGCTCAAATTGCTCCCAGCCGATCAGATCAGTGATTTTCGGGTTTAATTTGAGGCCGATTTCATCGCCCTTAATCGTGGGGGTGACCTTCAGCTCAACGCCCAGCAGTTTTTCTTCAAAGTCCTCGTAGCGAACGTGCAAGACCGTTCCGCCGGAAACCCCTTCTTCATAGGTTTCGGGGTAATAGTGGCGTTGCCCGACCTGGATGACCGCTTCTTTTCCGGTGACGGTAACAATTCTCGGCGCGGAGAGGACGTCAACCCCCGAGGTCTGATCGAGCGCGCGGATCAGCAGATCGATGGCCGTCGAGTCCAGCGTGCCGGAAACATTCAGTGTGCCCGCCTCTGTGCCAAAGGAGTCTTCGATCCGGTTAATCCAGTCAACGTTTCCATCGCCCGTCGCGGCGATTTCCCCGAGACCCAGCGAGCCGGTCTGCGAAAACGGAACGGTGCGCAGGGAGTCCTTGAAAAGGTCGGCCCCGTCGGCGAGCTCCCAGTCGCCAGCCGATGCCGCAGAGCTTCCGTCAAGCACATCGGACCAGTTAAACCCGAGCTCTTCGAGCGCCCCTTCGGAAAATTCGACAAACCGGGTTTCGATTTCGACCTGATCCGCGCCGGAGGAACCGTTTCCGTCCAGGGAGATCAGAATGGTTTCGAGCCTCTGAATCTCTTCCGGTTTATTCAGTGCGAAAATCCGACTGAGTTGCGGGCGGTAAATCACGTAGGTTCCTTTGGGGAATGAGACTTCGGGGAATCCCGCGCTGATATCGACGGGCGCTTCAGCCTCTTCCAGATTCAACATCCGGCGGGTGGCGGCGGAGACGGGATAATCGCGAAGCAACATGCCTCCCCATGCCTGACTCACCTGTTTCATGGCGCCCTCTTCGGCGTTGCGCTGGTCGAGTTCGCTCATTTTGTCGAGGTAGTAGCGAGCCACAACGTTGTTCGGCTCGCGGGCCAAAACCATCTCAAAGCCGGTTCCGGCTCTGGAATAGCCGCCCGCGACATACTGTTCGCGGCTCTCATTCAAAAGCACATCGGTCGAGACCTGCGGCGGGGTCTGCTCAAGGTTCTCCATAATCTGTTCAACAGAGGCCTCTTCGGCCAGTGCCGCGGTCAGCGGCAAAGCCAGCATCCCGATGATTCCCATTCGTATGAAAATAAATGTACGCATTGTATTATCCTCCTTTAAAGCCGTTAGTTGGAAACCAGATCCGCTTTGCGCTGCCCGTTGCTATCCACTTGCGTGGCCGATACAAAAATCATGAGATTGCGTTTGATGGATCGCTCCCCCTCCGACCGGAACAGACGTCCGAGCAACGGGATGCTTCCCAGCACGGGCACTTTGTCTTTATAGGTTTCGAGGCGGTCATAGATCAGTCCGCCCAGCCCGACGGTGCTTCCATCGGCCACCACTACTTCGGTGTCGATTTCGCGCACCCGGAAATACGGGAGACGCCCCTGAACAGGGGCCAGTCTGACGCCGTAGTTTTCGTGATCGGCCGGCCGCTCTTTATCGGAATAGATCGCGGGGTTATTGCCGATAATGTTGGACGAACTGTTCACATCCACGCCCAGAGTGGCGGTCATCAGATCCCAGACCGTGGTAATCCCGGCGGCCGGAACATTCAAAATGGGATAAGCGCCATCCACGCCCGTCTGCTCAACCGAGAAGCCGTTGACCATCAGCATGGAGGCCTGCGGGCTGACCTGATAGGTGTCGTAGCCGACCAGGTCGATGACCTTGGGGTTCAGCACCAGCCGGATTTGGTTGTTCTTTTCGATGCTGGGTTTCACCTGGAACTGAACACCCATGATTTCAGAATCCCAGTCTTTATGCTCGATGTGTACGTTGACCTCGGTGGAGTTGACGCTGAAGGCTTTTGGAACGTTGCGTCGTTCACCAACCCAAATGTCGGCGCTCTTGCCATCCATGGTGGTCAGGCTGGGGGCGGAGAGCACGTCGGAATCGTCGGCCTGTTCCAGCGCGCTGATTACAACGCTAAGCGGCATCCATCCGCTCTTGGTCAGCGTCATGGTTCCGGCGGCCGGCGCGCCGCCAAAAGCTCCGGCCGCAGCGCGAAGTCCCGTGGTGAGAAGATTCTGACTTCCATCCAGAACCCAATCGTCAAACAGTCTGGTGTCGTCCTGAAGCTCCCAGGTGAATCCGAGCTGGTTGAGTGTCTTCTGACTGACCTCGATGAATTTCGCCTCGACCTCAACCTGTTTATAGTTCCGCTCGGCGTGATGATTGCGAGCCAAAATCTCTTCAGTCGCGCGCAGACCGGCCTGCGTGTTGAAAACCACCAGCTGTTTGGTTTGCGGGCGATAAAATGCTGACGTTCCTTCCGGGAACTCGACGCCCATCAAAAAGTCACGAACATCTACGGCGATGGCATCTTTGTTGTCCGGGGAAACCATCTGCGAACCGACCGTGCCGCTGACACTATAGGTTCGCATCAAGACGTCATCGCTCGCGTCCCAAGCCTCAACCACATCACAAAGCATCCCTTCGCGATTCTCTTCGCGCGGGGTGTCGCCCTTAAAGGCGCTTCTCACACCGTGATAGGTGTTGCGAAGCTCATCTGCAGTATAACTGACGGCATCGCCCACCACCGTTACGGTGTCGGACGGAAGAGCGCGAACGGCATCGACGGCCGATTCAAGCACGACATCACTCTCATCCGAAAAACCGGTAGGCGATGTAATAACCACTTCTGCCAAGGTGTTCAGCAATAGCCCCCCCGACGTGACAAACAGAATCCAAACCGATTTCTTCTTCATAGTTGCTCTCTCCTTATCTGAACAAAAGGCTATCTGCTCGCCTTATTATTTCTGAATGTTAATTACATAACCGACCCATATAAATTCGCTATTGCAGTTAATTTTCATGCTAAACGAATGATTTCACGCACCACCTAGACCTGCCCTCTTCTCGCCTCAAGCTGTTCACGGATTTCGGCGGCACGCGCCGGGGAAACGTGCACGAACTTCAGCAGGCCGAGGGCAAGCACCAGCGCGGTGACGGGAACGGCAATGTAGCCGATGCGCATGTTGCGCATCACGGAGGCGGGCTGATCGCCCCCCAGCGCGGCATCAAACCCGGTCCACTCGAGCAGCGGACCGGAAATGAGAAACCCGATGCAGAAGCTGAATTTCAGAATCCAGGAAAAAATTGCGGCAAAACTGCCTTCGCGCCGCTGACCGGTTTTCAGCTCGTCGATATCCACCACATCGATCTGCATCGACGGGATCATCAGCCAGAGTCCGGCGTAACCGGCGCCGATGAAGACGGTGTTAATCAGCATGACATACGGATAGGCCGGATTGAAGGTCCACCAGGTGGTCGCGGCGGAGAAGAGCACCATACAGACCGAGATGGCGAGGCATTTGGTTTTGCCGATATGCTCGGAGAGCCAGCGGAAGATGGGAATGAAGGCAAGACTGAAAACAGTGTAAACGACGGTTCCGTAGCCCGCAAATTTGGAGGCGATGTCCCAGTCGCCGCCGAGGACATAGTAGGTGCCGACGTAACGGCCGTAGCTGTCGAAGATGGCTGTGCCGAGCAGGAAGAACAGGGTGAAGGCGCAGAGCAGCACGAATGTTTTGTTGCTGAGGGTCTCTTTCAGGCTGCGGAACAGGTTCACCTTGGCCTGGTTTTTCGTCAGGTTGCTTTCGTAATAGCGTTCCTTGACAAAAATGGCGGGAATGACCCCTAAAACGATAATGACCACCCCGATATACAGGCTGAGCTCGCGCATGCCGTTAAGTGTGCTGGCCACCATCTCGCCGGTCTCAGGACTCTGAACCTGGAACATGGGGCGCAGGGTGATCCACCAGATCCAGCCGTTGACAAAGCCGGTGATGGTCTGGAAATAGCCGCGAATCTCGGTGACGCGCGTGCGCTCGTTGTAGTCCGGTGTCATTTCCATCAACAGGCTCTGGTAGGGCATGGCCCAGACGGTGAAGCAGGTGTAAAACAGAATGCCGAAGCCGATCACCCACAGCAGAATTCCCTCCTGCGACAGCCCGGCAGGGAAAAACCAGATCAACGGATAAGCCAGCCCGGCCAGAATCGCACCGACCAGAATGTAGGGGCGGCGGCGGCCCCAGCGGGTGCGGGTGTTGTCGGAGATGCACCCCATGATCGGGTCGATAATGCCGTCCCACAGGCGCAGGGACATTAGAAGAATCGACACATAGAGCGGCCGCATCTGCAGTTCCATGTTGAACAGCGGGTAGGCAATGCTCACCAGCACCCAGACGCTCAGGATGTCAACCGGCCCGCCCAGCGCGTACGCCAGCTTCTTGGTGAAAGGAACCCGGTCTCCATGAGCAATCACTGTTTTTTTAAACGCCGCTCTTTTTAACATTATCGGAAGTCCTTATAAGTTCTATACAGAAGAATTTGCTTCTCTTCAATTTAATCTGTGGATTAAATCATTTGACAAGCAAGAAACCCGATACGCGATTGCACTGATTTTCGCAACAAAAACACTGCCAAAACTAACTTGGCGAAATGGCTCGGTCAGCCTAGGTTATGCCGCAAGCCTTTCAGAGCTTCTAACAAGGGAGTGGTTGTGAAAAAAATATTTATTGCCCTGCTGGCAGGAACCGCCCTATTCGCCAGCGCCTCCGAGAATGTGATGAGCTGTTGCGGAACTCTTCCCGGACGGTTTGCCGCCCGCACCATGCCGGATCATATGGTGTGGATCCCCGGAGGAACCTTTTTAATGGGAAGTACGGATCGGCAAGCCAAGCCGGACGAACAACCCGTTCATCCAGTGCAGCTCGACGGATTCTGGATCCGCCGCACTCCGGTAACAAATGCAGAGTTCCGCCAGTTTGTTGAAGCCACCGGCTATGTCACAACCGCTGAAAAAACCCCTGCGCTCGAAGAGATCATGAAAAACCTGCCGCCTGGCACACCGCCCCCGGCAAAAGAAATGCTGATTCCCGCATCACTTGTTTTTCAACAAACAATCCGCCCCGTGCCGCTAAACAACCCCTATGTCTGGTGGCGATGGCAGGGAGGCGCCGACTGGCGCCATCCTGAAGGCCCCGACAGCTCCATTGAAGGCAAAGACGATCACCCGGTTGTTCATGTCTCCTGGTTCGATGCCTCTGCCTATGCCGAATGGGCCGGCATGCGGTTGCCAACCGAAGCCGAATGGGAATACGCCGCGCGCGGAGGGCTCAACCAAAAACCCTATGTCTGGGGCGAAGAAGCCGTCGACCAAGGGACCGTGAAAATAAACATCTGGGAAGGACGCTTTCCGGTCGAAAACACAGCCAAAGACGGCTTTACAAGCACATCACCTGTCGATCACTTCAAACCCAACGGCTACGGACTCTACGACATGGCAGGCAATGTCTGGGAATGGGTAAACGACTGGTACCGGCCCGACACCTACGCACGCCGCGCCGCCTCCGAAACACCGGCGGTCAACCCGCAAGGCCCCGACAACAGCTACGATCCTCAGGAGCCGTACACCTCGAAGCGGGTCACCCGTGGCGGTTCGTTCCTGTGCAACGACAGCTACTGCTCCGGCTACCGCCCCTCTGCCCGCATGAAGACCTCGCCCGACACCAGCCTCGTGCACACCGGATTCCGCTGCGTACTGGACGCCCCGCCCCCTCTGCCATGAAAACGTTCATTTGGAATCTGGCGATCTGTATGATCACTCTCACCAGCACATTCGGCGCCGATACCCCGGAGCCGAACGGACCCCGCCTGCGCGACATCGTCGAAGAGCACTATCCGGACGGAACCGTTTACATCGGAGGAACCACCGGATGGGAAAAATTGCCGAAGGGCGACGGCACCCTGCTCGACCGGGAGTTCAGCTATGTCTGCCCCGAAAACGACTTCAAACAGCACGCCATCCACCCGTCTCCGGGCATCTGGAACTGGAGCACCGCCGATCAATGGATACAGCACTGCCTCGACAACGGTCAGGTTCTCCGTATCCACGGACCGATCAGCCCCCAATGCTCCCGTTGGACAAAAGAGGATTCTCGCACAGCTGAAGAACTCAGCAAAAACCTCGACGAGTTCATGACGGCGCTCAGCAAACGCTACAACGGCTATCCGCACGTGAAATGGATGGATGTCGTCAACGAAACCGTTCTGCCCAGCGGAGCGTGGTTCGGCCCCAAAGACGGCGTCGGCGAATGGGAAAACCCCTGGCCAAAAATCGGCTTCGACGAAACCCACCCGCTGCGCCCGCCGCTCTACATCAAACAGGCCTTCGAAATTGCCAACCGCTATGCGCCCGATATCGAGCAGATCATCAATCAGCACGGCGGCATGGAAGAAAAAATGTGGGACAAAGTCAAAGCCACCGTCCGCTACCTGCGCGAAAACAACCTGCGCGTCGACGGCATCGGCTGGCAGGCGCACATCAACGTCGGCTGGGAGAAAAAAAGCCTCAACATCCGCCGACTCAAAGAGCTCATCAAGTGGGCCCACGGAAACAATCTCTCCTTCCATGTTACCGAGATGAACGTCTGGCTCGATCCATCAAACCCGGACTATGAAGCGCAGGCCGACACCTTCGCCGCCGTCCTAAAGGCCCTCCTCGAAAACCGCCAAACCGGACAGGTCACATGGAACACCTGGAACCTCAGCGACGCCACCGCATGGGAAGAAAACCGTGACAAAAAAGGCTGCATCTTCTTCGACGATATGAGCCCGAAGCCCGCCTACTATGCCATTCGGAAAACCCTGCTCGAAGAGGCAAACTGAGACAGCTTTTCATTTTAGATTCACCCGGCCGGCAACACCCTGTTTAATTGCTCTGTTTTTATTTTCATCAGGCCCGCCCTACTGAACGGGAACCGACGGCAATCTGACTCTCGAACTATGCTGACTTTATCCGTCGCCGACCGGCAAAGTAACCCGCTTAAAAAATGCGGGCGTCAGCTCCTGCATCTTCTTGCCGATCCGGCTTACCTTCACAAACCCAGCGGGGTATTCGACCCGCCTCAACCGCCACGTTGAGGTGGCTCAACGACCGAATCCCAAAATGCTTTGCACAAAACAAAGCCGCCCGGCCTTTCGGTCGGGCGGCTTTCTGCTTTCCAGCAATTCAGGTCTATTATTTAGCGCTGAACTTTGCGGAAATAGAAGCTTCAGCTTCCACCCAATACACGGCAGAGCATTTTTTGTTTCCATCGTTCTGTGCAGCAAAATAAGCCGCCTCAGTAACCATCGCAGAGAATTGCTCTTTGGTGACTATGGTTTTCTTTGCAGCCTCTTTTTTTGCCGGAGCTTTTTTAGCAACCGTCTTTTTCGCGACAACTTTTTTCACCGCAGCTTTCACTTCGGCAACTTTTTTCGCCGGAGCTTTCACTTCAGCAACTTTTTTCACAACCGTCTTTTTCGCGACGGCTTTTTTCGCCGGAGCTTTCACTTCAGCAACTTTTTTCGTTGTTTTCTTTGCAGCCATAATTTTCTCCCCTGATTAACAATCCTTGCCCGGTCTTTTTTGACCCCGAGAAAGCGGACTGTAAATTTCTGCCCCCCAAATGCAAGCCCTATTCAGAGACTTTCTTTATCCAATGGAAAAGGCACTTTAACTGGATTCTAAAATATGATTCCATCCGGCCTGCTTTAACGGAAAACATACCATGATAAAACCAAACCAGTTAATTGAAACCCAACTCTCCGCATGGTGCGCCAAAACATTTACCGCCTGCCTGCCTGCCGCCGATCTCAACGGCGTGAATCTCGGTGTCAACGCCAGCCGTAACGAACAGTTTGGCGACTACCAGTGCGATGCCGCCATGAAGCTCGCCAAAGAACTCAAGAGCAACCCGCGCGCGCTCGCCCAGCAATTTGTCGACACCGCCGACCTGCCCGATCTCGTCGAAAAAATCGAGATCGCCGGGCCGGGATTCATCAACATCTATCTCAAAAACGAAGGCCTCGCCAATCAACTCACGGCGATGCTCGGCGACAATACGCTCGGACTTCCAAACCTTGGAAAAAACCAGACTGTCATCATCGACTACTCCAGCCCCAACGTCGCCAAACCGATGCACATCGGCCACATCCGCTCCACCGTTATCGGGAACTCCATCGACCGCCTCTACCGCGCCCTCGGCTACAACGTCATCGCCGACAACCATCTCGGCGACTGGGGAACCCAGTTCGGCCTCATCATTCTCGGCTACCGCGAATTCGCCGATATGGACGCGCTCAAAACCGCGCCCGTCGAAGAGCTCGAACGCATCTACGTCACCAGCTACAACATGTCGAAAGAAGATCCCGCCTGGCGCGACCGCGCCAAAGCCGAGCTCGTCAAACTCCAACAGGGCGACGCCGAAAACCGCGCCCTCTGGGAAAAATTCATTGAACTCACCCTCAGCGAATTCAACCGCATCTACAAACGGCTCGACGTCGCCTTCGACCTCTACCGCGGCGAAAGCTTCTACAACGACCAGCTCGCCGAAACCGTTGAAAAACTCCAACAGGCGGGCCTCGCCGAAGAGAGCAACGGCGCGCTCATCTGCAACCTCGAAGACGACGGCCTCGCCGTCGCCATCGTCCGCAAATCCGACGGCGGCTACAACTACACCACCACCGACATCGCCACCGTCGCCTCGCGCACCGCCGAATTCCAACCTTCGGAAATCATCTACGTTACCGACGACCGCCAGCAGCTCCACTTCCGCCAGTTCTTCCACATCTGCCAGAAGTTGAACATTCCCACCAAACTCACCCACGTCTGGTTCGGCCTCATGCGCCTGCCTGAAGCCACCTTCTCCACCCGCGAAGGCAACGTCATCAAACTCGAAGCCCTGCTCGACGAAGCCGAAGCCCGCGCGCTTGAAGTCGTTAAAAAATCGAGCCCCGACATGAGCGACGAACAGCAGCGCGAAGTCGCCCGCGCCGTCGGGATCGGTGCCATCAAATACACCGACCTCAGCCAGAATCCAGCCAGCCTTGTCACCTTCACCTGGGAAAAAGCGCTCGCCATGGACGGCAATTCCGCGCCGTACCTGCAATACGCCTACGCCCGCATTGCCTCCGTCCGCGACAAATACGCCGCAAAATTCCCTGACATCAACCCCGATGCATTTCCGATCATCTTGACCGAAGAACAGGAACGTCGCCTCGCCATCAAGCTCACCCGCTTTGCCGCCGCGGTTGAAACGGCCGCGCGCCTCCATCGCCCCAGCGTCATGGCCGACTATCTCTACGACCTCTCGCAGGCCTACAGCTCCTTCTACCAGAACGTCCCGTTCCTGAAGGCGGAAGAAGGCCCGCGCGAAAGCCGCATCCGCCTCTGCGAACTGACGGCGTCCGTCCTCAAAAACGGTCTAGCTTTGTTGGGAATCGAAACCCCCGAACGCATTTAAAGGGGAAGATTCCACGCAGAGCCGCAGAGACCGCAGAGTTTCCAACCCTTGGAGCTTTTAAACTAATTTCTTCCAAGCATTGGAAAAATCAGCGGCAGGGGCAGTCTCATTTTTCCAATGGCTGGAAAGTTCTTAGCGGCTTTGCGCCTTGGCGAGATAAATGTTGCCGCTCCCGTTTCGGTCGCTTCTTTTCGGAATACGAAAAGCACGTTCTGAATACCTCAGGCCCAAACCCTGGAAGATGAAATGATGGTTTTTCCAAGCATTGGAAAAACCAGGCCAGAAAGTTTCAATGTCTGGAAAAAGAAACCCACCCTTTTTCCAATGTTTGGAAAAAAGGCGGGTTGAAGTTCCGAACCTTGGAAACTCTCGTTATTTCCTCATAAGCGTGGAGCCGCCGAGGTCGCCGAGGGTGGCTTTTTCGAGGTCGGTCCAGAGGGTGCCGTCGCCAGCGTGCAGGATGTTGACCTTCAAGTCGGGATTGAGGTTTTTGGCCATTTCCCAATAGGTGAAGGCAACCGGATCTTTAAACGCTTCGGCTTTGAGGCGGAAGCCGTCGGCTCTGGCCCCTTCAACGAGCTTGAGCGCGTTGGCGTTGGCAATCGCCAGAAGGCGGACGGTGTCGGCCTGGATAACGGCGGTTTCCATCTGAATTTCGGCGACGCGTTTGGTGGTCTCGGCTTTGATTTCGGCAACCTGTTTTTCCTGGTCGGCGTTGATCTCGGCTTTGAGTTTGCGGGTTTCCTGTTCAACCTGCATGCGGCGCTGGTCGATCAGCGAGACTTCGGTGTTGAGTTCGGCCTCTTTTTTGGCGGTGTTCTGCCGCTCTTTATTGGTGAGATCCTGCTCAATGGCGATACTGGCCTGCTGAATCGGGTCGAGGATCTGCTCGGGCACGACAACGTGGCGAATGAGCGCGTTATGCACGACGATGCTTTTTTCGCCGAGGGTAGCGGCCAGCGCGGCGGTGAGGTCATTCTGGAATTCCTCACGTCCTTCGCCGACGATGAAGTCCTTGGCGCGATACTCGGAGCCTTTGTTGCGCGAGATGGAGGTGATCTGCGGCATGATAATTTTATCGACCAGTGCGGGCAGATCGCCGTAGCGGCTGTAGATGGTCGCGATATCTTTGGGAAGCAGTTCCATTTCAACACTCATATCGAGGCTGATGCTGAAGCCGTCGCGGGAAGGAAACTCAACAAACTCAGCCAAGCCGAGGGTGTTATTCGCCTCATAACCCTTAGAAAATCCGAAGTCGGCCTGTTGCGTTCCGCGCAGGCGTTCTGCAGCGGTTCGCGCGGCCACCGGTGCCGGAGTTTTACGGGTGAGCATGGAGCTTTTGGAAATGTAGCTGTCACGCTTGGCGCGCTGTTCCTCGAAAACGGCGCTTTGCAGACGATCCATGGCGGCGCTCTGCCCTTCGAGCCGGTTTTTGGTGACAACCTGTCCGCCGAGTTTTCCGGCGAGCGTGACCTGGTTGACGCCGATTTCAAGCACGTCGACGTTATACTGTTGCGGGTTCACGTAATAGAGCCCGGGTTGCAGGATATCTTTGCGCACGCCTTTCTGATCGTTGCCGGCGAATTCTCCCGGCGGAGCCTGTTGGCCGGAAAGCGAGGTGATGACCCCGGCATAACCGATCGGAACGCTCATGGCATCGACGATGTCGATTTTGTAGCCGTAGGGATTCAGGCGATACTTGCCCGGGCCGAGCACCGTGCGAAGAATCCCCTTCTGTCCGGGGCCGGCCAGAAATTCGCCCGCGGGCAGCTCATTACCGACCTTAGAAGTGACCACACCGATTTTACCCGGAAGAATAATCGTAACGGGCATAATGATATGTTCGACCATAATGGGATTGCGGAAATGCCGTCCTTCGCCAAGCACTTCGCGCTGAATCCCCTTCTGCCCCTTTTCGGCCAGAATCTGCCCCGCCGCAAGTGGCTTGCCGCTTTTGGTCGTAACAACGGCCATCTGGTTGGGTTTAACATAAAAACGGCAGAAGCCCCATTGCCAGATCCCGCCGTACACAAACGCAACGGCGAGTACGAGTAGCGCAACCAATTTAAGAATGCTTTTCATTATTTGACTCCTTTCGGGAGAAGAGGTCCGAAGAGTCCGCCCAGCTCATTATCCGCATCGCTGGTTAAGATGGTCTCAATTTTCGGTCCGATGGTTTTATAGAGTTCGTAACGGGCCAGATTGAGTCCGCCGCCAAAGGCCGTGACCAGGCTGGTGACCACTGAGGCTTCCGCCGCATTGCCGGCATTGATGGCATCGCCCTTCCCGCGCGCCTCGGCCAGAATCGCCTGCGACTGGAATTCCGCCGCCTGCAAATCGACTTTCGCAACGCCAAACCGCTGCATCGCAGCGATCAGGTTGACCGACTGCCCTTGCTCGGCACTGATGACCGCCTGAATGCGGGCGGTGTCGGCTTTCACCTTCTCGGCATTCTGCAAGGCCAGCGTCTGCTGTTTGACCAGCTCCGCTTTGGATCGGGCCTGTTCTATCTGCTGTTCGTATTTATGGGCTTCCTGCACAGCGATTTCTCGGTCGCGGCTAATGCTGGCGATTTCGTCGGGAACAATAATCTTGCGGATCAGCACCGATTTAATATCGACCCCCCAGTCCACACTCTTGGCTCGCAGATGGCTTTCGAGCTCGCTCTGGAACTTCTGGCGCGTTTCACCGACGATGAAATCGACCGCCGGATGCTTGCTGCCTTCGATCCGGCTGAACCCTCGGGCGCGAGGCAGAATGACTTTCTTGATGATGTCGTCCATATCGCCGACACGGTGAGTGAGCAGCGCGGATTTTTCGCGTTCAAGCCCAAACTCGATGGTGCCTTCGACCGTTACCGTGAAACCGTCGAGCGTCAGAAAGCTGATGACATCATCGCCGCTCATTTCGAAGCGCTGACTCTGCAGGTTCACTTCCACCACGTTAACGACGTAGGGATTGAGGTAGTAGGTGCCGGGATCGATCACCTCGGCAATCACCCCTTTCAGGTTTTCCAGAACGAGGAAGGTATTGCGCTGATCTTCCGAAAGATCGCTATTGAGCACATCATCGCCGACCAGCTGGGTTTTCACACCGACATGACCGGGTCGAATACGGATGGCATCGAACTGTTCGACGTTGTTGGCATAAGGATTGATACGGTATTTACCCGGCGTGAGCACGTCAGGAACAATCCCCTTGGTGCCGTCTTCCGCCAGAATTTTTCCGGCGGCCAGATCCGGGCCGTAAAGCCGGGTGACGACACCGAGCTTGCCGGCCGGAATGTCGGTGATGGAATGAATTTCCCAGCCCCACGAATAGGGATTGCGGAAGTAGCGCCCTTCGGCGAGCACATCGAGCTGAATGCCCTTCTGCTTCGGATCGAGCGCCAGCACCTGCTCGGCTGGCAGATTTTCTCCGGTTTTATGAATCAGCACGGCAATCTGTCCGCCGCCCGGTTCAATTCGGCAGAAGAACCAGATGAAAATGAAAAGTGCAAAAACGGCTATCGCCAGAGTGAACAGACCGCTCAACGCCCCAACCACCGGCGGCAGAGAGGGTGATTTGCGTAAGGTAAACGGGGGTGGACGTCTATTATCGTCGTCCGGCAAATCGTCAAAGCGATCACTCATAGTCTGTTCCTCCTGATGAAAACTGCGTTCAATGCGCAGCACGATAACGGATTATGAAAAACTCAACAAGAGCTTTAAAAAATTGCCCTTATAAAAATCATCGACTCTACGAGCCGGCTTGATCCGGTAGTGCGGGACGAACCTTGATGGTTTTTTCGCGTTTGATGTGGACGGTGCCGGGTTTGGCTCCGCGCGGTTTGGAAACGTTTCTGGCCTCGGTACAGGAGACGGGAACCGTTCCGGCATTGCGCGCTTTGCTGTGCCACGCCGCAACGCCCGCGGCGGCTTTAATCAATTCGGTGGAGGCTTTTTCGCCTACGGGACCCTGCAGAATCACATGACTGCCGGGCAAACCGTGTGCGTGGAACCAAAGGTCGTTTGGCGCGGCGGTTTTCAGGCTGAGGATGTCGTTGTCGGCATCGGTCTTTCCGGCCAGCGCTTCCCATCCGCCGGGCAAGGTGTAGGTCCAGACCTCGGGTTCTATGATGTGCTCTTTCACTGCACGAAGGTGAGCCCGTCTTTGCCGGCGCGAACGCTGACCGGTTTGTCGGGCACAATTTCGCCGCGCAGGATGGCCTCGGCCATCGGGTCTTCCAGATGGCGCTCCACCGCACGCCGCAGCTGGCGCGCGCCGTAAGCTTTGTCGAAGCCTTTCTCCATCAGGAATTCCTTGGCTTTCGGCGCAATGGTGAGCTTGATCTTGCGCGCGGAAACCCGCTCCTGCACCCGCCCGATTTCTAGATCGAGAATGACTTCGATATCTTTTTCGGTGAGCTGGCGGAAAACAATGATGTCATCGAGGCGGTTGACCAGCTCGGGCTTGAAGGTGTCCTTGCAGGCATCCATCATCACTTTTTTGAGTTTTTCGTAATCGCTCTCCGCGCTTTCCGGCGCAAAGCCGAGCCCGCCCTTGGCGATGTGGCTCGCGCCGACATTCGAGGTCATGATGACGACGGTGTTGCGGAAGTCGACACTGCGCCCGAGGCTGTCGGTCAGGCGTCCCTCTTCCAGAATCTGAAGCAACATGTGCATCACATCGGGGTGAGCCTTTTCAACTTCGTCGAACAGGACAACGGAGTACGGGCGGCGGCGGACGCGTTCGGTGAGTTGTCCGCCCTCTTCGTGGCCGACGTAGCCGGGCGGCGAGCCAACCAGACGCGACGCGTTGAATTTTTCCATGTATTCCGACATGTCGATCTGGATCAGCGCATCGGGGTCGTCGAACATAAAACGGGCCAGCTCCTTGGCGAGCATGGTTTTGCCAACACCCGTCGGGCCAAGGAAAGCGAAAGAGCCGATCGGACGGCGCGGGTCTTTGAGTTCGGCGCGCGAACGGCGCAGCGCGCGGCTGATCGCCGAAACGGCCTCGTTCTGTCCGATCACAATCTTTTCGATCTGCGCCTCCATCTGAAGCAGTTTCTGAAGCGCCTGCTCGCCCATTTTGTCGACCGGCACACCGGTCCATTTGGAGACGACAATGCGGATTTCCTCTTCGTCGACGACCGAGACGTTTTCCTCCTGCTGGGCGTCCCACGCTTTTTTGGCGGCGTCGAGATCCTCTTTGGCCTTGCGCTCGGCATCGCGCCAGGCGGCGGCGTCTTCAAATTTCTGCTCGCGAATGGCGGCATCTTTTTTCTGCTGGGCTTCGGTCATCCGGGTGCGGATTTCCTGAAACTCCGGCGGTTTGACCATATGGGCAATGTGACTGCGCGCGCCCGCCTCGTCGATCAGATCGATGGCTTTATCGGGCAGAAAGCGGTCGGGCAGATAGCGCGCGGCGAGTTTTGCGGCTGATTCGAGCGCGGCGTCGGTGATTTTTGCATGGTGATGCTCTTCATATTTCGGACGCAGGCCTTTGAGAATCTGGATGGTTTCTTCAAGGGTCGGCTCTTTGACGATGATGCTCTGAAAGCGGCGTTCGAGGGCTGCGTCTTTTTCGATCGATTTGCGGTATTCGTTGAGGGTGGTGGCCCCGATACACTGCAGTTCGCCGCGCGACAGCGCGGGCTTGATGATATTGGCGGCATCCATCGTGCCTTCGGCCGATCCGGCTCCGACAATGGTGTGCATTTCGTCGAGGAAAAGCAGGACGTTTTTGGCTTTCTTGATTTCGTCCATCACGGCCTTGATGCGCTCTTCGAACTGTCCGCGGTATTTGGTGCCGGCAACCATCAGCGCGAGGTCGAGGGTGACCACTTTTTTGTCGGCCAGCAGTTGCGGGACGGTGCCGTCGGCGATCGCCTGGGCGAGCCCTTCAGCAATTGCGGTTTTGCCGACGCCCGCTTCGCCAAGCAGAACCGGATTGTTTTTGGTGCGGCGGCAGAGAATCTGGATGACGCGTTCGATTTCATTCTGGCGTCCGATGACGGGATCGAGCTCGCCTTTTCGCGCCATTTCGGTGAGATCGCGGCCAAAGGCGTTCAATGCGGGGGTTTTGGCGACTTTGCCGTCGGCGGACTGCTGTTGTGTTCCAAAGGGGGAGCCCTCCTCTTCGCCCTCTTCCATGGAGCCGTCGTAGTCGGGGTCGAGCATGGACATGATTTCCTCGCGGGCTTCGTCGAGATCGACGCCCATATTTTCGAGGACGCGCGCCGCGATGCCCTCGCCCTCGCTGAGCAAGCCGAGCAGAATGTGTTCGGTGCCGATATAGCTGTGGTTAAGCGAGCGGGCCTCGCTGGTCGCCAGTGCCAGCACCTTTTTGGCGCGCGGCGTGAAGGGGATATTGCCGGACATTTTGGTGTCGGCCCCTACTCCGACCGCTTTCTCCACTTCGAGCCGCAACCCTTCCAGATCGACGCCGAGCGACTGAAGCGCGCTGACGGCAACACCGCTTCCGAGGGCGACGAGTCCGAGCAGGATGTGCTCGGTGCCGACATAGTTGTGATTGAACTGCTCAGCCTCTTTGCGGGCTAAATGCAGAACGCGTTGGGCTCTGGGTGTGAAATTTTCCATAAATTTATTCCTTTAAAATCAGCGTGATTATTCCAGAACGCGGTGTGAATTCAAGCGTTACGGGCTACGCATTACTTTCCTGTGCGGCATCCCGGGCAGAATGCTCCGACTCGTCCACCGAAAGGAAGCGCCGCCCCGCCCAGGCGGTGACCGCCGCGCCGAGCGGTGCGGTGAGCAAAATACTGAGTACGGCCACCGCAAGAATGATGTTTCCCGCCGCGGGGTCGCGGCCCATACGAAGCATCGCGCCGAGCGGCACCGCGCCAATCGCGGCCTGCACGGTGGCTTTCGGCCAGTAGGAAACCACCACAAAAATGCGTTCCCCGCGATTGAGCGAGCTGCGCGCGAGACAACAGAGCACGCCGAGACTGCGCGCGATCAGGCCGCAGACAATCAGGGCCAGTCCGGCGAGTCCGGCATTGAGCGCCACCTCCACATTCACCTGCGCGCCAACCAGCGCAAACAGGAGGATTGAGGCGAAAACCCAGATTTTACCCAGCTTGGAAGAGAGTTCGTGTGCCATGTGCTCGCGCTTTTCGAGAATCACAAATCCCAACGCCATCACCGCCAGAAGCGCGGCGAACGGAACCGTGTTTTCCAGAAGATACTGAAGACGCACCAGCAGAATCGAAACACCCAGCACAATCAGCGTGCGTTTGGTGGCGCGCGGATTAAAGCGTTCAAAGAGTTTCAGCAGAAGCCAGCCGGTGAGCGCGCCGATCCCGATCCCGAGCAGAATGGAGACGGGAATTCCAGCCAGCGCGCCGCCGAGCTGAACGGAATGTCCGGTGTAGAGGCCGAGCAGAACGGAGAAAATGGTGATGGCGAATACATCGTCGAGCGAGGCCGCCGCCAGCACCATCGTGGGAATCGCCTTTTTCGCACCGCGCCGCTCTTCGATAAAGCGGATCATCAGCGGCACCACCACGGCGGGCGATACCGCCGCCAGAATAAAACCGAGCAGGGCCGATTCCAGTGTGGTTAACGGCAGGAAGCGCGGGCCGAGCAGCGTGATGGCGGTTCCTTCGAAAATGCCGGGAATAAAGGCAAGGAACAGGGTCTTCCATCCCGCCTTTTTCAACGCCTCGCGGCTCAACTCGAACCCGGCGCGAAGCAGAATCACGATCAGCGCGATCAGCCGCAAATCCTGTGAGGTCGCCAAAAAGTCCGGAGCCAGCAGATTGAAAACGCACGGCCCGGCCACGACACCGAGCAACAGCATTCCGATCAGCCCCGGCAGCCGGAATTTCCGGAACACCCAGTCCACCAGCAACCCGATCAAAATCAACTCGGCTAAATTAACGGCCATTCAAAACTCCACGTTTTCCAAGGTTCGGGAAAACATACGCCTTTTTTTCCAAGGTTTGGAACTTTTAGCGCTATTTTTTCCAACCATTGGACCTGAGGTATTCCGAAAGTGCTTTTGGTATTTCCAAAAGAAGCGAAGCGGCAAAAACCATGCGGATCAGGTTTTAACCACAGATGAACACGGATCTACACGGATGGAAAATGATGCAGGGAAGATTTTTGCCGCGAAAAAGCGCAGAAATCGCAAAAGGGTTTTCAATGTTTGGAAAAACGAGATCAGAAAGTTCCAATGCTTGGAAAAACCGAAGTTGTCAAATTATCGGACTAACCCCTTCTTCAACCATGCTTTATTCCAAGCGATACGATGTATGCCTACCTTCTCGATGGTAGACCCAAAAATATCCGGAGACTTTATTCTCGATATGAGCCTGATTTGAATCGTACAGATGAGATCAGAATCAAGACCATGTAGATGCCGACATCTTCGATCCTTTTGATGCACTGAAACCCGAGAATATCCGAGAGGTAAATATTTCGACAAGTTATACCATCTAGCATTCTTGCATGCGTGTTTTCTAGACATCTTAACAATCCGCCTTCGTGCCCTCTTGATAGCCTGCTGAGGATCTTTTGCGTCCGCAAAGCTCACAACCACTGACCCGGTAATGGTGCCGCCCAAACCTGCCGTATCTTTGTAATTACAGAATCCATAATTAGCCTCTAATTAACTCACCTGAAACAATTACATTTTTTGAAATATACGATTGAGCTTAACGGAATATAAAAAACAGAAAAAGGTTTCCTTGGAAAAAGTCTTACGGAGAATTTCCCTGCATTTTCCAATGCTTGGAAAAAGCTCGGTCAAAAGTTCCAAACATTGGAAACTTTGCGGCTTTGCGAGAAATCTTCTGTTAGTGAAAATTAGTGTTCATTAGTGGTTAAACTCCCCTCTCCTCTCCTGCGACAAAAAAAGGCCCCGCCGGATGGCGGAGCCTTTTAATATGAGTGTCGGCACTGCCGACTTATTTGTTGGCGCGGAAGTAGCTGATCAGCGCGTTGGTGGAGCTGTCGTGCTTGAGTTCGGTGTCGCCCTCCAGTTCCGGAAGGATGGCCGAGGCCAGCACTTTACCGAGCTGCACGCCCCATTGGTCGAAGGAGAAGATGTCCCAGATCATTCCCTGCACGAAGATTTTCTGTTCGTAGAGGGCGATGAGCTGTCCGAGCACGGCCGGGGTCAGCTTTTCCGCCATGAGGGTGTTGGTCGGGCGGTTGCCTTCGAAGGTTTTGTGCGGGATCAGTTCGTCCGGCGTTCCTTCGGCTCTTAGTTCATCGGCCGGCTTCCCGAAGGCGAGTGCCTGAGTTTGCGCGAAGAAGTTGGCCATGAGCTTGGCGTGGTGATCGCCGAGCGGGTTCTGCGATTTGCAGAAGCCGATGAAGTCGCACGGGATCAGTTTGGTTCCTTGATGGATCAGCTGATAGAAGGCGTGCTGTCCGTTGGTGCCGGGTTCGCCCCAGATGACGGGGCCGGTTTCCCATTTCACGCGCTTTCCGTCCTGCGTGATGGTTTTGCCGTTCGATTCCATGTCGCCCTGCTGGAAGTAGGCGGCGAAGCGGCTCATATACTGGTCGTACGGCAGGATGGCCTGCGTGGCGGCACCGAAGAAGTTGTTGTACCAGATGCCGAGCAACGCGAGGGTGACGGGCATGTTTTCTTCGAACGGCGCGGCGCGGAAGTGATTGTCCATGGCGTGGAAGCCGGCGAGCATGTCGCGGAAGTTGTCAGGCCCGATCGCCAGCATGACCGGCAGCCCGATCGCCGAGCAGAGCGAGTAGCGGCCGCCGACCCAGTCCCAGAAACCGAACATATTGGCGGTGTCGATGCCAAACGCGGAAACGGCATCGGCGTTGGTGGAGAGCGCGACGAAATGTTTGGCGACGGCGGCTTCATCGTGCAGCGCGGCGAGCGCCCAGTCTTTCGCGCTCTGCGCGTTGGTCATGGTTTCCTGCGTGGTGAAGGTCTTGGAGGCGACAATGAAGAGGGTTTCTTCAGCGTCGAGATCACGCACCGCTTCAGCGATATGGGTGCCGTCGACGTTGGAGACGAACAGAATCTTCAGATCTCGCTTTGAATAAGGCTTGAGCGCTTCATAGGCCATGACGGGGCCAAGGTCGGAACCGCCGATGCCGATGTTGACGATGTTTTTGATCGGCTTGCCGGTGTGACCCTTCCATTCGCCGGAACGGATTTTTTCCGAAAACGCCGCCATGCGGTCGAGCACGTCGTGAATGGCGGGGATGACGTCCTCGCCATCGACGAATACTTCGGAATCGCGCGGGGCGCGCAACGCGGTATGCAATACGGCGCGGTCTTCGGTGCGGTTGATTTTCTCGCCGGTGAACATGGCTTCAATCTGATCCGCGAGACCGGTGGCTTCCGCCAGTTCTCTCAGCAGGCGCAGGGTCTTTTCCGTGATCCGGTTTTTGGAATAGTCGAGGGTCAGGTCGCAGGCGGTCAGCGAAAAGGTTTCGGCGCGGCGGGGATCCTCCGCAAACAGCTCGCGCAGATGGGTGAGTTCCATTTTTTTCCAATGCTTGGAAAGAGCCTTCCATTCACGGCGTTTGTTCAGCAACATACAAATTCTCCGGTTATTTCGTTAAAGCGGCTGAGCTTAGCGGGACGGGCGCACGGGACAACCCAAAAATCCACCAAAGTCGACAACGGGCTTTCGTTTTTGAGAGGGGCTGTGTTACACTGTAACCCTTATGCGCAAACAATTTCTATACCTCGCCCTTCTCTTTTCAGCGTTTCTAAGTGGCTGCGGAAAACCGGAGAGCCTTGCGGAAACAGTGGTCGAGCAACCGAAGACCCCCTTCCCGATCGGTCGAATCGCCACCCGGGTGGCCGACCGCCTGCCCCACATCCATCTCAACCGCGACGCCTTTGACGATTCGATTGCAACCAACGCGCTGATGCTGTTCATCGATTCGCTCGATTTCGACCACTCCTATTTTCTCGCCTCGGATATCGCGGAGTTTCAGCAGCAGGCGACCACACTGGACGACCTGATCAAAGAGGGAAACGCCGACTTTGCGCAGGTGGTGTTCGACCGGTTTAAGGAACGCGTCAACAACCGGACGGCTTACGTCAACCGGTTGCTCGATCACGAGTTTGACCTGACCACCGAGGAGACCTACCGCTGGAAACGCGATAAGGAGCCGTGGCCCGGAACCGAGACGGACTGGGACATTTTATGGAATAAGAAGATCAAAAACGAAGTGGTGGGCCGGGTTGCCGCGCTCGAAGCCGAGCCAGAGAAGGGGGACGAGGCGGAGGCTGTTTCGACCAACGATGTGGAGGTCGCGGAGATTCTCTCTCCAACCGAATTTGTCCGCGAACGCTACAAGCAGTATCAACTGCTCATCGAAAACAATTTTGACAGCGAAACCATTCTGGAACGCTACCTGAGCGCCTTCGCCCGCAGTTACGACCCGCACAGCGACTACCTCTCCCCGCGCGGCGTAGAAGATTTTGACATCCATATGCGCCTTTCGCTGGTAGGGATCGGCGCCATGCTTCGCAGTGAAGACGGGGCGGCCAAAATTCAGAGTTTGATTGTAGGCGGTCCAGCCGAATCCGACGGGCGCTTGCAACCCGGCGATAAAATCATCGCGGTAGCCCAGGGCGACGGCGAATCGGAGAGCATTCTCCACTGGCCGCTCTCCAAAGCCGTGCGACTGATTCGCGGTGAAATCGGAACCAAAGTGGTTCTCACCATTATCCCGGCCTCCGATGCCACCGGCGCGCGGACAAAAAAAATTGATTTGATCCGCGACGAGGTGAAACTGGAGGAACAGGCGGCTAAAAGTGAAATTCACGAAGTTGCCACTCCGCAGGGAACGCTTCGCATCGGACAGTTGATTCTCCCCGAGTTTTACGCCGACTTCCAAAGCACCCGCGAAGGCGATGCCGACGCGCGCCGTTGTTCGGTCGATGTGCGCCGCATTCTGGAAAGTTTCGCCACCAACGATATCGACGGCGTGATTGTTGATTTGCGCAACGACGGCGGCGGCTCGCTGACCGAGGCGATCGACATCACCGGATTTTTCATTCCGCTCGGCCCCGTGGTTCAGGTGCGCGAACGGCGCGGCGTGGCGGTTTTGCCCGACGGCGATCCCACCACCCTCTACAAAGGCCCGCTGATTGTCATGGTCAACCGGCTCAGCGCCTCCGCCTCTGAAATTCTTGCGGCAGCCCTGCAGGACTATGGCCGCGCCGTGATTGTGGGCGATCGGAAAACGCACGGAAAAGGCACCGTCCAAACCGTTTACCCGCTCTCTAAACTGACGGAGGATCTCGGCTCCATTAAAGTGACCACCGCCAGTTTTTATCGAATCTCCGGCGGCTCAACTCAGATGCGCGGGGTGACGCCGGACATCGTTCTGCCCTCCCTGTTCGATTCGCTTGAAATCGGCGAAGAGTTTCTTGATTACGCCCTGCCCTGGTCTCAGGTAGATCGCGCCTACTACCGCCTCTGGCGTCCCTCGGTCAAACCGATGCTTTCCGAGCTGCTGACCCGTTCCGAAGCGCGGATGGCCGACGCCCCCTCCTTCCAGGCCTTCCTCGCCACCCGCGACCGGATTCGCACGCGGATGGAAACCCCGACGGTTTCGCTGAAACTATCCGACCGCGTGAATGAAATCCGCGCCGAAGAAGAGTTTGAAAATCTTCAGGAGAACCTGGTCAGCAATAAAGAGGATAAGGACGATCCGGTTCTGGCCGAAACACTTCAGATTCTCGCGGACATGATCGACCTCTCCGGCGCGAAGCCGGAGACGGTCATCACTCAAGCGGAACCGCAACTTTAGCTGACACCGACCGCATTGAGCGGACGGTTTGCATCGCCCGCCAGATGGAGCGTCTGGGTCGGGAAGGCAAATTCGATGCCCTCTTCGTTGAAGCGCCGGAGCACCGCCAGATTGAACGCCTGATCGAATTCAAGAAAGTCCCAGTATTCCGGCGGAGCAAACCAGTAGATCACCAGAATGTTCAGCGAGCAGGCGTTGAAATCGTTAAAGTAGACTCGCGATGGAAAATCCGGATGCAGCTTTTCGTTATACCGATCCAATTCTTCCTTAATGATCTCAATGGCCCGCTCCACTTTTTCCGGCGGCGTATCGTAGGTGACCGTGATGTTGGCCACCCGTTTAATATACGGACGCTTGCTGATGTTGCGGATCATTTTATTGGCGAGCTCGCCGTTGGGAACGGTCACCAGATGCCCGTCGAGTGTGCGAATCCGCGTGGAACGCATACCGACATCTTCGACCGTGCCGTCAGAGCCATCCACTACGATGCGATCACCCAACTGGAAGGGATGGTCGGCAAAAATCACCAGTGACCCGAAAAAGTTTTTGATGGTGTCCTGCGCGGCCAGCGCGACAGCCAGACCGCCGACGCCGAGTCCGGCCAGAATAGAGGTAATCGGTTTGTCGCTCAGCTGCTGAGCAATCTGCACCAGCCCGAGAAGGATGGTCAGTGTGCGCAGCGTCTTGCGAACCAGCGGCACCATCATGTCGTCAAGCGTGGTGGCGGTTTTGGCCGTCAAACGTTTCATCCAGTAATCCATCAGCTCAACCAGCTGATAGATGACATACGTCACCGTTACCGCCAACAGAACGCCGACCGCGTCATCGCGCAGGGCAGCCATCTGCTCTGTCAGCGACCACATCTTCGCAGCCAGGCAGACGCCGAGCGCGGCGGACGGAAACATCACCGTGCGGGACATCAAAGAAAGAATCGTCCGGCGGAATGCGCCCTCGTGCAGATTGGATCGCTGAGCCGCATTTTCGGCAAACACCTTTAGCAGCTTTCCGGCCACAAACCCGCCGAGCAGAATCAAAATCATCCAGAAATATTTCCACCCGCCATTTACAATATCTGCTTCCATCTTGAACTCCTGTTCTTAGCGTTTGTTTGTTTTCGTCAAATCGCGCAACCACTCGCTGGCGTCAGGGATTAACATGTCCTCCGAAACCCGCCAACCCCAATTCCCGCTGGCATTGCCCGGCCGGTTCATCCGCGCGCCCTTCCCGAGCACATCCTGCAACGGGAGAATCGCCCACTTGGCGCGCGCGCGAAGAGCCAACGCGCAGAGATCGCGATGGATCTGTGTTCCGTCGCTTTGTAAATAGTGCAAAACTCGCGCCCGCTCACTTTCGTCGAGGTGCTTAAACCACGTCCGGGTCAGCTCGTTATCATGTGTTCCGGTATAGACCACCTGATTTTCTTCGCTCCCCTCGGGATGGTAGCCGTGCTTGTGCATCTCGGTTTCACCGAAACGAAACTGAAGAACATCCATACCGGGGAAGCCGCAGTCCGCGAGAAGCTTGCGCACATTGTCCGTGATTTCACCGAGATCTTCGGCAATCACGTGTTCCGCCAAGTTGAAGTTTTCTCCAAACCCCGGAAGTTTTCTGAGATTTTCTTCCAAGGCTTGGAAAAACTCACCGTTCGGCCCCTTCACCCAGCGGCCGTGCATCGCGGTCGGCTCGCTGGCCGGAATTTCCCAATAGTCCTCAAACGCGCGAAAGTGGTCGATCCGCACGATCTCTGTCATCTCAAACATGCGGTGCATCCGCTCCGTCCACCATTTATAGGCGCTCGCGCGGTGCGCGGCCCAGTCGTAAAGCGGATTGCCCCAGCGCTGACCGCTTTCACTGAAATAGTCCGGCGGAACCCCCGCCACCACCGTCGGCGTTCCGTCCGGATTCAGAAAAAACAGCTCGCGGTTGGCCCAGACGTCGACCGAATCGCCGGCGACAAAAATCGGGATGTCCCCGACCAGTTTGATTTCCAATGATTGGAAAAATTTCTTCATTTTTTTCCAATGTTTGGAAAACAGATACTGCAACACCTCATGGCGGCGGACCGCCGTGGCGTACTGCTTGCGCGCTTTTTCCAATGCCTGGAAATCGCGGTCGCGCAGCGCCTCCGGCCATTCGGTCCAGGACGCGTTTTCGTGCGCTTCACGAATGGCCATAAACAGCGTGTAGTCGTTCAGCCAGGCGGCCTCCTCTTTGCAGAAGGCGCGGAAGGCGCGGTTCGGAACAAAGCGCTCGGCCACGCGAAACAGAATCTTTTCGCGCGCCTCCGTGACGGCGGCGCAGTCGATATGATGCGGGTCGAACTCCGGAAAGTGTGACAGATTTTGTTTTGAAAGAAGCCCTTCTTTGATCAACTCGTCAAAGCTGATCATCAAATGATTCCCGGCGAAAGCCGAGAGCGACGAGTACGGTGAAAAACCGTAGCCGACCGGGCCGGTCGGCAGAATCTGCCAGAGCTTCTGGCCCGCCGCGGCGAGGAATTCCCCGAAGGCCCGCGCCTGCGGACCGAGCTCGCCCATGCCCCACGGTCCGGGCAGCGAGGTGATGTGAAGTAAAATTCCGCTTTTTCGTTCTAAGTTCATCGAGGGAGAATACGGACAAGCCTCAGCGGATGCAAGTTGCACCACACAAGACTTCCAGCAATGCTCCCCCGCAAGGTCGCGGCGAGTTCGTGAAGGAATTGAACCGTGAAGCCCCCGGACGGGCCGGCGTCAGGCAACGCCGGAGATTTTTTTTTCGAAACAGTTCAGATGGTATCCCAAGAGCGATGTCAGCTCAAAATCCGTCTTGGATTCGAGCCATATGATCCGTTCTTCAAATGGCAGAAGGCGGATTTCATAAAGCGGACAGTCGGGAGGATTCCCGCCCATCGGGCATCGCAGGAGGCGCCCATGCATCAGTGTCCGTGCCATGCTCTCCATCTTAACCATTGCAATCTCCAATTTAACAAAATGCTGTTCTTATAAAGCCTCCGTGTCAACCATCCAAACAATCCCCATCGCTTTTCTCTTGTCGTAGGCATCTCTTTTTGAGTCCATCGCCGCTATGAACGACCAACTTTTCAAAGGACATTTTAAGGGTCTCGACATCGCGTTCAGCTATGCCGTCACCACCACCACCGTCAACGAAATCGTTGTCCGGCACAACTGCGACCCGGCCGCCGCCCATATTCTGGGCCGCGCGCTGACCGGCGCGCTGCTGAGTGCGGCGATTCTCCCGAAAGACCACCGCATCAATGTCTGCTGGAAATATCAGGGGGCGTTGCGAACCATCGTGGCCGACGCCGGACAGGACGGCACCGTCCGCAGCTTTATTTCCCCCGCCCAGCTCGGCGGCGCGGAAGATCTGGACGCGCTCTACGGCAACCTCGGCGACCTGCAGGTGGTGACCTCGCACGGCGGCAAAATCCTCAACTCCGGCACCGCGCCCGTTTCGCTGCACGATGCAGCCAAAGACCTCGCCTTCTACCACTGCGTCAGCGACCAGGTGGAAACCGGCATCAACGCCATGATCGGCTTCAACCCCGATCCGGAAAACCCGATCCGGCTCTGCTGCGGATGGATGATTCAGGCGCTGCCGGGAACCGATCTGGAACTCTTCGACCGCATTCGCCGCCGCATGGACGAGCCCGC
The DNA here is from genome assembly GCA_016342445.1 of Verrucomicrobiota bacterium. GTDB lineage: Bacteria > Verrucomicrobiota > Kiritimatiellia > Kiritimatiellales > Tichowtungiaceae > Tichowtungia. Next base: position 10,471 of record JAEIOF010000003.1, on the reverse strand, counting down.
CTTTCGGGAACGGCTCGCGCAAGACGGCGATGTGGAAACGCTGGCGGCCAAGCTGATCGCCAACGAGGCGGGCTTTGACGGTTTTTATATGGAAACCTGCAACCCGCCGCGGTTTGTCTGCCCGTGCAGCAAAGAAAAAATGAGCGCCGTGGTTCGCACTCTGCCGATCGCCGAGCGAATGGAAATCGTAAAGAAAAAAGAGGACGTCAGCATCCGCTGTCAGTTCTGCAACCACCTCTACGACCTGACGATTGATGAATGCATCGTCGCCTGGAATGAGAAGGCGGATTAGGAATTTCCAATGCTTGGAAAGGTTTTTCTCGCCAAGTCGCAACGTCGCCAAGAAGTTTCCCCGAACGCGAAGCGTTATCAAATTATCGGACCGACCCCGGCTCCTAACCCCGGCTCCCCAGTGCTTCGCCGTGGAATTCGAGACGATGTAACCGTTGTCTGCGAATATCAGGAAGAGGTCAACAGATGGCGGAGTCGGAAACCGACAAGGCAGATATCGTCGGTGAAGGCTCCGCCACCGATGAACGCTTTGGCAGAATTTTTCAATCCTTGAAAAATCTCATCAAGGGGTTCGCGATTCAGACAGCGGGCGGCTTCAAGAAGCCGCTCTCCCCCGAACGGTTCCCCCCTGCTGTTTTTGACACAGCACAGCCCGTCGGTGAAGAGGATCACCGCATCACCGGGGGCGACCTGACACTTGACGGTGCGGTACGTCACATCAGACTGTACGGCCAGTGCGGGATCGCAAAAACCGGTCGCGTCAACCAAGTAGTGGACATCGCCCGCTTTTGGAAAACAAATCGGGCTCGGGTGACCCGCACTGGCGAATCGCACTTCCCCCGAGGTGAGATTTACCACAAGATAACAGGCGGTGATATCGAGCAGGTTTCCGCTAGCACGCAATAGCGGCAGGAGCCGCTCGTTCAGACGGCTAAGGTATGCTCCCGGATCGAGCCTAAGCGATGAAATCTCCTGAACTATGCCGCGAATGAGCGCGGTGCCAAGCGCGGCGCGCACACCGATGCTGCGGATATCACAAAGAAAGATGCCGGCCTCGGTATCGGACAGACGCGAAACAGAACAGTAGTCTCCGGTGACACTGATATCGCTGCACGGTTCAAACCGGTGAAGGAAGTCGACGCAACTCTCTTCGGAGTCGACGCCCGCCGGGAAAACAGGATAGCTGCGAGGGAAAAAGGTTTTCTGCAGCTCACCAGCCATATGAAGATCTTCCTCCATCTCCTCCTTGATGGCGCTCATCTCTTTCGCATAATTCATGGCGCGAATCTGGGCTATTTTGTGATCGGTGATATTGCGCGAGACGCCAAAGGTTCCGGCAATATTTCCTTCTAAATCGTACAGCGGCATCTTGGATGTGGACGACCATGCCACATGCCCATCCTTCCAGTTCGTTTCTTCCTCAATGCCTATGACCGGCTTCCCGCTCTTGATGATAGACTTTTCATCTTCGTACATCTGCTGGGCATCGGCTTGGCGGAAACTGTCGAAATCGCTTTTGCCTACCAGTTCTTCCGGAGAGGAATAACCCCAGGCCTCGGCTAAGGTTCTGTTCACCATTATAAAGCGGGACTTCAGATCCTTGAAATAGATGCTGTCCGCCATGTTATCCATGAGGTTTTTCAGCAAAGAGGCTTTATCTATGGGCTTGTCACTCATGAGGATTTTTCTCCCGTTGACAAAAGATGCTTCAGCCGGAAGCCGACCAGACAAACGTCATCATCAAACCCTTCCTTCCCGGCAAAGCGGCTCGCCGAGTCGAGCAATGCCGACAGCAGCTGATCCGGCGGAGAGGAAGCCCACGGCTGCGCAGCCTCCAGCAGACGCGCATCGCCGAATTCTTCACCTTGCTCGTTGAGCACTTCGTAGAGTCCATCGGTGAATGCAACGATGGAGTCGCCGGGCTGAAGTTCTATGGTGCCTGTCGAAAACTCCGCGTCTTCAACAATGGCCAGCGCCGGGCCGCACAATGTTTTATCGTCGAATAACCACGCGACACGGGATTCCGAGACCTTAAAGTGCAAGGGTATCGGATGTCCCGCATTGGCAAATCTCAGCAATCCGGTAGAAACATCGAGCACCATGTAACAGGCGGTCGCATAGAGGAAAATATCTTCCTGCTGAAGAAGAGGTGAAAGCAGTTTGTTGAGGCGGCTGAGATAGCGTCCGGGATCGTTTTCGAGATCGGAGACCTCTTCGCTCATCGCGTAGATCAGTGCAGTGACCAATGCGGCGCGCACGCCGTGCCCCATCACATCGCAAAGGAAAATTCCAACCTGTGTGCTGGATAGTCGGCGAATGGTGCAGAAGTCGCCACTGACCATTCCGCTGGCGCGGTAGTCATAGAAAAAGTCGACACACGTTTCATCAGGCCGGGCCCCCTCCGGGAAAAGGGGGTAGGAGTGCGGAAAAAAGGTTTTCTGCAACTCGCTGGCCATACGAACACCATCCTCCATCTCTTCTTTAATGCGACGAACTTGCTCGGCATAGCGAGCCATGCGCAGCTCGTCTTCTTTGTGCTCAGTGATATCGCGGGAAATCCCGAACGTTCCAATAATCTCCCCGTCATCGTTTTTCAACGGCATCTTTGTGGTAGAAGCCCATGAAACATGACCATCCGCCCATAGTTCTTTTTCTTCCACACCGAGAAGCGGCTCGCCGGTAGAGATAATCCGCTGCTCGTCATCAAAGGTCTTCTGGGCATGTTCCTTGGTGAACAAATCGAAATCCGACTTGCCGATTATGAGATCAGGAGGAAAACAGATGCGGTCACAGAAGGCCTGATTGACCATCAAAAAGCGGGACTGCAGATCCTTAAAGTAAATATTATCCTTCATGTGATCCATGAGGTTCTGCAACAGAAAGTCGGCATCATGGAAATCGTTTTTCATATAAACGTTACCCGCTCCTCTTTGCGAGCATTGTTAACCAATTTTCAGGAAGAATACCAGTACCAGTCTTCGTTCAATCCCAATGGCATGACAGGAAAGTCAGCCTGAGACCGTCCGAAGGACAGGGTCTGACCAACTGGACCAGGAGCGAAGCGGCAATTTTAGAATCTCCTTTTTTGACCCCTTTTTCCCTTTTTGCCCCCTTTTTGCGGCCGTGATGATCCGAAAACACTCTGCGTAGAACTCAGCACAGTCAGAATGGCACAAGGCAAGAGACGCGCCCCGTAATGCAACGGTGGTCTGGTAAATCAACGCTCAAAAACACGATTGGTTTCACCTCGTGGAGAACTACGCCTTGACTTACCTATAATACGTGACCCCTGTCCCTAAATGCTACAAATCACGGGCTGACCCTTCTTCCCTTATCAAATTATCGGACCGACCCCGGCTCCCCTCTACGACCTGACGATCGATGAGTGCATCGCCGCGTGGAACGAGAAGAAATAGAAATAGAGATCAGAGGTCGGAAGTCAAAGGTCAGGGACCACTTCATCTGAAGTCTTGCGGCACAGAAGCACAAGCAGATCTCCAACTCATCAACGGATAGTATCATTTGATACTATCAGGGCTGTTTCCCAAGGATTGAAGAGAGTTCTCTCGCCAAAGTCGCAAAGCCGCCAAAAAGCTTCCACAGGTTGAAAACCAACGTGTAGACGCGACGCCCTACTCAGCTTCGATTTGGCAAAATCATTAAGGTCAAAATCATTTTTTTCAAATCCACCGCGCCGGAACGGTAATAATTTTGCCTAATGCCCATGCCGCATTCTATATCAAACAAGAATTGACTAAGGTTTCTCGCCTATTCAATTGCCGATCATCATTTTCACCATCAGTCCTCAACTAAACAGGATCAGATATCAGACAAATCTTTAAAACCAAGTGTTGAAACGCTTTCTTCTTCACATTTACAGCTACGCAGAACAAGTCGCTCGTTGAAGACGTTCCCTCCTTTGGCGGATCTGCCGTTGTCTGAAAATATTATCACCCACACTGCGATGACCCTATCCCTTTTTTGCCGGACGATCCGGCTTCTTTTCGGATTTTTGGCGGTCGGCGGAGGGGAGGCGCAGATCCATGAGATCGCCTTGGGTGGAGAGAATGAGGATGCGGAGTTCGCCTTCAACGTGGATGGGATACGGCAGGACGCGCAACTGCAACAGGACCTGAATCTGGTTGGCGGTCAGTGAGAGGTTTTTGTAGGCGGGGTTGAGGACGAATTCACAGCCCTCTTTCCATCCGGAACATCCGTAGGCGGTACGGCCTTTGATGATCTCTTTTCCGCAACGCGGACAACTTCCAATGCGGTTGGTGTCGAACTGTCCGGAGCGTCCGGTGTCGATGACGCCGCGGATATAATCGCCGATACCGGTCATGAACTGTTTATCGTCCAGCTCTTTGCGCTCAATCTGCTTGAGCTTTGCTTCCCACTCGCCGGTCATTTCAGGCGATTTCAAAAGCGGGTCTTGAATGAGCGCGATGAGGATGCGGCCCATGTCGGTGGCGCGAATCTGTTTTTTCTCACGGCGGATATAATTGCGGCGCAGGAGCGTTTCGATGATGGCTGCGCGGGTGGCGGGCGTTCCGATGCCGCGCTCCTTTAAGGCTTCGCGCAGGGTGTCATCATCCACCAACTTGCCGGCGGCTTCCATGGCGCCGAGCAGGGAGTTTTCAGAAAAGGCCTGCGGCGGTTTGGTTTTGCCTTCGCGCAGTGCGGGTTCGTGCGGCCCCTGTTCACCTTTCACGAATTCGGGCAGCGTCTGCTCTTCGTCGTCGTCCTTCTTCTTTTTCTTTTTCGGGAAGAGGACGGTCCAGCCGGGCTCAATGATCTGCGTGCCTTTGGCCTGAAATTCCACTTCGTTGGAGACCCCGTCGACGGTAGTGATCTTTTTGACGCAGACGGGATAGAAGGCGGCGATGAACTGGGTGGTGATGGCGCTGTAAACGATCTGTTCGTTACCGCCCAAATTGCCCGGCAGAATTCCGGTGGGAATGATGGCGTGGTGATCGGTCACTTTTTTGTCGTCGATGATGCGGTTGCTAAACGGAAGGTTGGCGAGATCGAGCGGCGCGATCTGCTCGGCGCGGATTTTTTCCAATGCCTGGAAAATTTTCGGAATGCGCGGCTGCATGTCTTTGTTGAGATAGCGCGAGTCGGTTCGCGGATAGGTGACGAGCTTGGCTTCATAGAGGGTTTGGGTGGCGGCGAGCGTGTCGGCGGCGGAGAGTCCGTGCTGTTTATTGACTTCGCGCTGGAGCGTGGTGAGGTCGAAGAGTTGCGGCGGCTGTTCTTTCTTCTCTTTGCCGGTGACGCCGGTGATTTCAAACGGCCGCCCCGTAATCTTTCCGAGCAGAGGTTGCGCGCTTTCCAAGGTTTGGAAACGGTCGCCGCTGTATTTGAAGGTGGTGTCGCGATAGTTCGTGGTCAGCTCCCAGAAGGGCTTGGCGCGGAACTGGTCGATCTCGTCGTCGCGCTGAACGATCATGGCGAGCACCGGGGTCTGCACGCGGCCGACGCTCCAGAGAACGCGGTCGTCCCCGCCGCCGAGGCGGCCGTGGCGGACGGTGCAGTAGCGAGTGGCGTTGAGGCCGACGATCCAGTCGGCCTCGCTGCGGCTGCGGGCGGCGGCGTAGAGCGCGTCGTATTCGTGGCCGTCCTTGAGATTTTTGAACGCCTCCTGAATGGCGTCGGGAGTGAGCGAGTTGAGCCAGAGGCGGCGGATCGGTTTATCCTCGCAGTTGGAGAGCGCGAGGATGTAGCGGAAGATGAGCTCCCCTTCCCGCCCGGCATCGGTTGCGCAGACGATTTCTTCGGCCTGCTCGCACAGCATTTTGATGACGCCGAACTGTTCGTTGACCCCTCGGTTTTCAATCAGTTTGAGTTTGAACTCGTCGGGCACAAACGGAAGGGAGTCGAGCGACCAGCGTTTGAGCGCCGGATCGTATTCCCCCGGCTCCTGAAGGGTCACCAGATGGCCGAAGGCCCAGGTGATGGCGCAGCCGCGGCCTTCGATGTAGCCGTTTTTCTTGTCGGTGATGTTGAGCACCTTGGCAATATCGCGGGCGACCGATGGTTTTTCTGCAATGACAACTTTCATGGACGACCTTCAGGGTGAATCAGGCCACATCTTGAATGCGCAGCGCGGGGGATTCAATCTTGATCGCCCGATTTCCTGTTTTCCGGTGCGCGGATCAGAAAGTGGTTGCCACTTTTCACAAACCATAGTAAAAAGGTCACATTAATTGGCGGGGCTAATTCAGGCTTCTGCGAAAAGAGGAGTACACGATGAAGAAATGGATATTGCTCATAGCTGGAACCCTGATGTTTTCAGGAGCCGTGATGGCCGACTGCGGAACATGCGAAGTCTCATCCGATGCCGCTAAAGATAAGGCCGCTTGCAAAATGCAAGCCGCTAAATGCGAGGTGAAGGGCGTGCAGGATAAAGCCTCTTGCGACATGAAGGGAATGAAAAATAAAGCTGCCTGTGAAGTGAAAGGCGCAAAAGATAAAGCTGCCTGTGAAATGACGGATAAATCCTGCGCCCAAGCCCAGGAAAAGAGCAAAAAATGGTGGAAGTTCGGGTTCGGTAAATAATCCGTTCCTCTCTTCACACGAAAGCCCGGCATCCGCCGGGCTTTTTTTATGGCAACAGGTTTACGAGCACCTCATCGGGAACAACCAGATTGCCGAAACCGATTCCCAGAGAGAGGTCGGGCGTCAATTTACCGTGGAAGTCGCTTCCGCCGGTGGCGATCAGGTCAAACTCTTCACAGATCCCCTCAAAGGCTTGAATCTGATATTCGGGGTGACTTGAATGCCACACCTCCAGCCCGCCCAGCCCTTGCTCTTTGAGCTTTTTGACCAGACGGCGCAGTTTATTGCGGGTCAACTTCATCTGCCCGGGATGAGCAATCACCGGAACCCCGCCGGCACTGCGAATCAGTTCAAGGCATTGTTCAGGCGTCAAACGACGGCGATCCGCATACGCCGCGCAGTTTTTACCCAGCAACTGCTGAAACACCTTGTTCTTGTGCTTAAAGTGACCCTGCTCGATCAGCGCCGCCGCAAAATGCGGACGGCCGATCAGATCGTCGGCGGAGTGTTTGCGGACGTCTTCATAGGTCAGGTTGTAGCCGAGCGCATTGAGTTTTTCCAATATTTGGAAATTTCGCTCCGTCCGCCCGTCTCGCACCCAGCTCAGGGCGGCCTGCAGGGCGGCATTGGCGGGATCAAACCCGTAGCCGAGAATATGGAGCGTTTTTTCTCCGAACTCAGCACTCAACTCAATGCCTGCAAGCGTTTCGACCGATGACTGAGCGCCAGCGGCCATAAAGCGCTCAAGTCCGTCGGTGGTATCGTGATCGGTCAGCGCCAGCGCGGTCAGCCCGCCCTGTTCGGCCAGTGCAACCAGCTCTTCCGGTGTGTTGGTGCCGTCTGAAAAAACGGAATGGCAGTGTAGATCGATCATTTTATAGGATTTCGCATTAGCAAGCCTCCGTGCTTTTCGGTAGGTTCGCTCAGATTTTTAGCAGAGCGGAAGATTTTTAACGACTATAAGGAGAAGAAAATGGATCTCAAACTGATTGCCAATACGATTCGTGGTCTTTCGATGGACGGCGTACAAGCCGCCAATTCCGGACACCCTGGAATGCCGATGGGCATGGCCGATGTCGCCGCCGTCCTCTGGGCACAATACCTCAAACACAATCCGGAAAACCCCGACTGGGCCGACCGCGACCGCTTCGTCCTCTCCGCCGGACACGGCTCCATGCTCATCTACTCCCTGCTTCACCTCGCAGGCTATGACCTCCCGATGAGCGAAATCAAAAACTTTCGCCAGTGGGGAAGCAAAACCGCCGGCCATCCGGAATACGGTCACACGCCCGGCGTCGAAACCACCACCGGCCCGCTGGGACAGGGCTGCGGAAACGGCGTCGGAATGGCCATCGCTGAAGAAATGCTCGCCGCCCGTTTCAACACCGAATCCAAAAAAATCGTCGACCACTACACCTACGTCATCTGCTCCGAAGGCGAACTCGAAGAAGGGATCTCCAACGAAGTCTTCTCCCTCGCCGGCAATCACGGTCTAGGTAAAATGATCGTCTTCTACGACGAAAACTTCATCTCCATCGAAGGCGACGTTCGCATCACCTATAGCGACGATGTGGTCAAACGCATGGAAGCCTACGGATGGCACGTCCAAACCGTCGACGGCCACAACCACGCCGAAATTCAGAGCGCCATCGAAGCCGCTCAGGCTGAAACCAAAAAGCCCTCCTTCATCGTCTGCAAAACCAAAATCGGTTTTGGCTCCCCGAACAAAGAAGGCAGCCACGACTGCCACGGCGCACCGCTCGGCGAAGCAGAAGTTCTTCTCACCAAAAAAGCGCTCGGCATGTCCGAAGAAAAATTCTTCGTCCCGCAGGAAGTGCGCGACATCTTTGCCGCCCGCCTCGCCGAAATGAAAAAGGTGGAAAGCGAATGGAACAAGATCTTCGCTGACTGGCAGGCCGAAAACGCCGACCTCGCCGCGCAGTGGGATCTCCACATGACACAGGAAATTCCTGAAGCGCTCATCGAAAAAATGCCGATCTTCGACAAGGCACTCGCCACCCGCGTCGCCTCCGGAAAAATCCTGCAAGAGCTCGCCAAGGAGCTTCCCTTCCTCGTTGGGGGATCGGCAGACCTCGCCGGATCGAACATGACCCACCTGAACGACTACTCCGACATTGGAAACGACGCCTTCGAAGGCCGCAACTTCCACTACGGGGTGCGCGAACTCGGAATGGGTGCCATCATGAACGGCATTCAGGTTCATGGCGGCTTCCGTATCTACGGCGCCACCTTTCTGGTCTTCGCCGACTATCTCCGCCCCACCCTGCGCGTCGCCGCCCTGATGAACCTGCCGGTCATCTACGTCCTCACCCACGACAGCTTCTGGGTGGGCGAAGACGGACCGACCCATCAGCCGATCGAAACCATCAACAGCCTGCGCATGATGCCCAACGTAACCGTTATTCGCCCCAGCGACCCGAAAGAAACCGGATGCGCATGGATTGCCGCGCTCAAAAACACTAGCGGACCGACCGTCCTCTGCCTGACGCGCCAGAATCTCGACGTGCTTGACCGTGAAAAATACAACATGGACGGCCAGCTCATCAAAGGAGCCTACACCATGTTCCAGAGCGGCGAAGGCACACCGGATCTGCTCATGATCGCGACGGGGTCTGAAATGAAAATCACCCTGGACGCCGCTGACAAACTGGCCGCCGAAGGCACTAACGTCCGTGTGGTCAACATGCCTTGCCGTGAACTGTTCGAAGCGCAAGACGAAGCCTACCAGAGCGAAGTCATGGCCGATGATTGCACCAAACGCATGGTCGTTGAAGCCGGCACCTCCTTCGGGTGGGAAAAATACATCGGCCGCACCGGTGCAACCGTATGCAAAAACACCTTCGGCGCCTCGGCGCCGGGCGGACTGCTCGCCGAAAAATTCGGCTTCACCGCCGACAACGTCTACAACGTCGCCAAAGAGATGGTCGGCTAAGCGCCCCCGTTCCAGACTCTGGAAGGGTAAGTCCGGATTTTTCCAATGATTGGAAAATCCGGACTCTTTTTTTCCGAGGGTTGGAAAAAGTTCCTTATGGGGTCTTGCCGGATAGCGGCATATATTTTTTTGCTGGAAGCAATTTCTTTTCGCCGCTATGCTCACTCGCACAAAAAAGAATGCGTATGCTTAAGCAAGTGAGTGAGGACGTTGTAATGAAATCATCCCAAACCGGCCCCTCTGGAAAAGAGATCACCCCCAAACTGCGCAATGTGCTGATGGCCATCGGCCGGGGTCTCGGAACCGTTTCGGTCTACGGCACCGATCACCCCTCCGTGGATCAGATTGTCGACCAGTCCTATGAGAGTCTCCATGAGACATTGAAAAGCCGCAGCAGCGTGACCATCGGCTCGTTCAACGGCGTTTTGACCGTAGATGACGAGCCCGTCACCGTCCGGGACATCCCAATTCGCACGCTCGAAACACGACTCGTCACCATGAAGGTCTCCCATCTGGTTTTACACGCAGGCCTCTCGAAAGATGAACTCAAACAACTATTGGTCGCCCTCTGTTCCCCCTCGGATTCCAAAATGAAAGAAGCCCTTTCGGGAAGTGGGCTGGAGCATATTGAACTCGAAGATGTGAAGTATGTCACCCTGCGCTCCGGCGAGCGAAAAACCGGAAAAGGCGACGGCGACGGAGGAGGGCTCGAGGAAATCCCGCCGGCTCAGATCACCCAAATCGTCGCGTTTTTGAAAGGAAAGTCCAGCGACACGGACTCAGCCGAAGGCCTTAAAAAGGCCCTGTCCGATCCGGAAAAACTCGGCCAGATAATTATGGAGGCCGCAGCGATCCGGCAGACAGGCGTTGATGTGCATGACGGAGAATCCCTTGCAGGTATCGTCATCGGTTGCCTGCGGCGCACCTACAGCGGACTGCGCAAAG
>JAEIOF010000161.1 GCA_016342445.1 Verrucomicrobiota bacterium | reverse complement strand
GGGCAGTAAACTGCCAGATCGAATCCGTTACTGACCGGTTCGCAGGAAATCCAGATGTCATTGGTGTGTTCCGGCGGAACCGACATCATCGCCATTGCACCATCCTCTTCCAGCAGACTCGCCAACTCCGCCGCTGTATCACGCTGAAAAACGAAGTCTGCCAGCATGTCAGACTCCGGCTTTAAGGTGGCTGTCCAGCGAATACGGGTTTCAGTCAGGTTCCAGAATAAATTCTGTTTCTTTTCTTCGGCACTCCGTGCGGCGTACAACGGATCCGTTTCGTCGATAATGAGCGGGGCATCAAACAGCGCCAATCCTTCCCACTGGCCTTTTTCATCCTCACAGTAAATCGTAACACTTCCCATGCGAATGTCTTCCATCACGAGAATTTGAAGAGGCAACTCAAACTGCTTTGCCATCTTTGAGTCCTTCGAAATATAGAGAGTGGAGCCACATTGATCGATGTACCAGTGATCGTTCAGAAAAGACCAGTCATCTTCTTCCATCCGACTGATCAGATCGTCCACTCCCATGGGGAGCGGAAGCGGTGGAAAATCATTTCTGGCCTCCAAGTAGACATTAAAAATATCACTGGTCGTGCTGATGATTTTGTTTTCCTGAACCCACTCAACCGTTTCAACTGCCACCGCACCGACCAGCAGACAAACCACCCCGCACAGCCCCAAACCTGCCAGCTTCTTTCTCATGGTTTTTCGCCTTCCATTTTTTCAGCCGTCGTTTTCGCATCGAGATAGTTCTGAAGAATAATCCGGGCGGCGACCTTATCGATCACCTCTTTGTGTTTACGGCTGTCGAGGCCGGCCGCGCGCAAGTCGCTGTGCGCGCTGACCGTGCTGAGCCGCTCGTCCCACTCGACAATCGGCACGGCGGTTTTTTCAGAAAGTTTTTTGATAAAGGCGCGGACCTTTTCCGTCGCCGGGCCGTAGGTTCCGTTCATATTGCGCGGCAGTCCCACGACAATCATCCCCACCTTGTGCTCCATGACCATCGAAACAATTTCATCGATGGCGGTTTTCTTGTTCTGAACCGTGGCGAGTGGTGACGCCAAAAACTCGGTTTCGTCGCTCATGGCGATTCCGATGCGCGCATCGCCATGGTCTATGCCCAGAATACGCCCCACTATTTATCCACCTGTCTCATAATATCGTCCCCAATTTCGTGCTGGTTTTTCATCAGCGATCCCTTTTCGATCCCCCGGCGGAACGACTGAACCACCAGCGGCTCCATATAGAGGATCACGCCCATCACAACAGCGCAGGCCGTCCAAATGAGGAGCGCGTTGAGATAGGAGGTTTTCTCGACGGCCTTTGTCAGAGGAAGAACCACCACCAAAAGCACGGCCAAAATTGCCCCCGTCTGAATGATCCAGCTGTTCGTCAAATAAAGCTGAGCCGCCACGGAAGCCAGCGCCAGCAGAACAATTCCTGGAATCAGCGTAAGAAACGAGCGGCTGCCCTTGCCGGGGAAGCCGACTGCGATTTTTTCATACACCATGAACACCGCGAAAATGCAGACAACGACCACCGCCCACATTTCCGACGTCGATTCCCGACCGAAAACCGCGAGCCCGATTTCTTTTAATGCGTCTAGCCATTTATCCATTGTGTCCCCCTCCTGTTTAAAGAAGTCCCTCGCAGCCCCCTTTTTCACGCAGGAGCGTCACCATCGCTTTAATATCCTGCGCCCGATCTTTCGGACAGACCAGCGTCACGCCATCGGCCTGCACCACCACCAGATTTTCCGCACCGATCACAGCGGTCAGACGGTCTTTGGAGTAGATGATGTTGTTTTTCGAATCGATCTGCTCGCAGGTTCCGATCAGCGTGTTGCCGCTCTCGTCTTTCGGGAAATGCCCCTCGAGCGCGGGCCACGAACCGACGTCATCCCATATAAACGTGCCGCAGGCCATCACAATATTATCCGCCTTCTCCATCAGCGCGTAGTCGACCGATATTTTTCCAAGGGTTGGATAGATTTTTTCCAGCCCCTGGAAAATTTCGCCGCGCGCGGCGTATTCCGTCAGGTCGTCCATCAGCGTTTTCATTTCCGGACAGTGCGCCGCAAAGGCTTTTCCAAGGGTTGGAACCGACCAGATAAACATGCCGGAATTCCAAAAGAACTTTCCGGTATCGAGATAGCTCTGCGCCGTTTGAGCATCCGGTTTTTCGACGAAGCGAACCGCCCGCTTAAACTGAACGCCTTCGGCCTCGCCAAAATCATCGCCCGACTCGATGTAGCCGAAGCCGGTGCTCGGGAAGGTCGGCTGAATGCCGATCGTCACCAGAATCTCACTGAACTCCGCCAGATCCATTCCGCCACGCAACGTGTTTTTAAAAACATCCAGATTACCCATCACCTGATCGGCGGTGAGAACCGCGAACACGCCTTCGGGATCACGCGCGGCGACCAGCGCGCCGCCGCAGGCGACCGCCGCAGCGGTATCGCGGCCAATCGGCTCGCCGACCACATTTTCCGGCGGAAGCATCGGAGCGGCCGCGCGAGTGGCGTCAACCAGATCGGCATTGGTCACCACAAAAACATTTTCCGGGGGAATCAACCCGTCGAGGCGATCCACCGCCTGCGCGATCAGCGCTTTATCGCCCACCAGCGCGAGAAGCTGCTTGGGATGCTTCGAGGTGCTCAGCGGCCAAAAGCGCTCGCCCTTCCCGCCCGCCATAATCACTGCGTAACGTCCTGTCATTTAGATCTCCTTTACCGCACGAACCATTTCAGCGACGAAGGCCGCCGCATCGGCGCGGCCCTCTTCGGTGTGCGGGTTGTTATGAAATTTATTCACAATGGCGCTTCCGACGACCACGGCGTCGGCATAGCCGGCGGCTTCGGCGGCCTGTGCCGGGGTGCCGATTCCAAAGCCGAGCGCAACGGGGAGGTTCGTGTGCTGTTTGATCTGCGCAACCAGCGCGGGCGCCCCCTCCGCGATTGTGTCGCGCACGCCGGTGACCCCTTCGCGCGAAACGCAGTAAACAAAGCCGTTGGCGTTTTTGACGATTTTCTCCATCCGCTCTTCCGGCGTCGTCGGGGTGATCAAAACAATATTGTTTAGGTTGGCGGACTGGATGGCCCCTTTGTACGGGCCGGACTCTTCACGCGGCATGTCCAGAATCAGGAATCCGTCGATCCCTGCGTCGGCGGCCTCGGCCATCGCTTTTTCAAAACCCCGAGCAGTTAGCACGTTGAGATAGGCGTAGAAAATCATCGGAATCTGCGAGCGCTCGCGGATTTTTCTGACACACTCCATCACCCCGTCGAAGGTGGAGCCGGCTTCCAGCGCGCGGGTGGCGGCGTCCTGATTAACGCGCCCGTCGGCCAGCGGGTCAGAAAAGGGAAGACCGAGTTCGACGAGATCGACCCCCGCTTCT